>CAXRJJ010000109.1:0-7290 GCA_964230945.1 Yoonia sp.
ATCGTTGGCTTCTGGTATTCTATATCCTGTCCAACTCTCACTAAGAGTCAGAATAGGTAAGGTGATGAGAAATACGCCGATGATTACTAGCAGTGGTTCTTGGGGAACTTGATTCTGTAGTAGAGCCCCAAGTATTGCACCGATTACCAACCATATTCCATATCGTTTGAAAGCGCTGAAATCAACATGTTCTTTCAGACTGACATATTTTGCTGCGTTATGTGCTGCATGTACTACTGCAACTAGGGCGACAGCTTCGTGTGGCCCGACAACGAGTAGCACCAATGGGGTCAGCATGGTCGATAATCCAAAGCCAGCCGGAACGGTCAGGGCCGCAGCAATCAGAGCGCAGATTGCTATGATGATGAGGGTCTCCATACAAGTCACTCTTCGATAGAGGGCTGACAAGCAGGGTAAGGTTCCTGCATAGGGGGAAGGAACAGGTCTTCGCAATCACGTTGTACAGTAGATAGGCCAAGAATGCTGTTTGAATCCAAGGAAATTGTCACCGCTTGAGTAGAAACAGGGCTCGGGACGTAATCTTCTCCAGTTTGGGTGATAATCAGAACAATTCCATCCCCTGCTGGGATGACGACATCCATACCGAAGAATTCCATTTTTGCGATGACAGTACTTCCAGGTGAAAGAATCTCTCCATCTTTGCCACCGGCATGAAATCTCAGGTCCATGACTGCATGACCTAGGTGCATTTCATCCGAGGTGCGTAACATCTCAACAAAGAGGTGCCCAGATGTCGCAAGAGCAGAGATTTGTGCTTCAACGTGGAAAGTTGGAGTTCCAACAATTCTCATCTCTCCCTCAACATTGTATATCGGGCAACTGATTTTCGTCTGACTAGTGGAAGTAATGACTCCACCTCCACTGAAAACATCGCATTCATCCATACCCAACATCAGCCATTCTTGGTCTTCAGGAGGATATGTTGATTCTACTCTCCAACCACCCATGTTGTCTTGTATCTCAGCGACCAAACGAGGTTGCGGCCCGGTGTCCTTGAGGTAATAATCGAACCATTCGAGCAGGTCATCAGCCCAATCCCAGCGAAGAGTGTAGGGATATGCTTCCGCACCACGGCCACTTGAGAGCGAGGAATGGCCGCTTTTTCTGTCGGGGTAATCATGCGCCCATTGACCGTACCATCCTTTGACATCATAGCCAGCATCGATAGCCATCTGATGTGTTGGGAAAGCCATGTGGGGATCGACATTCCAATCTTGCATTCCGTGAATAATGTAGATTGAACCGTTGTAGACTTGTAGCGCATCGGCTAAGAAATGACGTTCTTGCCAGTAGTCAGAACCCATCCAAGCGAGATTGTCTCCACTCATGTAAGCTGCAGGTCCAGCGTAGTATCCCTCTACATATCCTTCACACACATTTTCGCTGTCTCCAGCATCTCCGTCCACTCCGAAGAATCCGTAGACTCCGTTATGCATTATCGCCCCTCTTGCCTCCATGCTACCGTTTCGCCACATGAGGTCATGAACACCAATAAGCCCTGACATTGGTACGATTGTGGCAAGATATTCTGTTCCTGATGCAGCCGCATTCCAGGGGGTGCTTCCATCGTATGATTTGCCGATGGCTCCAACTTTACCGTTGGACCATGGTTGCATACCTAACCAATCGACTGCTGCTTTGATTCCTGCCTGTTCGTCGTGTCCCATGAGGTCCATGCAATGATTTGACTCACCGGTTCCGAAAACGGAAACTTGTGCGACCCCATATCCATGCGGCACGAAATTTTCAATGAGGAATCTACCTAGACGATCTGCTGGTGTAAGGGCATCCACATCTCCATCGTCATAGTAAGGTCCGATTTCACTGATGACAGGAACTTGGCATTCTTCTGGGACTTCTGCCAGACTTAGGTCGCAACCCTCAATCACGGGTAGCCAAAGTCCCAAATGAACCTCAGCACCACTGGCTCCAGAACCACCGTCGTTGAGAGTTATCTCAGGAACTGGAACAAAAATTGACTGTACTTCCGCAATTCCGTGGGCACCATTGACAGAGACTCGCGAGAAGGAATCATTTGCCGTATAGTTCAGATTGTATCTTTCCTCCACAGGAGGTAACCAATGGTATTCCTCTGGTTCTACGAATGGAGTGACATCATCATCTCCAAGACAACCAGAAAATGGTATTGCAAGCAGCAAGAGCAGTATTGTGACCGCGCTAGTTTGCCGCTGCATGCATATGGCTCGACAATGCTGGTTTCAATTGTTCGTTTGTCATGTTTGTCAACATCGATTGAGTATTGTTCTCTCAGGGCTCATTTCATGCCGCGCTTTAACATCATGACCTTTCACCGCCTAACTCATGCACAAGGGGGCATCGAGGCATTGGCATCCATTTGCCGTATTGTTTCTCTTATGCTCCCTCGTATGCCTTTCTTCAGTTGAAGCAGAACTCGGCTCAGAAGATGGCCAAGGTAAATTATTGTTGAACTGCGATTCAGATGACGATTGTAGTTTGTCAAATTCTCCCTCAGGAGAAGAAGTGACTGGACGTCAAGAGAGTTCAGCCAGCCCCCTTAGTCCCAAAGTAGTAGACTTAGAATTTGAAATGCAACCTATTCAAGAACAATTGACTTTGATTCCTGCCGAATTGTCTTCCATGGTCATAGACCTCAGAATAACCGAGGATGTGTTGGGTTGGACTCAGCCTGATCTTGAAATTAGCCTGAAGATTGGTCCTAGTGAGAATGATTGGACGATAACGGGTGCAGGCTCTGGATTACAGACTCAACCCTCTCCATATACCTTGCAAGATGAGGAATTAGATCTCTCTGAAGGCAGACTATTGCACCCTGGTGACCAAGTGAAGTTGAGAATATCTTTTCAGTTGGACAGACCAGCAACTTGGGAACTTCACCTAAGAGGTAGTAGCAGTTTGGAATTAGACATTCTTTGGTCAGTAAACCCTTCTTTTGCTGATGTCGACGAGCCTTCCTCGCAGGATAGCCCGAGAGTGACTAATGAGGTTGAGATTTGGCACGATGGTGCCTTGGTTGGAGATGACCGAGATTGCTGGAGGATGCCATTAGAAAGTCACGAACTATTCAATGTCGCAATCATCTGGGATGCAGTTCCAGTAGAAGTCGAGCAACCGCATGATGAACCGGATTTGACTGGGCCTGATAATCGCAATGCGCCTACTCCAGATGTTTTCAGCACGTATGATGGAGATACTCTATCGGTCACTTACCAATATCGAGGGATGGAAGGTGGAGAATATACCATTTGTTGGTCGGGTATGGATGATAGATTCCAATCATACAGTTGGATAGGTCGATACACCTACGAGGGAATCGGTCCAAGTTCTCCCGATCAATTCTCTGGAGATGCTGAGTGGGTTTCTGGTTATGCCTTGGTAGGCGATGCGGACGAGGAAATCGCACTCGATGAAGCAGGATTGTTTTCGTTAGCCTTTGGAATGATTCTGCTCGTTGGAATAATCGGTAGCGCCGCAGTTCAACCAAATTGGAACATGACCCGTAGGTTGATGCTTCCTTTGTCAGGTATTCTGGTGCTTACCGGTGGTGTTGTTCATCCGATAATGATGTGGACTGAAGCAATGCCAGATGACGAGGCATTGACCATCGATGAGTTGTTACAACAGCGTCTAGAACAAATCTGGCAGGTGAACAGCCCAGGTACTCCGACTACAACTATGGCTGAACATCTAGGGGCAACCTTTGGCATCCTAGAGGATGAGAGATTGTTACTCGACCTGAAGATTGATTCTGCTGTGCCTACCGGTGATGGAAGGTATCAACTTCAATCACCGGATATTGATGGAATCGGGATTGATAGACTGATTTTCAACCATCTCAATTCCATAGGTGCCGGTCATGATAGTGATGGTCAACTTCCGCAACAATCAGTGAATTTCGTATTGAATGCCGGCCGTTCCCTTGCTCTTGATCTGTTGATTTTGGAGGCATTGTTGATAGTTGACGAGATGCCGAAAGCAGGTATGCTTCACATCGATTGGACGATGAAGAGAGCGGGTTCATATGGTGGCATGATTAATCCGACATGGGCAACACGTCCTGCGAATATAGAATTGTCAGAATGGGGAAGATTGCAATCATCATTGTTCCCAGATATCATGACTGTTTCATATTGTGACTGCGGATTGGATCAGATGGATTTCAACTGGGTGCCCTCCAGTAGTATTGATGCAGGTGACATAGTTACTCCAGAAGGCATCGAAAGTCCCGACGGTTTGGGCTCTTCTGCAACTTGGTTGATGTTGGCAGGAGTTTCACTAGTCCTAGTAACTGCCTTGGTTGAATCACGCAGAAGAATGAAAGCGCGGCGCTTGGCCGAAGATTTCCTGTAGTCGAATCTAATCCAACTTGCCTAGAATCTCGTCGAGCATCTTCTTCTCGTCGTTGTCCAGCTTCTCATCTTCAAGAGCCTTCTTGATCTTCTCACAGTCCTCATCAGATAGGCCAGCCTTGTTGGCAGCCTCTAGAATCAGGGTCATCTCATCCTCAGTGACACTACCATCCTTGAGGGCCGCATTGATTGCTCCGCGTGTGGCGATTGCAGCGGCTTCTTCATCGGTCATGCCAAGTGCAGACTGAATGGTCTTCAATTCAGATACCTCTTCATCGGACAATACTCCGTCTTCGTAGGCCTTTTCATAAGCCTCAAGAAGGAAACTTCGGTACTGCTTAGGATGTAGTAAGACATCGCGAATCAGGCCATAATCGACGGAATCCTGCTTGCCTGAAGCATCTAGCATGACTATGGATCGGCGAACTTCCTTGACTGCCATGTCCTTTAGTCCGTGTGCAGCCCATACCATTCCTACTGAGATAACGATTGCAGCGAACCATTTCATAACTTCTTCAGAGATGATTTCACCTGGATAAATGATGTAGTAGATACCAATAACCATCATCATCGCTCCTGAGAAAACCTCGACCCAATCATTGAGGTCTGGTTCTTCATCAAAGACGGATAGCCGGCGGTCAATTTCGCTCATCTCTGGGTCGTCCATGTACCACCCACAATAAGGGCCGGACTTGAGGTTATTGGCAGCGGATGATGCTGAGATACCTTCAGAATTGGAAATTGTTGCAAGTGGAAAACGGTGACCGGTTGGCTTTTGGACCTCTGACATCACTGGTGTGCTGATGTCCGAGTCATTAGACGCAGTTGAGGACCTCGACCTACCCGCCGAGGTTCAGCAACATGTGATTGAAGGGTGGGGTATCAAACACCTCTATCCGCCGCAAGCACAGGCGATGAGTGCCGCACTTTACGGACGTAACCTACTGCTTGCAATCCCAACAGCATCAGGCACGAGTCTGGTGGCATATTTGGCAATGGCGAGAAGGTTGTTAGTCGATGAACCGGGTAGCCGCGCCATCTATATCGTTCCACTCAAAGCCTTGGCTAGTGAGAAAGTCGAGGAACTACGAGAGTTAGGGGATGCTGTAGGGCTACAGGTCGGTATGGCCATAGGAGATGCGTCTCGTGAGGTTCAGAAAATTGATCAAGCAGATATCATCGTATGTACGTCAGAGAAATTGGACTCATTATCTCGAAATAAACCAGAGGTTATTGCAGGAATCAGCATAGTGGTCGCCGATGAAGTTCATTTGGTAAATGATTCATCTAGAGGCCCTACGATGGAGGTTAATCTGGCACGCTTGCGCCTACAGCATCCTAGTGCACAGATTATCGCTTTGTCAGCGACGGTTGGCAACCCGGAGAAGATGGCTGCTTGGTTGCAGGCGGAATTGGTACAATCTAATTGGCGACCAGTTGCATTGGAGCATGCAACTTTGGCTGAGAAGTGGTTGGAAGTCAGACATAGAGTAAGCAAGCAGGATAACACCGCCCTTCCCCCTCCTAGACAATTAGAAGGCCCCAAAACTCACATTGCTTGGTGTGCCCTTAACGATACTATCTCAGAAGGAGCCCAGATGTTGGTTTTCGTATCGACTCGCCGTTCAGCAGAATCCGAAGCTCGGAAATTGTCGGAACGATGTGTTGCAAAGTTGGCGGAGGATGCTGAACGAGTACAACGCTTGTCGCAATTATCGGATGAGATTCTCAAGGAGGACAGCGCCTTGTCGGATAGATTGGCGGCTGCGGTTCGCGGTGGCGTAGCATTCCATCATGCCGGTCTTGCTCACTCCCAACGCAAGGCCATCGAAGATTCGTTTCGTAGGGGAGATCTATTCTGTATCTGTGCTACACCGACTTTAGCCGCAGGTGTCAATCTTCCAGCACGTAGAGTGTTGGTACGGGATATGAAGCGCTGGGCAGACGGATTCAACGACTGGATTTCGGTCATGGAGGTGCGACAGATGATGGGTAGAGCCGGCCGTCCAAGATACGACAGCAAAGGTGAATCTTGGTTGGTATGTAAGGGGGAAGATTCTCTCATCGAGGCCGATGAAGTTGCTCAAAAGTACATTCACGGTCCACCAGAACCCGTAGTATCGAAACTTGCAGCAGAACCACCTCTGAGGATGCACCTATTGTCTGGAATCGCTACAGGAGGATTGCACGATCGAACTTCTATACGCCGTTTCTTTGATGCGACTTTCCTTTCGTGTACCCAACCCGCTTCGATGATTGACGAACGGATTGACAACACTCTCGCATGGTTGGCAGATGAGGGTTTCATCTCAAGAACTGGCATCGATGCCTCATTGGTTTCTGAACAAGAAAGAGATTCGGAATCGTGGGATGATGATATTCCTGATTGGGCAAGTAGCGCTTTGGAAATACTCGATGTTTCGGAATATAAGGGACTACCTACAAAGCAGACTGAACGGAGAATCAATACTCCCGGACTGGGTTTTGAAAGGGCCGACAGCATCGAGACAGAATTCATTCAAGAGAAACAGATTGGGGAGGCTTTCAACACCACTTACGAAGCGACGGCCTTCGGTAAGAGAGTATCACAATTGTACCTTGATCCATTGAGCGCAACGATTCTACGCGATGGATTGAAGAGAGCCATCGACAAAGTATCTCATGGAGATGAACTCGATCAGTTTGCTTTGCTACATCTTGTCGCTGCGACTCCAGACTTCATGATTATCTGGGCCAAGATGGACAGAAACCAACTACATGTCAAGACCGCTTTACATGCAAACAACTTGTTGAGGGATGAGAATCTTGAGGATGTCCTTCTAGCCTTGACTCAATCTGCGTGGACTCTTGAGAAATGGATGGATGAAGCGACCTTAAGAGATATAGAAAAGGAGATGAAAGTCGCACCAGGAGATTTGAG
>CAXRJJ010000110.1:0-13694 GCA_964230945.1 Yoonia sp.
AACAGTGATGGTATACTGACCATCTTGTGCATAATCGTGACTTCTGCCACCTTGGTCAATATCACCCTGAGTATTATCCAACTGGTCAGTTTGTCCATCGCCCCAATCGATTTCCAGCGAAACTAGTTCAGGCTTGTCAAATGAAGTGCTATCATCCAACCAGAATTCTTGATAATTCCAATTGACCGATATATCTTCTTCATTCCAGGTGTATGCTTCGGTTCTAGCACAACCTAGGCTTCCAGGCAAAGGAATTTGCTGCATTACTCTGAATTCCAAACCATCCGTAGTTACTCCCTCGGTAACCACCTCTACTAGACCACGGTCTGGATAAGGCAATTGAGAGCTGGCGTCCCAGAGTGAGCCCTGTCCTGCAATCTCGATATCTTCCTCAAGATAGATCGCCTGTGGATCCTCGCGTCCTTCTTCATCCTCGTCATCATCCCAGGTGCCCATGCTCTGAATTATTGCGGAAATGTCTCCATCGAGATTTCCTCCCATATATCGGCCCTGCAAAGTTGAAGGCGACTCTACGGTCAAATCGACCTCGCCTGGTTCAAAGGAGTCCTCCAAATCATCTAGAGTCTGCGGAGATGCGCGAACAACTGCAATGTCAACCTCGGCTCCTTGAACTGGTCCTGCTGCATCGTAGGTCAGAGTTTCAACATTGTATGACGAAGATACCTTGACCGTCTCATCCTGTTCTACAAGAACACCCAACGCAGAGACCATGAAAATCTCATCGTTATTCTCCCAAAGCATCGATTCAAGCATCGAAGGTAGCATATTCTTTATTCGCATCTCTGCATTGTCAACATTCGAAGAATCATAATTCTTCATAGGCTCAGATAGAGTCCACTCTGCATCCTTAATCGAAGGAGTGGTCAAGCGACCGATATATGATCCCCAATCTTCTTCCCTAACCAAGTCTGTACTAACAGTTGTACCGTCACCGTCGCTCATGCTAATCGAGAACTTATCTGGCTTATCTTCATCATCGATATCACCCCAGAATTGCAACGTGATTTCGAGGTCGAGAACGAATCGGTCGTACTTGGATGTGACAATATCATCAAAGTTGAATTCTATCGAATCGGAACTTCCCCATTGGCGACCGTCTTCATCATCTTCTTCATCCCCGTAGTCAGGCCAATATGCCCAGTCATCTCCGAACGATGCATCTTCAATCCACTCTCCGAATGCTTCCAATGCGTCTATCAGGTCACTCTCGATCAATTGTTCTCCAGCATCGATAACGTGTCCAAGAACATCTTCTGGCAAGGAATTGAAATTGTCGAAGGCGTCATTGACCCAGTTGTTTCCACTGGCCATCTGTGCGGTCCAAGCCTGACCTTCTGGAGTCTCCAAGAGTTTCTCATACTGCCAGATGATATTGTCAGGTATCTCGTCTCCATTAGTATCCTGCATGTCTGTTTCTTCATCGATATATTCTGCCATCTCAGCCCAGCGGACCAACAACTTTTGGAAACCCGTCATCGAATCGAAATCTCCTTCCATCAGTGGAGTAACATAGGCTTCCAATGCATTGGCTATTGCCTCAGGATGAATCGAGACCGATAGCAGAGCGATGTTGTGCATGATCGTCTGAATCGACTCGAATGGCTTGCGGTTGTTCAATAGGTCGTCGAGTGCATTTTCCATAGCGCTCCACTCATCGCTTCCCAACATAGCATTGTATGCAGCCTCGAAATCTCCAGTTCCTTCGAAGCGGGTGAAGTTCTCAATTGGGTCAAAGGCTTGTAGATATTCTACGACTTCATCGAAATCGTCGAAACTGCGAGGCAATGGGAACTCGTGCAAATAAGTCATCAATCCTTGAACGAGCGCTACAGAAGCATCAGCATCTTCTGAATCAAGGAAGTCCATCAAAGCCTCGAGGAAATTCGCTCCTGCACTCATGTCATATTGTTCATGGCCTGCAGAAATCATCCCATCCCACAAGGACTGCGCATCCCCTTCGCTGGCTGTTTCAACAAGCTTAGCCCAACCGCCATGATTATCGGCAATCAATTTCAAGGATTCGAACTCCCATGAAATGTCATCAGCAGGGCTTATTTCTTGCCAAGTGTCATCCAACGCGACGAATACCTTCTCTACTTCATTGCGCAATACATTGGATAATTGCGTTGAATCATCAACTGCCCTCAGGCAACATCCGTCTTCAGCGATGATTCGGGCACCATAAACTCCTCCAAGAGCATTCACTGGAATAGTATAGACTCCATCCCAAGTCATAGTGTTCGCATCTTCTTCATGAGCCCCTGAACGCTGCAAAGATACCATATCGACAACGGTTCCATCCTCAGGAATGCTAACTGAATCGATTATTTCCACAGGATCGATATCATATTTCAGAATCTCCGCAGTTACCAGTGTGCTATCGCTATGTCCTCTAGTCAAAGCGGATATCTCCACTTCTGAACCAACACTAGCGAACTTGGTCACCACGTATCCATCTACACTCAAATATTCATTTCCATTAGTATCGTTCGGAGCAGGAATCTCGGCTACTCCAACCGAGAGAGACATACTCAACATCAACAAAACTGCAATAATCGCACCGCGCTTCATGTTATGCCCTCAAAGAACTGCTATGTATGCCTATCGACAACATTATTCAGAAAAAAAAACTCAGATTCAGCCCTACGGGCTGTCAATTTACAATTGAAGATGAATAGCAGATTTCAACTCGCCATTCTTTCCTATGATGTTTGCACAAGTGCCATCAGAATACTCTAACTCACTCCAAACGCCGTCTTGAACAGCCAACGACATTCCACTAAGTCCCATTCCTTCGAACAGACTCAATACTGGAGATATCGAAACACCTCCCTCGCCTTCAATACCCCATGCCTTCATCGAATCGATCTCATCGACCTCGATAAGGCAAGTCATTTGCTCGACTTGTGGTTCTTCTTCAAGACCTAAGACCTGTCTGAAAGTGTCAAACCTCTGTGGTTCATCAGTTCCGTTGTATGTGTAATTTGAAGATGCCCAGCTACTCTCTTGTTGCACCTTCACCGGCTCCCTAACTTCTACCAATTCAGATATCAGATCGATATGCGAAGAAGAATCTCGATTGCAAGCATGAGCCTGAGGGAGGCAGCCTTGAATTTTCAACAAGTCTTGCGATAGAGTTTCAACCAAAATCCATGGCCCTGTTCTAGTTTCCATTCCCCTATCGGTTGAAAGAAAAGACGCTTGATAACCCCCTGGACTCCAACGCGCAGGTTCATGCAATTGCAATATCTGTAGATTCACCGATTCTCCCCCTGCCATCCAAGCAATACTCAACCACTCCCTGTAGACCATATCTTCAGAGATGAATTCCTGCAAGTGGATAATCTCAACTTTAGCCTCAACTCTTCCCATGCCCCCTGGGCCACCGGTGATTTCAGTGATCAAAATTGTACCATTCAACCGAACTCCTTCTGGAGAGGATTGGCAATCTTCGCAATTTGTACTAACAACCTTCTGAACATCCAGTTCCAATGACAGCAATGCTCCGGGATTGTATTCTTGCAGCCCTACAGCATCCATTGAGGAGCGGGTTGCAAGTTCTATTGTTCCCGAGATGTGTGAAACTTCCATCTCAACTTCTTCCGCCTCATCAAAATCGAGACTTAGGCCAATAGTAGAAGTGATTACGACAACAAGAACAATCCATTCTGCAATGGAAACAAGACCCTTGTCACCTCCTTTCATCAAAGGTGCGAATCGAATCGAATTGAAGGATATATTCCATCGAAACATCATTCCAGCATCGATTCAGTAGTTATTCACTTTCTTCCATTGCTGTAGAATTTTCTTCCTCGTTACGAATCGAAAGCGAAGGGAGAATATACCAAAGTAATGGTATCAGGAAAAGAAATTGCAAATTCTTGCCTAGTTCAACCGAGAATCTTGACTCTAGTTCAATCCATGATTCTGCATCCTCCGTTCCAGGTTCTGGAGGTTCTTCAATGACCGCTGTTCGATTGGATGGAGTGACTAAGCCAAGATCGTATCCTGAAAAGACGATGTCAGACTGAAAACCAATGGCGATGATACTGAGTTCAGAGCTACTACTTCGATGTACAAATGAGGCTCCATCGTCTTCTTGAAACTGATCGTCACTACCATCACCAAGATCTGCCATATAACTCAGTGGAACTGCAAGTGCGAAACATAGCAATACTGCAAACCAAGTTATTGCGCGTATCCATAATGAAAATTTGACTCGCATCATTATCAGAATTTCACTGATCACGAGAAATGCAAGCAAGTACAATGTAAGGTTCCTTGAATCATCGAGATAATTTGTTTCTTCTTTTGGTTCAACTTCCGAACTTTCATTGGAAACATCCTCTGGAACGACTGAATCTCGTTTGAACATGTACAGCATCAAAGGAGTAGCCCTCTCAACCTTGATATCGATTAGAGTCTCATCCTTATCGACAACCATCAAACCATGTATCTCGCTGGGAGAGGGATCTCCTTCCGTATATTTTCCATTATACTGAATAACCAACCATGCTGATCCTGCGACGTGTAATGCAATGAGTAAAGTGACCGACAACCTGACCCAATGCCCAAGTCTGGAGGGGGGTGGCCTTGGAATCATGCCATCCCCTATTGGTCAAACTCAAGGATGAGTGAATCTACTCGTCATCATTACGCCTAGAGGCAATGATTCCCGTCAAGAGAGTAATTATTACAACGCTTAGAGGGGAAAGGAAAGGAATGAAACCACCTTCAGAAGCCTTCTTTTCAGCGGCAGACTGTTCTTCGTCATCACCTTCATCATCTCCAACTCCGAGGTCACTTGGGTCAATACCTGCATCTTCCAATACCTGCTCAATTTCTGAGAGGTCATGCTTGCTATCATCTACAATCTCTTCAACCGTATCAGCATTGGCAGACGAAACAATCGCTTGAAGCACTGCATCTCCTGTAATGTAAGACACGCTGATTGGTGCCGTTGCTGTACTGCTGTATCCAGCCGTGGGTGGTCCAATCAAGGTCTGGTCTACCGCGTAGGTTGCATCTTCAACATAGAGGCCGAACCCTACAATTGTAGCATGCGTGTCACTCCAGAAAGCATAGAAGGACCCATCAGAATATGGGAATTCATTGGCTTCAATATCACTGAGTTTGTCTTCTAGGTTCTCGAAAAAGGCCTCAATAGTGTCTCCAAAGTTTGAATCCTCAAATGCTTCAGCAATCTTCTCTAATTTTTCGCTTGGGCGGGGTTCGTCTTCGACTTCTGTACACTCGGATTCGGTAGAAACTGCAGCACCATTTTCGTCCAACAGAATTAGTTCAACACAGAATGTTCCTTCTGCGCCAACTTCGATTTCATCGCCGTAAATATCAGAATTATATTCGCCAACTTCAATAGTTTCACTGTAAATTGTTGCACCACTCGAATCCATCACCTTGGCGCGGAGAGAATACCCTTCTGTATTCCAAACATCGTCTGCCCATCCTTGAATTGAAACTGAAGTACCTCGATCATCCCATATGTCCACATGCGCAATCTTTGGACCTAAGATGTAACAATCTTCGCCTGCTGCTAACAGATAATTGTCAACGTCATATAGTTCCCATTCAAGACAAACATTACTTCCAGGAACATCACCATTGAAGTAGAGTGAAGAGTATGAATAACCCATGGACCAGATATCTCGTTGACATTCTGGAACATTCACCCAATAATCGCACAAAGACTCAGTACTGCTAGCAAAGGTGTCTCCAGTATCAGCATCATTCAGGTTCATGACAACAGAATACATACGCAACACTCCTTCATCTCCACCATCATCGCAATCCAAATCTCCATCATTGACGTAACTGAAATCAATACTTGTCCCGTCGCTACATATGAAGTCAGAAGCACTTTCATTCCCACTCTCGTCAGAACCATCGTTACAATCAGCGTAGCCATCATTAGCCCAATCAAATTGTATTAATTCACCATCGTCGCACTGGAATTGGGGGCCATCCATTTCTTGCTCATAGGTCAAGCTTTGCAAACCAGAGATAGACACTTGAGCGTTTATCCAATCATCTTCACTTTCATCACTAAGGCCTCCATCAATATACACACTAGTAGTGATTATTCCTTCATCAAGGCCATTCGAACAATCTTCCCAGCCGTCATTGACTTGCCATTCATAGATTGATGTACCATCTCCACAATCAAACATATCTTCATTATCATTATCATCATCTGAAAGTCCTAATGAATCTTCGAACTCTTCGCCTAATGCATCTTCAAAATCCTCAGCCATTTCTTCAGCGACTCCCTCCATTGCAGCATCAACCACATATTCCATCAGCCAGAATATCATTGGATTCGCAGGTTCGCATTCTTCACATCCGCGAACATTTGAATTGGTACCATCATCTAAAGAAACCACCAACGAATCATCAAATTCAAACTCCATTCCATCCCACATCAAATCTTCTTCATCAACCTCGATAGTGCCTGAATCTGTGGCACTATCAGAGAGTTCAATATCGAGTTCTCCAGCATCCATCAAGAATTCCTCTGTTGGAATACCTTTCACTGAAGCATCATAACTGGCTGAACTTGCATATGTTCCTACCATTGAACCACATTCGTCATAGAGTTCGATCCCTTGATCCCACTCCCATGAATTTGCTTCATCATAACAATACCAATAGATGTAATCGTGGGTCGATAACTCCTTGTACAGCGTACTTGGATTATTCAATCTCCATTCAATATGTGATTCATCAATTGCTATTCTAACGTTAGCGGCCATTTCAAAATCTAGTGAAAACTGTTCGCCATCTCCCTTGAATTCTGCATCAATATTCATTTTGCTTCCAAATTCAATAGCCAAAGAGAAATCCATATCCGCGCCAATTAAATCTGAATCATCATTGAAATATTCGATATGGGTGACATCGAAACTGATTGCCTGCTCATTGTCGGTTGCCATTTCAATGTCAAAACTTGTCTCGCTTGAACCGAACGTTGATTCACTCCAGTCTGTGAGTATCGCAGCATCAAATAAGACTCCATGACGGAGTGTCATTGTGGTCGTTCTAGACCAAACATCTACAGTTTCTCCATCTCCATCAGTTATTGTTTGGTCACTCTTGTCTTCAAGATAAGAAACATAAAAATTCGAAGAACCAGTAGTTGCCTGTCCAATCAGCAGATTGAACCCTGATTCATCTGCAGCGTCCATTACATCTTGCAATATGCCATTGAAATCCAATCCCGACAAAGTTTCCAGATCTTGATCAAGGTTTGACCAATCGTATTCTACTCCGTAATGAACAGCATTAGTTGAAGATTCAGAATCTTGAGCCTGTGCCATCGGAATGAAGGCCGAGCCCAAAAGGAACATTGCGGTCATCAACAAACTCAAAGCGCGAGAACTCTCTCTACCCATGGCCCCTACGGGGCCACACTACAACAAATACCCTTTGCAAAACAAAAATGCAAAACTCATTGCTTTTGCTCAGGAACGTCGCCATTGATGGAGTCCGGATTATCATCCAATGGACCCCATGGGGTTCTGGTTCTGTTCAAACCAATTCGCTTGAAGTAAAGGAATCGTAGATTCTTCCAGCCATCTCCCCAAGTGTGTATGACCGCTTCTCCCACTCGCTCTCGATAAGGTACTGCAACTTCGATGGCCTTCTTCTTACCCAATACCTTGCGTGCTAGAATCTTCATCTCTTGAGATAGTGGCATTCCATCGTTGGTAGGACGCATCTTCGGATTATCCATTATCGACTTGCGAAATACCCACATTCCTGATTGTGAATCCTTGATTCCATACCAGTAAAGCATTCTTGCAGTAAAAGATAGAACCCAGTTTCCAAAGCCATGCAAACCTGACATGGAACCCTCCTCGGCCTTGGTCAATCGATCACAGGTGATGAAATCCAGATCCTCCTCGATAAGTCTGGTCACCAAGGCTGGAACTTCTTCAGCGGGGTAAGTACAATCTGCATCCATGGTAACGATGTAATCTCCCTTGGCAATGGCAAATCCAGTTCGGTATGCTCTACCATATCCCTTACGTGGTTCAACGTGTACTCTCGCACCCTTCTCCAAAGCAATTTCTCGGGTCTTGTCCTTGGACTGACCGTCCACGATTAGAATTTCTAACTCCTCACACCATCCAGTAGGAATCGAATCGATGGTCAAGCCGACCGCGGCCTCCTCATTGTATGTAGGAAGAATGACGGTCACCGATATTGGTAGGACTTCAGCCATAGCAACAACATGGCCAGCCGGCAGGGGTCTTTCAAACCTCCCAATCGCTGAATTGAGTCAATTTGCGAATCAATACCTCGCAATCCACTCATGCCAATCGTTGAAATCATGTTCCACGTCCCATCGGGCGGACAACATGCACGTTGCGCTGATTTCGGGTGAGTATCCCCCCCGCTGGGGAGGAATCGGTAGTGTCTCCTATCACCTTGCGGGGCAATTGGCGAAGAGAGGACACAAAGTGACCGTCATTACCCGCCGAAACAGGGCTAGCAAAGCCCCAGTTCAACAAGGCGTTGATGTGATTGAGGTAGGGTGGGCTCCAATTCCAATGCAATTCACCCGTTCCTATGGAAGAAAGGCTCTCAAAGCACTCAAGGAACTGCACCGCAAACAAAGAGTGGATGTGGTACATCTACTGTTACCATTGGTCTCTTGGAACAGAGCGCAATACAGGAAAGTTGTACGAGAAGTGGCTCCAGTCATATCCAGTCTGAACGGGTCTTGGCTTGGGGAACGCGAGGGAATGAAGTTGGCGGCGCGCCACCGCGAGGCTGCCACCTGGAAGAATCCAAATGATCTGGCCATCCTACTCAGTGGTGGATGGTTTTCAAGGTTTGAACGTGCAGGAATTCATGAAAGCAACCTTTGCGTTGCAATCTCGCAAGCAACCAAAGAGGAATTCATCAAACGATATCGTCCACCAAAAGATTGGCGTTGTGAAGTCATACTATGGGGAATCGACGAGGAAGTATTCCATCCTCTAGACAGAGATAATGAGGAGATGCAATTACAACACGAAGAAATTCGCAGAAAATATGGAGCCGATGATGAGGCTGCCTTATCTGGAGAACCGGATACTAAGACTCCTTTGTTGCTAGCAGTAGGAAGGTTGGTTGCACGCAAGGGGTATCGTTCTCTATTGAAGGCCATGCCAGCGATTTTAGAAAAAAATCCGGGCGCCAAACTAGTCATCGTTGGTAGAGGACACATGCGCAAGACTTTGCTCAAACAAGCAAAGAGTTTGGGAATCTCAGAATCTGTGTTCATAGAATCCAGTCTTTCCTTTGAGGAATTGGCACAACTGTATCGTAGCTGTGACCTCGTCATCTATCCTTCGTACTACGAAGGTCAAGGTTTGATTCCTCTTGAAGCGATGTCGAGTGGTAGTGCAGTTGTCACTGTTGATCACGGCCCACTTCCCGAGATGGTTGATTCAAGCGTGGGTTCCCTATTCAAGATGGGGGACTCTGATGACCTTGCGGCCAACGTCAACGAAGAACTCGTAGACGCCCAACGAAGGAGAGTCAAGGGGTTATCCGGCCGAGATAAGGTTCTCGGATTGTTCACGCATAGCCATACCGCTAGCGCTTACGAAAAATTGTACGAAGAAATACGCTCATAATTCATGACGCAAATGTTGGTGTATTCTCTCAGCCAAAGCAGGGCCGATTCCTGGTACTTGTTGCAATTGTTCTGGACTGGCATGAACAATCTCCTTGCGGCCACCGAAATATCGAATCAAAGCCTGCAATTTCTTAGCGCCTAAACCTTCAATCTCCTCCAATGGATCCTTCAAACTTCGTTTGGACCTGCGCTTCCTATGGTAAGAATTGACGAAGCGGTGGGCCTCATCTCTAGCGTGTACTATGACGCGCCCCATCCTATCGAGAATAATTGGATCTGCGCCGCGCCTATGCAAAGTCTCCTCACGCTTAGCCAATGCAGCCAAGTGAAACCTATCTCCTACTCCATGTTCTTGTAGCATGGAATCAATGAATGAAAGGTGAGTCTGCCCCCCATCTAACAATAACAAATCTGGCCATTCTTCCTGTCGTTTCAACCAACGTTCTACAACTTCTGTCATCATTCTCAAGTCATCTTTTACATCCTGTTTAACGATGTATGTGCGATATTCCTTCTTGCTAGGTCTTCCATTGCGCAGAACTACGCAAGCACCGACCTTTTCATCTCCCTGTAATTGTGCCATGTCGAAACAGACGATGTGGTCGAGACTCTCAAGGCCCAACAGGGCTGCTCCATCATCTGCTGATCTTTGTTCAAGGCTTCCTGATTGCCTTGTACTTCGCTTGTCAATTTGCACCTCTGCATTCTGATCAGCCAACTTACGTAGGGTGGCCAAGTCTCCGCGGTGCGGCACTCTTACCTCTACTGTTGAGCCTCTTCTTTCCTGTAACCAAGCCGAAACTGAATCCACCAAAGGGGTAGGGGAAAGAATGAGAGCAGGAGGCATTCTATCTGCGTAATGTTCGGAAACGAATCTTGCTACAGTCTGTCCGATATCACCGCGATGAACCAAGGCCCAAGACTCCTTGGATTGGACAATGCCATCTTTTGCATGCAAAACCACGACCATCGACAAATCACCCCTACTGGCGAATCCAATGGCATCGCAATCTCGGTAAAAACGACTACTGATAACTTGCTGAGACTGGGTCTTCCGTACCGCAGCGATGAGATCTCTTATCGTTGCAGCCTCTTCATAGCGCATCGTATCTGAAGACTCCTTCATCTCATCGACCAGTTCTGCGAGTAACTCCTTTGCTTGCCCATCGAGAACCTTGGCGCTGGCGTCGACTTTTGCTTGATAGCCAGAAGTATCGATACATGGCGCAGCACAAAGGCCGATGTGCATGGATAGACAACCTTGCGGTAGTAATTCCTTGCAATCTCTGATACCAAATTGACGGCGAAGCAATTGCACCATCCTCTTTGCCGCTCCTGCATCTGGAAAAGGGCCCCAACGCCTACTTTGCGAAGGCGGGTTACGGGTGTACATTATGCGAGGCACATCTTCATCAGTCAATACTAGAAATGGGAAGGACTTGTCATCCTTGAGCATCGAATTGTAGCGCGGTTTATGTTCACGAATCAATTGTCTCTCCAATACCAAAGCCTCGCTCGGGTTGTTGGTAACGATAAATGAAACATCATCTGCCGATTTGATGAGTTCAGGTATCATCTGGCGATCAGGATTGTTCGAGAAGTAAGAGCGAACTCTAGACCTCAAATCGGTTGCTTTGCCGACATAGAGCACCCTGCCATCGTCTGTTTTGAACAGGTAGACCCCAGGTGAACGCGGTAAATCCACGCTACTTGCTGCTACTGGCACATACAGACGTGAAGGGTGAACCACAAAGAACCATGGCTTCACACGATGTTCATGCTCAGCCCCTCACAGAGCAGAATCTTGCGCTGGCTCGGCAAATTCTCCTCCTCTCTGGAAGATGCTTGGGATGTTCCTAGAGAACTGTCACTTCCCGGCCTCTCCGAATCGTTAGGAGTGGTGCGTTCGGCCTTACACGCACCCTTGAATGTTCTAATGGAAAACGACCTGATTATCTGCCGTCTTGCACACGTAGTTGGAGGAGGTTCTCGCCGAAGAAATGTCTACCACATTACACTTGAAGGGCGTAAAGTCCTAGAAGACCTACCAGAAGAATCGAGAGAAGAAACTCCTCGGAAAGGAAGGCTCAAAGGAGAATATCCCGAATCTACCGAACTCAAAGGCAGAGATGAGATTATTGAAAAAATCCTAGATGCTGAATATGACTCCTTCACTCTAGTTGGAATCCCCGGTATCGGTAAGACGGTATTGGCAAGACATATCGCATCGATTTTCGCAGAAAGAAAAATCTCCACTAGATGGGTACGAGTCACATCATTCGATGATGCGAACAGCATCGGGCGGCGGTTGATGGAAGGGGCAGAAGTTCCTGAAGACCCAAAGGCATTGGCCAGTTTTTTGAACAGTCGCTGCGGGCAAGAAATCCTAGTTTTTGACGATGTGCAAGATATGCATGAAAGGCATAGTTCAGGCGTCGAGAAATTGTTTACTACCCTACAGAGCAAAGGACAGAAGATGATCTTGATTTCCCGCGCACCAGCGAAATTTGAGATTGGAGAAGTAGTCAGTCTCGAAGAAGTAAGCGATGATGCGGCCATGCAGATTCTCGGAGAAGATATTGATGAAGAAATTCGGAAGACTGCGGTTGAGCATATCGGCGGCCATCCACTTGCATTGCATATGTGGAATCCTGAACAGCCGCTGGCCGGTGCTCACATCAGGAGATATGTCGAAGAGACTGTGCTAACTTGTTTACCTGAATTTTCCCTCCCAACTCTTGACGAAGTTGCAGTACTTCCTCGGCCGATAGATCTCAAGCACCTCTCCGAAAACGACGGGATCGGTGTTCTGGATGACCACGCACTACTCCGCTGGTCAAAGGATAGTAGAGTGGAGTTGCAGCATTTAGTTCGAAATGTAAGAAGAGAAACTTGGAGCGAAGATGAAGCGCGAAAGATACATGCACGCGCTGTAGAAATATGGTCCAAGATAGAAGGTGAAGATGCTCGCCTCATCGAATTCCATATGCGCAACAATGCAGCCGATGAAGACATCAAAGATTTCCTTGAATTATATTCCGAGACATTGTTACAACATGACAGTGCAGCCATGGCATCTCTGGTCGACGATGCATGTAACATCTGGCCCGATGCCAAAGAGTTGAGAAGATTGGCTGCACATACTGCTCTAGAAAGAGGAGAGCATGAACTGGCCAAGAATGAGTTACAGGAAATGGAGGATGCACCGACTGAATTATTGGCAAGAGTAGCAAGGCAAAATGGACGTCAAGACGAAGCAGACGAACATATGGCACAAGCGATGGCACAGGCAGTAGGATTGGACAAAGTGAAATTGCAGATTGCAGAAGCGAGTCGTATCCTCGAAGATGCCTTGCCTGATGCAGACTCGGTTGCCAGCGAATCCGCTGCTAAACTTATGTCCGAAATTGCTCTCAATGAACTCGATACTGAAGAGAGAAGACGAAGTCTTGTTGCCATGGCAAGTGTGAATCATTGGATTGCACTAAATGAAGAACGTCCAGAAGATGCAAACAGGATTCGCGGGGAACTTGCTGCAATCGCCGGAGAAAATGATCGTGTTGTAATCGATTTGAAGGCCCGCGCAGCAATACGTTTCGAAGGCAGCACCACATTCCCATCTAGCAACAATCTATTGCGAGAAACTTCGATGCGTCTGTTGAGCATTACAAACTTGGATGATCAAAGAAAACGCGAAACTCTGCAAGAAATTCAGATTCGGGAATTATGTAGCAGCAGAATGGGGCGCAGATTGGCTGCAATAACTTGGTTCTGGAAAGGTGTTTTAGAAATGGAAGATAAATTGACTTGCTGGAGAGAAGCAATCCACTTGTATACCGCAGCTGAATGCACAAAAGCCGCCAAAGAACTGACAATGCGCATGCACGCTCTTCTCAGATGAAAGCGCTCGATTTGTATCTCGAATTGCTTCACTTGTTCCACGATGCGTCGCTGAAGAAATCGTCTCCACCCATGTTTCCACCAAAGCCAGCACCTGGACTTGGTGGAGCGCCCGTTGGATCATCTC
>CAXRJJ010000111.1:0-8675 GCA_964230945.1 Yoonia sp.
TCAGTTCAATTCCACTTCAAAAAACCGCGGTAGTATCATTGACAATCTCACCATTGAAGACTCTGAATATGCGATTACAATCTACAACAGTAACCCCGGCCTGTATAACGTCTCTATCGAAGATGCTGATCGAGTCGCGATAGATTTGTTCAACTCAGCATCCCCAATCATCAGGGACCTCAATATCCAAAATGGTGGACAAGGGTTCGCCAATGGAGTCGAGTGGAGACAAGGCATTGGATTATCAGTAGGCAATTATTCTACTCCGATAGTTGAGAGATTTACGGCTGATGGATTAGAAAACAGAGCGATGAACGTCTGGGGTAATTCTGGTGGCATGTACCGTAACTTGTCATTCACCAATATCGGAGGTGCGGTTCTATCACTTTCTGCAGCCATCTGGATCGAAGACTCACAATTACTCATCGAAGACGCATATATTGATGAAAGCGATAACGGGGTCTACATCAGGCATATCACGGATTCATCGATAACCCGCGCAGTCATGCGCCGAGTAGTTATCGAAGACAGTCAGTTTAGAGGAATGATGGTCGATAAAAGCGACCACATGAATTACACCAATTATCAATCAGCGATTATTGAAGACCTCGAGATCAGAGGGACCGGAGGTAGCGGGGCTGCAGATCAGAATTGGGCAGAAGCTGCACTAGAGATTAATGCCAGCGGCGCTTGGATTGAAAACGCCTTAATCGAAGACAATATCGCCCCTGGTATCAGATTATTCTTCGCTGATTCCACTACTACCATCAACAATGCCAGCATCAAGAATTGCGGTAACCCTGTCAAAGGTGCACATGCGGCTGGAATTTACAACACTGCG
This sequence comes from Yoonia sp., assembly GCA_964230945.1. Classification (GTDB taxonomy): domain Archaea; phylum Thermoplasmatota; class Poseidoniia; order Poseidoniales; family Poseidoniaceae; genus UBA226. The sequence goes on from CAXRJJ010000111.1 coordinate 842, forward strand.
GCATTCTTCGCCCCGATAATGAACAATTTGAGCATTGAAAACTCAGCAGGTCCAGGAATCTGGGCAGAAGGCGGAGGAGCCATCCAAGGAAACGATTGGATGTTGACCAACAATTCCGCACAAGGAATGTACGTCGATGGTTCCGCAATGGTGGTAGATGGGATGGAGATTCATCACAACAACCTATCAGGAATCAAGGTCAATGATGGTCGTAAAGTGGAATTGAGCAACGTTTCAAGTTCTGGGAATGGACACCAATCAACAGGTCCCGAAGATGGAGCAGGCATGGTATTCATTGAATCCAACGACCTTGAATCCAACAGCGGTGACGTCATGTGCAGAAATTGTGTTTCTCGCGGTGACGCTTGGGGAGCGGTTTGGGCCAAAGATAGCGTTGACCTGTGGTTAGATGGCTTCGAAATATACGACCCATTGAATGGCACCCCTGCAATCGCAATAGACAACAGCGGACTTACCAAATCATTCCAAGGTGGACATTTCAACATACTTGGCGTGAATGTTTGGCTGAACAGAAGTGGACCTGCAATCGACATCAAAGATGCTGCTGGAGTTATCGATGGCTTAGACATGCACGGCAGTCACCTCGGACTGCATTGGGATGGGGATGATAGTGGCTCATGGGTTAGCGAATTATCTCACACGACCCTACGCGGCAGTGACTGTCTTCGCCTTAGCAATCATAGCAGTATCACGAGCATTGCCCTCAATATCAGCAATGACTGTACTGGAACTGTAAATCTGGAGAATGTAAATGCTAACTGGTCAACCACTTTTGATGAAAGTGGAGGACACGTCATATCATTGGATACTAACTCCACCTTGAGGTTACATCAGGCCGAAAACATCGACTTGACCTTAGCCGTTATTCCTTCAGGTGCACATATCGATTTGGCTTGGGACATTACTATCTGGGTAATCAACCAACGTGGAAATGGAGTTCCTAGAGCTGATGTAGAGGTTAGTTTCGATCAATTCTCAAGCGACTTCCAATACGTCAGTGATTGGCTGGGCTTCGACAAATTCCCCAATTACATTGGTCAGCGCTGGGATGATACAGGGGCGAGCACCTTCACCCAAGTCTCAGTAGAATGCACATACGATAACACCACGAACACCACTACCTTTTCATTCGAAGATGATGAAATATTGTACTGTGTACTCGACTTAGCGAACCAACCTCCATTCATGATTTGGTCAACACCAGAAGACCAAGAGATATTCGCCAGTGGGGCGAATATCGAATTCAATGCCAGCGATTCATGGGATTTGGATAACGACACCCTGACATTTACATGGACATCATCCTTGAATGGAGAATTTGGATCATCTTCATTCGTATCTGTAAATGACGGCACTGGTGTTTCTCTAAGTGATGGGGTACATGACATTACTTTGCAGATTTGTGATGAGGCGAACAATTGTATCTCTGAAACTCGTACTATCGAATTGACTAACCTTGCACCAATAGTCAGCATCACTACTACTCCTGCACCCGATCCTGCTGACAATATCATTCGCATGCCTTGGACCGGTGAACTCACGATAAATTCCAGTTCTACTCTGGACCCTGAAGGGGACTCCCTCAGCCGACGCACATGGGCCAGTTTCTGGCCTTCTTCACAAACATGTGCTGCTGATTGCCCCGAAGAATGGAATATTAGTTTCGCAGATTCTCAACAAGCAAATTTCACCTTGGAACTAGGTTTCAGCGATGGAATCAACCCCGAATCGGTATGGAGCATAGGGATTGAACTGTACAATGAGATACCTGTGCCTGCATTGGAAGTCAGCAGACAAGCAAACACATCTGACCAGATAGTTACTCTTGATTCAAGTGGAACCATAGACCCAGAGGGAGACCCTATTGGCATTCGCTGGATCTCCAGTATAGACGGTGAATTAGGAGCGTCTGATGTCAACGCTAGCATTCTAATCTGGCAAGGACATCTATCGCGCGGAAGTCACGAAATAATCGTTCAAGTCTGGGATGACCAGTTGAATAAAATGGGGACAATTAACGAATTGACACAAATTGTTGTGGTCGAGAACAGCGCTCCCGTGGTAGTCATCGATGCTCCTGAAGACGGCCTTGTTGTCGACACCTCGACAATAGTCAATTTCAGTACTGAAGGTTCCGGAGACTGGGATTCGTGGTGCGATGATTATCCGGTCGGTTACTGGATTTGCTCTAACACTCCTCATCCAGACGGTTCGGATCTATTGAGCATTGACTGGGTTTCCAACGTTAGTGGGCCTCTGACTCCTCAGGGCGTAGATTGGCTAATTTGGAGTGGAAGATTGCCTGCTGGAGATCATAATGTCACCGTCACTTTCGATGACCTTCTGGGTGGCGCTTCCTCTTCTTCCTTCAACATCAAAGTGAATCCGTCAGCTCCGGTACTAGGACTAGTCACACCATATGACGGAATGGGGTTCGAGTCTAAGGACACTATTTTCATCGATGCCTCCAATTCCGTTGACTACGATGCTGATGCATTCACCATGACCTTGTTTAGCGACCATCCATTAATCGATGGTCCACTACTTGAGGAAGTGAATGCAATTGGCAACTATGCAATTCAATTACCCTCTGGTACGCATGAGTTGACATTCTGGTTACGTGATGATTCAGGAATGCAGAGCAATCAGACGATTACCGTAGTGGTTGCGGATTCTGCACCTGTTGCAGCAGTTGACTCCCCCGATATCATACCTGGCGTTTCCAAAACGCTCAACCCTTCGGATAAGGTATTCTTCTCTTCCAATTCATCTTCCGATGCCGATGGAGACATCGCCAAATACGAATGGTTCAGGTACGAAGATGACGGAACATGGAATGAGATACTGAATCTTGCCTACGGAGAAGTTGAACTTGTTACTGGAAATCATCATATCAAATTGGTAGTCACAGATACTAGAGGGAAATTTGACGAATTCCATTTCAATCTAACACTGAGAGAATCTTGGCCAGAGTTGAGCAACCTGACTCTCTCACAGAATAAATTCACTGCAGGTGTGAAGACAACGCTACAGATTGAGTTTGAGATGTTTGACGCTGATGGGAGCACCGAGTTGGTTGAAGCAACACTCTCTCATGGTGCATATGATCAGAAATGGAATTTCGAACTGGAAGAAAATGATGGAAGGTGGAGTGGAAACTTGACTTTCATTCCTAGTGGTTCTGGATGGATGCAATTGAAGATAATTGCAACAGATGGAGATGTAGTTAGAGACATGACTCTGGATTTACAGGTTGAAGCAGAATTAACCGAGACAAATTGGGGCCAGATTGGCGGCGGAATCGGAGGTGGGGCACTTCTGATCTTACTCTTGGTATTCCTTGCTGGACGTCGAAGGAAGAAACTGAGCGAAATGGGCTTGGTTGAATCATGGACCTCATTCGATGGAGCTGTCGAGGCAAAACCAGTAGCCTCAGAATTAGACCAGGCTGGATTGATAGAAGATCAAGATGGTGAAATGCCCAAGATGATTGATTTGTGAGTCATTCCTCTTGTTCTACAGCGTCGGTTTTCAGATGCTGGAAAGAAAGACATGTCGCTAGAACAACAGAGAAAATAATGCTGATAATCAGCAATTGTCCGGATTCCTTGGCTGGAGGAAATGTTGCAAAACTTAGCAGTACGAATGCTGACAATGAAGAGAAGGCAGCCCACCACCTTGCGGAGTTATCTCTTCTAGTCGGAGCATGATCAACACTAGCGTGTGATAGATAATCAGCAGTGAATCCCATTCCCAATAATACCGCTGGAGCAGTAATGATTCCTCTACCTGTAATCAAACTGGCCATGCCATCGATTGCTATTCCAACTGCCAGTGTTCCTATCGCAATTCTCGCAGCCTGCAAAGGAGAACGCAGGACGAACCAAGCTACGATGTATACAGCTAGACCTGCCAATATTATCTGGGTCATTCTCTCTTCATCGAATTCCTTGGTTAACTCGGCACTCTTGATTAGATCTCCACCAACTCCACCTTCAAATCCATTCGATGAAATCAAGTTCCTAGCATCCTTACCAAACTGTATGGCTGCATCTACGTTCTGAACATCGATGAGAACGATAATTGCAACTCCAGAAGTAACTCCATCTCGTTGCAATCTAGAATCCTGCAACAACAACGTACCATCATCGTCACCCGATACCTGATCTATACTACTTCCATTCTGTGTTGGAATTCCGAAGACCATTGGTGATCTAACAACACCCGTATCGAATGTAATGATACTCGGATGTTGACCTAACTGCCGTTGAAGAACTTGCACTCTTCGTAATTCTTCTTCAGAATCACCATCGGCATCAACCGCTATCCAAGTTGTAGCACTAGAGGCTAGCACGTATTCCGAACTGATTTCGTGCATCTCCAATATCGAAGAATCATCCTCCGGCAAGAATTGTTCAACATCCAAGACCTTGAATCCAGCAGGGGCTACCAGAGCAACCGAGGTCAGGAGCAACAAAGCCACTGGCCAACACCAGAACAGCAAAGGATGCGAACGCATTGGAGTTCGATCGACTAGACTTTCTTCAGAACGACGCGACAGATAGAAATCTTCGAGGATAAAGCGCGTCAATAACCAATCAAGAATCAAACCCAAAACCATGACCAAGGCCAAAGTTCGCTGCGCACGAATAGGGGAAAAGAAAGCCAAAGAAACAGCAGAAACTGTGGTCAACATCGCAACCAGCAGCATCCTCCGGACTTCATCCCGTTTGCGCGAAGAACGACAATACCAGAACGCCCCGTCAACAGCAACACCCATGATTATCGGTAAAGCAACTGCATCGATAACTGAAATCGCAACTCCAAACAAAGAGAGAATTCCCAACTCAGCAGCAACTACGAGGACCACTCCTCCAATCGTCGTAATTGCTACCAAAGGATCTCTTAGCCCTAGGGCTAGAATAAATCCCAACAACAATAGGGATGGAAACAGAATGTAGCGCATGTCATTTTCAGCGATTAGTCTAGCCTTGTTGAACAACATCTTGGCTCCTATTGCCGAAAATTCGAATTCCGTATTTTCGCTGAGTCTGTCAGTCCATGCCAAAACCGTATGCAAGTCTGAATCTTCAGAATGTGAATCCATCCACATTATCCACAACATTTCGTCAGCCGCTGGTGCTTGAGAAGCAGATGCGCCGGGGAATGAAGGACAAGCGATTCCTAGATTAGTATCTCTAGGCAACAGCAACAGGGATGATTCGAAGGCTGCCTGTTCCTCTTCAGTCGATTCATTGCCACACCAACCCTGTTCGATGATTGGCTGCATGACATCTGCCCATTGGCTAGCATTGCTAAGTGAACGGTTCCTAGAGGTGAATGCGGACTCCCAAGTGCTGATTGGGGATTCAATGCGGTGAATCCAGACATGAGTCTCTATCCAAGCAGTCTGCGGGTCAGAACCACTCAAGATGTCTTGTTCCAATTGTAGAAGCGCTTGAACACGCGTCAGGTTGTTACTTACAAGGCCACCATCATCATGCTTGATTCGCAGAACTAGCATAGATTTCTTGGCATCTGCGACCGATTCCTGCTCAATTCTTTGCTTGATTGGGTCATCGACCATCCTCTCGCTATTCATCGCCAATTCAGGCGGAGCGATGAACAAAACAGCCGAGCTGGCAAGCAAAGCCAGCAGCAAAGCGAGCCTAAGGCGCTCCGGGGCCATGAAGCCCCCTGAGGCTTTTACTCAATCATCCTTGCTTCGCCTGCTGAGCAGACCTGCACCAAGTAGAACCAATGTCGTCAAGAACAGACTTGGGGCTGGCAGGAAACCTCCTGCTGCTTCATCACCGCTGCTCTTGCTACTCGATTCTCCTTCGTCATCACAGCCGACTCCTGGTATCAATTCTACACAATCGTCCTCATTACCGTCTCCAGAGCCACCGACATTTTCATCGGCTGGTAGAGTGCTACCATCTTCGAGAGTAACTCCACTATCTTCAACAATCAAAGTCATCTCAACATTGTTGAACATACCTCCACCTACTCTAACCAATAGAGTTCCAGTTGGAATCGTGAAAGTCGCTTGTCCATCGTAATCGGTGACCACACTGAACAGAGTCATACTGTCCCTAATGACCAAGACAGAAAGTCCTTCTACAGGCTGACCACTTTCATCGTAGACTGCAACAACAACTGAATCACCAGGCATTGGGTTAGGCGGACTGAATCCAAGGGTCAGGTTCTGAATCTCAGGTGGCAATGGGTTTGGAACAGAAATCTGGCTTCCAATCGCCGTGACCATCTGAGCAGAGTCTCCATCTCCTTGCTGTGCTACCGCTAGAACGGTGTATGCATCCTTAGGTGATGCAAGAACTGGTAGTTTCAGATCTGCGCTACTACCAACACCCCAAGCGACAGAATTCAAATCTCCCATGAAATCATCTAGAAGAGCAAACTCATCATCCTCGTCGGTAAATCGGTCTGAAGAACATCTCCAACTATCATCTACATCAGCATACTTGTATGTCTCACCATTATCGTCGTCATGGCCCTCTTCTTCATCGTGACTATCTTCGGAAATCCTGATTTCATATTTCGCGAAGTCTATTCCTGTTTCGAGTGTGTAAACTTCATCAGAATCTGCATCGATGTTGTAAGATGCACCATAGGAATCATCCCACTCCCACTCGCTCTCCGACCAATCATCTTCAGGTGAAACAACGTCTCCATCCGAATCCAACAACTGGATATCTGATACATCCAACATATATTCATCAGAATCTGCAAACCTACTGTAATCTGAACTGATACTCAAATGCAAGTTTGCTCCATCATCATCATAGAAGGATGCATCCAATCCATAGCAGACTTCCTCGTTTCTCTGCTCGGCAGAAATCCAATCCACATTTTCTCGAACTCCCTCTCCGTATACTAGACCTGAGAAGGAAGAGAGATCGATAGAGGCGGGATCAAAGCCTTGACGAGGTGCTGCAAAGGCAAGGATACGCGATGCTGGGTCGCCATTGGAATCAAGGGCAACATTGGTGACCTGCCCTGGTCCAAGAGAACCTGTCAAGTCCAATGCACCGGGGTCGGTCATCAGAACTCCAGCATGTATGGCAACAGGGAACATTTCATTCTCTGAATCAAAGATTGCAACTGCAATCATCGACAAAGGTGCGTTGATTCGCACCTCCTGTGAACGGCTTGTATCTCCATTTTGGAATTCTATCTCCCACTCTTCCGGTTCTGTATCGATATCAATATCTGGGAAGAGTACACCGAAATCTACTGGTGCAATTCCCATCCAAGCCCTGTACTCCTGACCATCATCATAAGCAAGACCATCGGAGTTCAGAGTTATGGTTGCAAGACCATTGTTTCCTGAGTCGACAGAATAAACCGGCATGCCTGCAATCGTAGTTTCACTCTCAAGTCCACCCAAAGTTACCGCAGCCTCAGTCACTCCTGCCAAATTGAAACCAATTCCAGTCATTGTCTCACCATCAGCGCGAGTAACCTTTGACTGTACAATACTGGTGTATACTCCAGGTATTGTAGGGGTAATCGTCATGCTTGCTGCACCATCTGCGTTAGAAGTGTAGATTTCTTCTTTCATGACCTCAACTGGGCCTTCAGAGATGAATGTGTCAATCATTGCAGGTGAAGGTGTTGATTCATAGTCCTCATAGAGGTAACAATTTCCACCTTGGTAATCCCAACTTCCGTAATATCCACCATCTTCTTCTTCCCAACCATCTTCCCAGAGTCCTGTTTCTCCATTGTCGCTTTTCTGGTAGTTGTACTCATGTGATACGGTAGCATAATTATCTCCCTTGAATTCAAC
>CAXRJJ010000112.1:0-9948 GCA_964230945.1 Yoonia sp.
TCAATCATCATATCTGAACCTGAAGTATGAGGGGTTGCAGGAGCAACTTCTTCACTACCTTCTACGGTGATTCCTTTCTCAGCCAACAAGGCCTTGATATCCATCCCATAGATACGTTCAGCCAGACTGGCAAGCGTCGGATCCTTGGCAATTTCAGAGGGGTCCATATCCCCATCCAATAACTGCTGAAGCCTTGCTCTGGCATCGCTCAAGTATACTCCTCCCAGCACCGGTGGGCCTGCATCCCTTCTTCAAGGCTTTTGAGGCACCCCCCATAGGGGGTGATGCGCAAGAATATAGAAAAAATGCACAAAATGTGTCAAGCATTACCCGCAGCCTCAACTTCTGCCCAATCATCGAGAAATTGCTGCAGACCCTTGTCAGTGAGCGGATGTTTGACCAGTTGACGGAAAATCTTGGTAGGCATTGTTGCGGTATGTGCTCCCATCTGCATGGATTGTAGAATGTGCATAGGATTACGTATTGAAGCAGCAAGAACCTTGGTGTCTATTTCAGGATACATATCCCAAATAGTCATTATTTCAGCGATTAGATCCATGCCATCTGCACCGGTGTCATCAATTCTTCCAATAAATGGGGAGACGTACATCGCTCCTGCTTTGGCAGCCATAACGGCCTGTGAAGCGTTGAAAATCAGAGTTACATTAACCCCAATTCCCTCATCTGAAAGAATCTTTGTTGCTGCCAATCCTTCTGGAGTACATGGAATCTTGATGATTACATTTCCAGGTAACTCTTCCTTCAATGCCAAGCCCTCCGACACCATCCCATCTGTATCTAGTGCCGTAACCTCTGCCGAAATCGGTCCATCACAAATCTCTGCAATTTCGCGTACAACCTGCTTGAAATCTCTACCTGATTTCTTGATCAAACTTGGATTGGTTGTCACTCCATCCAGAATTCCCCATGCTGCTATTTCTCTAACCTCTTCTACTTCTGCTGTATCTAAGAAAAACTCCATACTCTCACGCTCCATTTTTCCTCGTTATTGCTCTCATCGCTGCTTCGATTATATCCCCAGTATTGATTGAAAGAAGATCAAGCATCTCTTCGGCTTGCCCAGATTCTCCAAATCTATCTCTGACTCCAACCCTCTCCAATGGAACTGGGTTTGTCGAACATATATGCTCGGCCAAGGCACCTCCAAGACCGCCGATTATTGAATGGTCTTCAGCTGATACTAGACAGCCGTTTGATGCAACTAATCGATCAACTAACTCAGTATCTAGAGGCTTGATGGTATGCATATCAACAACTGTAGCAGAAATGCCATCTGCCTCAAGTTTCGCTGCTGCCTCGAGAGACTTGGAAACCAAGACTCCGCACGCGATGATTGCTACATCATGTCCATCCTTGAGCACCACTCCTTTGCCAATTTGTAATTCATCTAGTCGATCTGCATGAATTACTGGGGTCTTGTTCCTTGCCGTTCTCATGTAGGAAGGCCCGTTCAAATCCAAACATTGTCTTGTCAATGCTGCTGCACTAACATCGTCGCATGGATGCATGACTGTCATGTTTGGAAGCGTTCTGTAAATCGCCAAATCTTCAATCGACTGAGCGCTACTGCCATCTGTCCCTGTATGTGTTCCTCCATGGCTTCCACAAATATGCACGGGAAGATTTGGGCGCGCAATGCCATTTCGTACCTGCTCAAATGCCCTTTCTGTGAAGATTGCGAAGGTACTAGCAAAGGGTTTGTAACCGCTTGAAGCCATACCAGCAGCAACCAGCATCATATTTTGCTCACCAATTCCGCAAGATACAGTCCTCTCTGGAAACTTGCCACGGAAATGTAGAGACTTGGTTGATTTACCAAGATCAGCCTCGAGCACGACTACCTTGTCATCATCGGCTATGTCCAATAGACCTTGGCCGTAACCATCTCTAGATGCAGCCATCATGATTCCACCTCCAAACCAAGTTCCTGTAATCCAAGTGCCAATTGTTCATCATTTGGAGCTGCACCGTGGAAAGATGGATTGTTCTCCATGTATGAGATTCCTTTACCCTTCACAGTATTAGCTATGATGACCGCCGGAGAATCCATCGAGGAGGCCCATTCCAATGCTTCGAGTATCTCTTGCATGTCATGCCCATCTATTTCTTTGACTTGCCAACCAAATCCGTGCCATTTAGCAGCAACATCAAACATACGCATTTGAGCCTCGACAAAATCATCATTCTGAATTCTGTTATGATCAACAACTACCTTGAGATTGCCTAATTCATGGTGCCTGGCCGCCATCGCTGCTTCCCAAACACTGCCTTCCTGTAATTCACCATCACCTAACATGACCCAAATGTCTCTTTCACTACCTTCTAGACGCGCCGCTAATGCACAACCCATACCGAATGAAAGGCCCATTCCCAATGAACCGGCGCTGAAGTCAACACCTGGAGTCCACTTCATGTCGACATGGCCCTGACAAACTCCTCCAAGAACGCGATAAGATTCCATATCTTCATGAGAAATGAATCCCGATTCAGCCAAAATTGCATACATACCAGGACTAGCATGTCCCTTTGATAGAATAAACCGGTCCCTATCTGGCCAGTTTGGTTCTTCGGGGCGTACGCGTAAATGCCCTGAATAAAGGGCTGCAAGGATGTCAATTTCAGATAATGAACCACCTGGGTGGCCAGCAGCGGCTCGATGTGTCATCCTCAGAATGTGTCCTCGACAACGATTTGCAAGGGCCTCCAATTCAGCACATCTGCTCTGTTCTGTCGCCATCATCTACTCGCCTCAATGGATGGTTCACCATAGGGCCTTTCAACATTGACCTCAAAGCGAATCTCTGAGATTGCCTACCTTTGAGGTAACAAGGCCTTGATGAATTTACGAACTCCATCTGTAATGACATCTATTGTATCAGTCAAAAGGTTGCCTCCATCATCATGTTTGGGCAATGATCTCGAGACCAGATAAATGAATATCCCAATGAACCAAGCATAGAACAACAGGGTCCAGAATTCTGGTAAAGAATCCAATCCAATCAACTTGTAAGGTTCATCCCACATAACGATAATCATTGCTATGAATACGCCCATTAATGATTCACCTGCAATGAATCCTGCTCCTAGCAGTACGCCTCTTGATGCCACCTCTTCTCCTGCGGCATTCGCCTCAGGTGAAGGTTCATCCAGCAATTCACCGTCAATCCTGCGATGTGCAGAACGAATTACTACATGGCTAACAAGACCGCCCACAACAATTGGCACAGATAGCCCTAAGGGAAGATAAATTCCAATTGCCACCGACATGACAGGCATTTTTCTCCAAATGATGATTATAGCAATCAATGCCCCAAGTGTAATCATTGGAAGATTCAATTGACCTCCGAACATTCCTTCGATGATGGAACCAATCAATTCAGCTTGAGGTGCAGTTAGGGCTCCCTCGCATGCTTGTTGTAAGGTTTCAGTATTTGGATCCCAACTACTAGGTGGATTGTCATAACAATGTGTCTTGGTTATTCGGAATGCTTCATTCAACAACCAAAGTACTGGCCCGATAACTACGGCTCCCACGATAACACCAATGATTTCAGCGGTCTGTTGACGGTACGGAGTGGCCCCTACAAGATGTCCCGTCTTGAGGTCCTGCATGACATCACCTGCTATCGCTGCATTAACTGCAACTACTGCTGCGATAATCAATGTCGCAAACATCAGATCTTCCTGTTCCATTCCAAGAATCAAATCTCCAACAATCCAAACCAGCATGGAAGTGAATAGTAAAGTAGCAATTGTCATTCCCGATACCGGTGAATTAGAAGAGCCCACTACTCCGGCGATATACCCTGCTACGGCAGAAAAGAAAAACGCTGCAACAGCCAAAAACCCTGCTCCAACCAAAGCGAGTACAAGACTATCAGTTCTCCACCAATAATAGAAGAATGTGAGCAATGCGATGATTGCACAAACAATCATTACCTTACGCATATCAATATCAATCTCTGTTCTTAGTAACTCGTCATCTCCTTCAGATTCTCTGAAATTCAGAGCCTTCTTGAATCCAGTCATGATCGTTTTGCGCATCGACCAAAGTGTGTAAACTCCGCCGACAACCATTGCCCCCACACCCACAAACCTGATTTGGTCGCTCCAGATTGCCATGAAGGCAAGAGTGGGGTCCATTCCTGCTGGCCAACCATTGATCATTCCATACATGGGAACTAGAATACCAAAACCGATAACTCCACCCAAGAATATGAATGAAGCAATTCTCAATCCTACGATATACCCAACCGAGAACAAGGCGATGGAAATTTCAGTTCCTGCGTAAACGCGCATGCTTCCAAAATCAAATGCCTTGTGAACCATATGCTTTGTGAGGTGCATTCCTTTGACGCACCAGCCGAATAATGCACCGATTATCAGTGCGTAAATGATTGCGATAAGTCCGCTTCCTCCTTCTTCTCCGGAAACCAATACTTCTCTACAAGCAACACCTTCTGGATACGGAAGTGCTTCCTCAACGATGAATACTCGCCTAAGTGCAATAGTAAACATCGTTCCCAATACACCTCCCAAGAATGCAATAATGAAAGTATCAACCCAATTGATATCCGACCATATTCCCATAACCAATAGTGCAGGGACTGTGAAAATCACTCCAGCAGCAAGACTTTCCCCTGCAGAAGCCATGGTTTGTACGGAATTATTCTCCAAAATTGAGACATCCTTGAATTTCAATCCACGCAGAATAAGCATCGACATGACAGCAGCAGGTATCGATGCACTAACTGTCATCCCTACTAGCATTCCAAGATAGGCGTTAGCAGCCGTCATGACCGTTCCCAAAAGGATTCCAATGATTATGACCCTCGTGGTTAACTCAGGTAGTTCCTTTTCTGCGGGCACATACGGAGTGTCCCCAGACATGTGTTCTGCGAAGTGGCATTGCTTCTCAATCATTCGCAAGTTGACACTACGGCTGAATTGACAAAGTGTTTGGATTCTCTTCAGGCATGCTTATGACTTTCCAGCAGCCGGTAGAGGGCATGGTGGTGTTCCAATGACCGCAGATAGAGATTGGTTTGCCATGAAGCAAGATGAAGTCTATGCTCAATTATCCACTGCCCCTGAAGGTTTGAGCGACGAAGAGGCAGGAAAAAGACTCGAAGAATATGGTCCGAATAAACTCGATGAACCTGAAAGAGATGCATGGTGGCTACGTCTACTGTCTCAATTCAACGATCCACTAATTTTCCTACTAATGGGAGCCGCATTCATATCATTGGTAATTCATAATTTTGAGCAGCCTGGAGATGCGATTTTTATCTGCTTGGTATTGACTATCAATGCGGTTTTCGGATATTGGCAGGAAAACCAGGCAGAGCAGGCGATGGATGCCCTGAAACAAATGGCAGTAAGTAACTGTATAGTTGAAAGAGAAGGTCGGGAACTCGAGATAGCCACATACGAACTAGTTCCCGGTGATATTGTCAAAATGGAAGAAGGACACAATATTCCCGCCGATGTCAGATTGACCGAAGTCTACCAATTCAAAATCAATGAGTCGGCATTGACTGGAGAGTCCGATACTGTAACTAAGAAAACGACATCAATTCAAGGTAAGCGTATTTTGGCTGAACAATCAAATATGGCCTTCATGGGAACTGTTGCATCTAGTGGTAGAGCAGTTGGAATAGTAGTTACTACAGGGATGAAGACAGAATTAGGTCACATCGCAAGTGGAATTGCCGATGCTGAAACACCAAAGACGCCCCTTGAAATTAAACTCGAATCCCTCGGACGTTTCTTGGGATTCATCGCATTATTTGTAGCAGTACTTCTGGTTTCATTGGAGTTAGTAGTAGCATATCTTCAACCCGATGGCCGAAGTCTACTCGATGTTGCAATTGATCAATTCATTGTAGCCATAGCAATTTTTGTCGCTATCGTTCCTGAAGGTTTGCCAATCATTCTAGTCATTACTTTGGCGCTAGGTATGCGAAACATGGCTCGACACAAGGCTATCGTTCGAAGAATGAAAGCTGTCGAAACATTAGGCTCTACCACCATCATCTGCACTGATAAAACGGGAACTTTGACCAAGAACCAGATGACTGTCAGAAAATTCTGGACACCAGATGAAGAATACGATGTTTCTGGTGAAGGCTTTGACCCGACAGCAGGGGGCGTAGTTTCTAAGGGAGAGGAATTATCATCTGAAGGATTGGAACAACTGATGGATAATCATGCTTTCAGAATGGGCAGTTTGTGCGCTGCTCTGTGCCACAACAGTACAGTACACAAATTCGATGGAACATGGGAGGCCATCGGAGACCCCACAGACTCCGCCTGTGCTGTGTTTGGTTGGAAAGTTCATGGAGATATAGAAAATCTAGGTGAGGTATTTCCACGCTCATATGAATTCTTCTTTGATGCAGAAAGAAAGAGAATGAGCACGATAACAGAGATTGATGGTGAAACTTGGGTATTGTCCAAAGGTGCTGCAGGAGGCTACAGAGACCTAGTCAAAAAGATCGTCATAAATGGTCAAGAACAGGCAATCAAACCAGGGGATATCGATTCGGTGCTAAATGCCAATCGGGAAATGGCAGCCCAGGCCATGAGAGTTCTTGCGTTATGCGGACGCAGAGTCGAGAAAGGAGAAGATACTACAGACATGGCGAGCATGGAAAATGATCTGACACTCTTTGGCTTGGTTGCGATTATGGACCCTCCTCGTGCTGAGGTCAAGGATGCCATCAAAATCTGCAAAGCCGCAGGCATTGGCGTGAAGATGATTACAGGTGATCAAGAGATTACAGCACTAGCAATAGGCAAAAATCTCGACATTGCGAGCAAACATTCTGAATCCTTGAGTGGCTATGCACTTTCGGAGATGAGTGATGATGAATTAATCGATAAGGCGAGTCAAACCGATGTATATCATCGAGTAACTCCAGACCAAAAGATGCGTATTGTCAGTGCTTTACAGGTACGCGGAGAAGTGGTTGCTATGACTGGGGATGGAGTCAATGATGCTCCTGCTTTATCGAAAGCTAACATTGGAATTGCGATGGGAATGGCAGGTACTGATGTTGCGAAAGACGCTGCTGACATGGTTCTACAGGATGACAACTTTGCCAATATTGTCCATGCTGTAGAAGAGGGAAGGAAGATTTACCAGAACATACGTAACTTCGTAAGATATCAGATTTCCACAAATGTAGCGGCTGTTGCTATCATCATAATTTCTACTTTCGTATTTGGATGGAGTCTACCATTTACTGCAACTCAGATACTTGTCATCAATATCCTGATGGATGGACCGCCTGCTGTTGCCCTAGGCGTAGAAAAGAAGCATGGAAGCGTTATGAGTGTTCCACCAAAGCCTGTCAATGAAGGATTGCCAAATATCGTTGATATGGCTTTGATATTTTGGACTGCTTCGATAATGGTAGTTGGGACATTAACCGTGTTCTACATTGCTGATGGAGCA
Source organism: Yoonia sp. (assembly GCA_964230945.1). GTDB lineage: Archaea > Thermoplasmatota > Poseidoniia > Poseidoniales > Poseidoniaceae > UBA226. The sequence goes on from CAXRJJ010000112.1 coordinate 7,481, forward strand.
GTAAAGAGTCAAGATCAGTGTACTATGGGCACTTTCGATAAAGGAAATATCTACTTCGATGGGAAATTGGCTGCTTCTGAAGAAGGGGTGTGCGATGAAGATGCTTGGGAAAGTTGGGCTGAAGAAAGATTCGAAGTTGCGAGGACTGCGGCATTTGCCGTATTCACTCTCTTCCAATTCTTTAACATCCTCAATTGCAGGAGTGTTACTGATAGTGTATTCAAACTAGGAATATTCAGCAACCGAGCGATCAATTATTCATTGATTGGTTGTTCTGCAATGTTGTTATTTGTAGTTCAATATTCAACCTTCACCATACCATTCTCTGGTTTGATGATTGGAGAGTTATTGTCTACCAAATTCCTCAACTGGACTACTTGGCTAGTATTATTGTTGATTTCCTCCTCTGTTTTATGGATGGAAGAGTTCCGTAAGATAATGCTCAGAGAGGGTGTACTCAAGACTAAACTTAGTAACATCCCACCCTTCAAGCGATGAAGGGCAATACAAGCATTCATTCTTGATGCCCATTACGAGAGGGTGGGGATTGTATGCGCCAACCCGGTTTCAACACGGACTGGATGCAATCACAAAGCGATGGTTTGCTAGCCCTAAATGGACTGGATGAGACGCTTGAAGAAATTCGAGATCGTTTGATTACTGAGGGTAGAATTACAGGTCAAGATGGACTCGCTCTATTACTTCATGAAGATCTCGGAAGCATATTGTCTATGGCAGATATTTGCAAGAGGTCAAGATTTGGGAAGGACATCCATTTCAATCTGAACATTCACGTTAATCAAACAAATATTTGTGTTCTCGCATGTAAGTTCTGTGCTTTCAGGCGCGGAAGAAGAGCGACAGATGCATATGCCATGGATATAGAGAAATACATTTCAGAGATTGAACCATATTCTGAGATAATTGATGAAGTTCATTCGGTAGGTGGATTACATCCTGATTGGGACGTGGGGCATTATTGTGAATTATTCCGGAGAACGAAACAAAGGTTCCCAGAACTCCATATCAAGGCCTTGACTGCTGTTGAAATCAAACATATTGCTTCGTTATCGAATATCAGTATCAGCGACACCTTGGAAATGTTGTCAGAAGCAGGATTAGACAGCCTCCCAGGAGGCGGTGCAGAAATCCTAGTGGATTCAGTAAGAGAGAAAATTTGCAAGGGCAAGGAGAGCAGCAAAGAATACTTGGATATTCACAGAAGCGCACACAATCTTGGCATCCCTACAAATTGCACTATGTTGTTCGGAACTGTGGAGACACCCGAAGAGCGTATTGAGCACCTACTCAAACTTAGGGAACTACAAGATGAAACAAATGGTTTCCAATGCTTCGTACCCTATCCATTCCTTCCAGACTCGACCAGACTACCTGAGGCCCAATTGGCCAGCGCAAACGAGATTTTACGCATGATTGCAATCAGCCGATTGATGTTGGATAATATTCCACACATCAAAGCATATAGAATGAATATTGGTGATGCCATTACTGAGATGGCTATTTCTTGTGGGGCTGATGACGTGGATGGAACCGTACTTCAGGAATCAATAATGCATCTCGCTGGTTCAACAGCCCCGCTAGATCATGGAATTGATGACATGTGTAGGCTCATTGAGAGATCTGGATGCGATGCAGTTCGTAGAAATACAGTTTACAATAAGTTCGAACGAGTCATTGCTGACCGAGTTTCGCGAAGGAGATCCCTACCAATGGTTAATTGAGGTGACATGATGGAAAATACATCAACATGGCAGCGAACATTAGGGAGAGTCGCTTTCCTGAATTGTGACCCGCTATATCATCAGATCTCAGACAAGTGGAAGATTCTCGCTGCCCCACCTGCCTGGTTGACTGGGCATCTACTCAGAAAGGACTGCTTGATTGCTCCTGTTCCTGCTGCGGACTGGGCACTAAACAGAAACGAGTTGTCCTTAGTTCCTGGAATGGGCATCATATCTGACGGAAGTGTTGGTAGTGTACTATTGTTTGGCGAAAGAGAAATTGAGGATATGAGGGATGTTGCATTACCTACAGATTCAGCAACCTCTCGAAGATTATTGATGTATCTTCTGAAGAAGCGCGGCCATGACCCTCGTCCTGTGGAAATGGGCCCTGATCTAGAAACTATGTTGGAGAGATGCGACGGAGCCTTGTTAATTGGAGATAGAGCATTGCATGAAGCTCAAAGAAGACCCGACCTCGTTCGCATGGATCTTGGTATGGAATGGAAGGATGTTACTGGTTTACCAATGGTGTTTGCAGTTTTTGCTACCCATCGAGATGCTCCTCTAGATATTGTCAGTGATGCCTATGCAGAATTGCAGAATTCCCTCAATTCATTCCGAAACCCCGAAGTCAGGGAAGAAATTGTTTCTTCATGTTCAGCTAGAAGTGGATTCAAAGAGGATCGAATAAGAAGATATTTTGAAGAAGTTCTCTATGATTTC
>CAXRJJ010000113.1:0-12365 GCA_964230945.1 Yoonia sp.
AGCAAAGGTGCTCCATTCATCCATGTAAGCAAGTAAAGTTGCACGATATGAATTCTCCATTATCTTGGTCGTCTCAGACTCAATCGGGCGATCCATCACAGTCAACGGGAATTCATCGGTATTGAGAACTTCATGCAAGAACTTGGTGACTTTTTCTCGCGATTCTTCATTAACACCTGAGCACACTCTCCAGAAATCTCTGATTGAAGACACATATTCTCTGCCAGGCATGACTCTCTCGAATGAGTGTGCAAGTAGTGGCTCGCTCTCGATTCCACGTTGTTTGAATGACTTTTTCAGAATAGGCCAAGCGACATATTCTGTGGTTCCGGGAGCCACGGTGGTTTCAATCAATGTCAATGCGTGAGCCGGTTTCTTCTCACCGATGGTACGCATGGTAGCTTCAAGGGCTTTGACATCAGCAGAGCCATTGCGCACATTTCCTAATTCGTTCTTGATGTAATCACACTGAACATCAACGATGATACAATCCGCCAACTTGAGGCAATCGCTATTGAAAGTAGCAGTGAATGACTTCTTCTCATTGACAGTACGATGAATCAATTCAGCAACCTCTGGATCCTCTGCTTCCAATGGACTAACTCCAGTGTTTAGAATAGGGACTTTCCAGTATGAACGTACAGAAGGCCTTTGACAACCGATAACGAACTTACCTGGAACATCAGCAACAATAGCAGCCATAACTATGCCAACAAAGCCCATCCCCATGACGACAACTATCTCGTCACCTCGTTCTTTTGCCTCTGAGACAAGTTCCTGAATCCTTGCAAAATCCATCTCCTCTTCGTCTCTATTTGGCAAGATGAATTCGCTTCCATCTGGTGCTGTTGATACTGAACTGCCCATTTTCCCAACCCCTAGGTCATCAAACCCAGTCAGCCCGAGCCGGTGAAGACCAAGGTATGAATCTTGTCTTTTGACAAACGAATACGCTATTACTGCGGATTCTATGATTTACAGCCATAACACATTGTTCACCAACGATTGGGCGCTCATAATATCAATAATGACTGCTTGTGCAGAACCATGAAGGTACTGTGGATAACCGGGCGGTACTTCGGAAACGATCTTTGTCAAACCACTCAGATTGAACTTGCTTCTGCCCTGAAAAGATGTGGAAACGAAGTTTCTTTCTTGGCACCAGCTAATGAAAGTGGAATCTCAATGATTGAAACAGAAGGACTGAATATCCATCAAGTCAAAATTTCAGCCATTAGTGGATTCAAAAGCATTTCATTTGATAGGCAAGTTAGAAAGATTCTTCCAAAACTATTGCAGAAACAAAAGTTCGATTTGGCAATCTGCTCATGGAGGGGAGTGATGGGCGCTGCCCATATTCTTGATTCTCATAACATACCTTGGATATTGATTGATAGGGGCCCCCCTGCTTATTCCGGTATTTTGGCTAAGTTACAATGGAGGTATTACGACAAGGCATTCAAACGGCATGCTAATTCTGCATCTGCAATATTCACTGTTTCTGAAGGGCATGCTGATTTCGTCAAAAATAGATTTTCTTTACAGAAAAATCCAATGCTGATTCCTGCAGGTGTAAATCCTGAGAAGTTTGATGATACAAACATGAACAAATCTAAGATTATCGGCCTGATATATCATGGTAGATTAGATGCGTCAAGAAATATTCTGAAACTCGTTGAAATTGGAGATTTGTTGAATAAAGATGGTGCGGATTTCAAAATGTTCCTTGTTGGCCAGGGGAATTTATTGAATAGATTAGTCAAAATATCGAGCAATAAGAATTGGTTAGATGTGACTCCTCCAGTCTCAAGAGATAAAATTGCAGAACTTCTACTTACCAAACATATTGGATTGTTACCAATGGATTCAAGGATGGTATGGAAGACTTCAAGCCCACTGAAATTGTACGAATATGGAGCAGCAGGATTGGCTATGGTTGGTATTGATCATGCAGGGCATCGTTTGCAAGGAGAACATAATTTCCAAAGATTGGTTTCTGAAGAAAACATGGTTGAAGAAATGGTCTCGGCGATAAAGCAGTTGATTTCTGAAAACTTGACGGAGATTGGAATGGAAGCAAAGGAATACATCATGCAAAACAATACCTGGGACCACTCAGCTGCACAATTGAATGCTACAATTCAAGAATTGGTTTCATGAATCACATTGGAATACAGCGAATCCCATTGCTGGAGAATTTTTTCAATAGAATGTTGTTTGACCCTTTCTGTACCCGCTTTAGACATCCGCTCCAAATCTTCAGAGTTTAGCAATTCTGTCAATGATTCACTCCAAACTTGTGGATCCAAAGATTGCAGAATCAAACCAGCGTCCCCTAATGTTTCTGCTACAGCAGATGAACCAATTACTGGAAGTCCATTTGCCATTGCTTCTAAGACCACTGCTGGTTGTCCTTCGAATTCCGATGGTACCATAATCAATGCTGATTGCTGCATCAACTTAGACTTAGTCTCCTCTTGGACCCAACCCAAGGGTTTCACCAAACCTGACTTGACATCTTCTTTAATCCAACTCTCTGTTCCCTCAATACCCGTCATAAATAGAGAGACTTCTATTCCACAGTTTCGCGCCGCCTCTACAGCAATTGCCGCCCCCTTGATGGGGTCATTTCTACCCATGAACAATAACTGTCGATTCTCTCTCTTCACATCGTGTTTCGGTTGTTCTTCTACTGGTACACAAATTACTGCAGCATCCGGTAGCCATTCATTCAATCGCTTAGCCCACCCTTCTGAAAGTACCACAGGTTGTACTCCGGGCATACTACAAACCTTGAGAACTTCAACTCCCTTACCAGATGCGCAGAAATCATGAAATTTACCACTATGAAAATGAATAACTACGGGTACCCCTGCTTTTCTACAGATTTTTACAACTCTTTTCTTACGCCACCATGAATAATCTGATGCTGAATGTACGTGAACAATATCTGGTCTTGAATTGTGGAGTATTTCTGTCAATTCTTTTCTAGCATTTCGCCATCTTCTATACTTGGCAAATTTACTTCCTTCTGCAAATGTGGATAGTGTCTTGACTCGCCAGTTTTCTAGGGCGTTTTCTGACATCAGGCGAATGAAATTTGAAATCCCACCGCGAGCATTGACAGGACCCACATGGAGCACCGTCTTCTCCTCAGCCATACAGGGCGCTGTTGGTTTCTACTGATGAGTCTTGAGTCGCAGAACCTGTTCAGGTCGATAACTTGGCTTCTAAGCATATTCTTCAGGGTGAATGTGAATAGACATCGGTTTGACGGGAGTGCATGGTCGATGCGCCATTTCTGCTGGCTACCGCTGAGTTGAGCGCTGCCGGCCTAGCAGCATTACCATTCATTTTGCACAGATCCAGAATATCAAAATGGTTGCAGAAAGATGTACTTCAGCCATCCGGTGATGGCGAAAGCATTGGACTAACCCTAGTATTACCAGTTTGGAATGAGGAGAAGTTGATTATTCAGAAATTGGATAACCTTGCATCGCAGGATTTTCCAAGAGAGAATCTCGAATTGATCATCATTGATTCTGCATCTAACGATTCAACAATGACTCTAGTCGAAGAATGGTTGAAGAAGAATCCAAAGGAATTTCCATCACATCAATTGATTCGAATGGAACAAAGGTTGGGCAAGACCGAAGCGGTGAAACGCGCATTCAATGCTGCTACAGAAGACAAACCCCTGATTGCAATGACCGATGCTGATGCAATGATGCCGGATACTGGAGCTTTGAAGAGACTAGCCTCTTGGTTTGAAGATGCGGCAATTGGAGCAGTTGGTGGCACACCGAATCGACAAACAGAATCTGACAAAGCCCATGTCAAATTAGAGCAAGGGTATCGAGACTTGTTCACACAACAACGTGTTGCTGAATCACAAGCAGACAGTACTCCATTTCTGGAAGGTTCCTTAGTCGCTTTTCGAAAACAATTCATCGACACTTCACTCCTCGATTGCAGTTCAAATGCCGATGATTCTCAATTAGCCACCATGGCGCGTTTGAATGGAGGGCGGAGCATCCAAGATCCCGAATTGTTGTTTGAAGAAGGAACACCATCCAGTAATTCAGGGCGGCGTCAAAGGAAAGTAAGACGTGCTCAGGGATTATGCAGGCACTTGTGGCGTAATAGAAATTCATGGTTCGCAAAGAAACATGGTCAATTTGGAAAGATATTAGGCAATCAAGGAATCATGCACATTTTCGCTCCTTGGTTACTATTGACTGCAATAATGCTGGGTTTCTCACGCTGGTTCATGATATCAACCGGCGAAGGTTCTCTCATCGAAGGGTGGGGGTTGGCCCTATTCCTCTTCGAATTACTCATTCTGTTATCTCTGTTCAGTATTATGCTGAACATACAAATCCCTGGCCTTGGATTAATGCAAACATATCTTGATGGGATGTTCAGTCTATTTTTAGCCCATATCTTGATCCTTAGAGGAAAGAGCCTGCATATCTGGGAACAACCTGAACGGGAATGAATCCTAGAATTTGAGTAATGAATTTCTAGGTAACAAAAAAAAGGCCCCCGAGGCGGCCTAAGCCGCCCCGAGGGCATATTGCTCAGAATCGTGCTCCAGCTCCGATTCTGTATTCTCTATGATTAGAACCCGTATCCCCGAATCACTTCAGAGGAACGTGAGCGGACATGATTACGTCGCCGTCGTTCTTGATCTGTACCTTAAGGGTACAATCCTCACTGCAGAACTCTCCGCTGTTCGAGGAGATGATTAGTGTCTCTCCCTTCTCCCAGTGGGTGTCTTCTGCTCCACCGTGCTGAGCGGTGGTGCACTTGTTGGTGCTAGCGGCGGTTGCATCTGCGTTGTCGCAGGTGTATGGTACGCTGTCCTTGACAACCTCAATCTGGACTAGTGCCCAGTCTAGGTCGGCTCCGTTTCCGAAGCTCAGGGTCATCAATCCTGCATCGTCCTCAACATCATCTGTGTGGTCGTCTGCAGTTAGCACGTACATGTTTGGTCCGTCTCCTTGGTTCTGGCTTGCAAGGTCGCTGGCCCATACGTACAGCACACCTGCTAGAACCACAGTGATCGCAACCATTAGGATGGTAGCGATAACAGGGCTCACAGCCTCATCATTCTTCATTTCATTCTTCATTTCTTTTGTCCTCCTCCCCAGTTGGGGCAACGCTCGGCAGGTTGGGTGTAGTATATAATTCTAATCACGCCCCAATTCGCGCAGCGCGCGAAAAAACGCTGTACTGAAGGACATGTCCGCTACATCGAATGTAACATTATGATAGTGCCGGATGGTGGTACAGACCGTTTGTGAAGAGGAATGGGTTATCAAATCGCGATTTTTTGTTCTTTTTTTCTATACAATTCTGTTTTTCTTACAATTGATTGTAACTCTCCAGGAATAATTCAGTAATCAATGTGACATAACAAACTAGGCCCATTTGAGGTGAACAGGGTGAGAGCCCGCGAAGAGGGGATGGGATGCACTCAACGAAAACTCGCAGCCCTGTTCAGTAACAGTTGGGGTGCTGTGAGCGTATAATCGTTATGGGAAGCCGTAAAACAACGATTTTTCTGTAATTCAGTATTATTCTACTGTAAGGATTTCTGGCCCACCTGGGGTAATCATGACTGTATGTTCAAACTGACCAATCATACCCCCGTCTGCACAACGCAATGCATGATATGTCTCTAGGAACCTGATTTGTGTCAATTTTTTGATCAATGCATTCCACTTACTCTGTCTACTTGCCTCATCAGCATCGGGAAAGGGTTTTTCCAACAATGGGAAAGCCCACCTCTCTGCAAAAGGTAGAGTCCCATATCTCTCTTCGATGTTTCTGGCCAATTGCGCACCTAAAGGTTTCAATTTCTTCTTTGACAATGCCTTTCGCCATTGAACATCCCCAGTAACTCTGTAAATATTTGAAGAAGTCCTAGGGGGTATATTCTCGATCAATCCCTGTTCACCGGTTGTGCAAAATGGCTCAACAGCATAGATTTGGCCTTCTTCTACTACACCCTTGAATGAAGGGTTTTCTGGACCACAAGCATAAGATGGTACGGAGACTCCTGCGTGTAATATCCACGGTTTCAACTGGTGCCCACAGAGGTTTCTGATTGGCTCAAAACCCGCATCTTTAGCAGCCTGATGGGCCGCTTCTCCAACCTTGTACCAAGGAGTTCCTGGATGCATCATCTCGATAGCACTGTCTCTGGACTCTTTTGCTGCTCTAATTTGTTCAGTGTGTAAATTTCCATTGCCAACTTCAACGCTAATCGCATTGTCGCCAATGCATCCATGAATATGGACGCCAATATCCAATTTCACCAAATCACCCTTCTGGAAGACCATATCTCCTTGCCACCCTTCAGGCGGTGTTTCAGCATGATCAGTAGTATAGTGTGCCGCAATCTCATTGACACTAATTGTGGAGGGGAAGGCTGGCTTACCCCCATGTCTATGGATGAATCTCTCTGCAGAATGGATTACCTCATCCCAAGTCTTCCCTGGCTGAATCTCATCCTTGATGGCCTCTAATGCGCGGCGTGCAACATGGCCAGCATCTCGCCAATGCTTTACCTCTAATTCGGGCTCCATGCCATCACGTCCTGAATGGAGACAACGCCTTCTCTCATAACCGTTACCAATGCCCCTAGATTCAATTCATCGGCTTCCTCAAGTCGTACCAAAGTGCTAGGTAAGCCACCAACACAATCTCCTTGGATTACTGAATCTATCCCTAATCCCAATGATTCGGCAGCAGAAATCACGTCGCTAGCAACTTCCTCTCCAGCTAGATTCGCGCTAGTTGCTGTGATTGGCCCAACCAATTCTGCAAGTGCTCTAGCTACTGGATGTGATAGAACTCGTATGGCGACTTTGTCTCCACCCAAACGTGAATCCACTTGTTCAACTGCATCCAACAACAAGGTGATGGACCCTTTGGGGAAGGAACGGAGGAATTCTTCTGCTACTTCTGGTATCTTGACTATCCCCGCCGCATCGTTCAATTCAGCGACTCCAAGGCTAACTGGTTTGTTCACATCCCTACTCTTGAGTGAAAACAGAGCGTCTAATGCTGATGTTTCTGGAATACAAGCCAATCCAGGTTGAGTACTAGTTGGAAAAACGATACTTTGTCCTGAACGCAATTTTGAAATTATTGAATCATCGAGTTGCACCATCATTTCACATCCATTCGCTCACATATCGCTTTGCAATGACATGAGCATCGGTATCGTTCTCGGTTTTGATCAACAATTTTCCACTTGGGTATAGGGTCAATTTGGTATCCCCTTTGAATATCCAACAGAATCTTGTCTGTATTTTCAACTCCCAACCACACTCCACGATTCTAGGTCCCACTTCATCGAGATTTATCTCCTCGACATTTTCAGGAATGACTGTCCAAGAGGCTCTGGAACTACACAATTCCAGAAGATAGGGGGCCTGACTCAACTTCTCACCTACAAGATGGCCTAACAATTCGCATATCAATCCTGTGGAGGAGATGACGGGGGACCTGCTGGAGGTCCGGATGGTGGGCCGGATGGTGGGCCGGATGGTGGGGATTCTGGGGGACCCGTTGGAGCGGCAGGAGGTGTAGTAGGTGGACCGGTTGGTGGTGCTGATGGTGGACCGGTTGGTGGAGATTCGGGGGGACCTGTTGGAGCGGTAGGAGGCGTAGTAGGTGGACCGGTTGGTGGAGATTCGGGGGGGCCCGTTGGAGCGGCAGGAGGTGCGGTAGGTGGACCGGTTGGTGGTGCTGATGGTGGACCGGTTGGTGGAGATTCTGGGGGACCCGTTGGAGCGGCAGGAGGTGCTGAGGGAGGTCCTGTTGGAGCAGCAGGTGGTGCTGATGGTGGACCGGCTGGTGGAAATTCTGGGGGACCCGTTGGAGCGGCAGGAGGTGCTAAGGGAGGCCCTGTTGGAGCAGCAGGTGGCGCTGATGGTGGACCAGCTGGTGGAGACTCAGGAGGTGTTGTAAGAACAGATAGCGGTGTTGGTTGAGTTTCGAGTGGAGCGGTTGGGGTTGAAAGTAAAGTTGGTGAATTTTCCTGAGCCGGTGGAATAAGGGATGTCTCTTGGAGCGGTGATGACAAGGCTCCTTCATCATGCTCTGAAACATTTATTCTTGTGCCTCCACCAGTATCGTGTTCAGCCTCATAGTCAACAAGTTCGATAGTACGTGAATCGATTAACTCTCTTTCACTAACACTTCCGAAATCTCCCATACCAAGGTCGAAGGCCCCGCCAAATAGGCCCTCGCCCATAGTGCTCTTCGGTTTTCTACCAATCTCTTTCTTTTCCAACTCAAAATCAGAATGATAAGGGCCTAGATCCAAAGATCTGCGACCAGATGCAGACTCGTGATAGAGTTTGAATGTCCATTCTCCGCCAAGTAATGAGAAATTGAAAACGAAGGCTCTAGTTAATCCAGGGCCTATGCTGGTGATTGGATCCAATGAATGAAATGATGTTCCCTCTGTAGTTTCCACCACAGCTTCTAGTTGACCCATAGGGATGGTCGCTTCGTTGGAGATTTCCACGTGGGCTTCGATGACGTCCCTATCATCATCATCAATCTCCATCTTGACAGAAAGAATGGTTGCAACCAATGCACCACTTCTGGTAGTGTGTTCTCCGACCACTCTCTCGCCCCTGAATAACGACGCACCATTGACCCTTTTTGGGGCTTGTGCAATCGTGGATGGTTTTGCTATACGTGAAATGTGCGGCTTAGCGCAGCATTGCTCGAGTTGATGGAGGTAAGGACCATGCTACTGCAGCAATCGTGCCATTGTTCTCATCTATGCTAGAACGGTGGTGCTCTTCGCGACGGATTCGCAGATAATCATACAGTCCCCAACCAAGTTGTCCGAATACAGGAATGGCATACTTGGTCTTAGCAAAAGCTCTCTTCCCCCAATGTCGCGGGCCTAGCGGGGTTGCATCATGGTGTACCAATGCTATGCCAAACCATCTCTGACCCAAGGATCTGGACATCCACAACCCTGTGTACTTGAAATAAAGCCAGTGGATTGTAAACAGAATAATCCAATGTAGAATGACGATATGTGGTGAATTGAATAGCCCAGAAATACTGTATAACCAAGCGACGAATGTTCCGCGGGTTAGAAGCATCAGCAATCCCATGATGAATATGACATCGAGAAAGTAGGCCGCAACTCGCTTCCAAGCTGGGGACAGCAAAACTCCTTCGGGAACATCTTGTTGCACGAGTTGTTTTGCAGGATTTGCAGAATGCAGACTAACCGCAGACTCTGCCATGCTCAGCGGGGCTGTCGCTCACTTGTCAATGCTGTGTTCAGGTTCTCAGGTGCCAAGCCATCAATCCTCTTTCCTCGACCCAATCTAACCAAGAGGCCCAAGTGTGGTCATGACGCAGTGTACGCGCATCGCCAATAACCACCATTCCTCTTTTGGCTCTAGTCATCGCTACATTGAGTCTACGCCGATCTTTGAGGAAACCTATCTCACCAGCCTCATTCGACCTAACGGTTGAGATGATAATGAGTTCCTTCTCTCTACCTTGGTATCCATCAACTGTACGTACTTCCAAACCATGAAATCTCCCTCCTTGAGATATTCCACCAGTATCATCAAACAAAGTATTCAGTAATCTGACTTGGCCTGCATAAGGGGAAATTACTCCAATGTCTTCTGTTGTCAATTCCATCGCGTCTAGAATTTGCGATACTAGTTGAACTACAGTTGCGGCTTCATCCATGTTTGATCTACTCGCCCCCATTTCATCCACAATCTCAGAACCCTCCACCGGCACGAATGCGACTGGGTGTTCCCAATCAGGCCAAGTAACCCCTGCTGGTGCTGTACGCGTGAGTGCATCTCCACCATCCTCAAGCCTTCCTTCGTAAAATCGGCCACTTGGATAATCTCTGATTGTAGGATGCATTCTATACTGAACCTCAAGCATATTTACTGGTATGCCTGAATCGATCAAACGCTCAAACAAACTTCTGTTCAAACCTCCATCTTCGGCTCGCCGAGAGATTACCGTCGGTGGCAATTGACGATGATCACCAACCATGACAACCTGTCTTGAACCTCTGGAAAGCGGTACCAATGAGGAAGGCTCGCTGGATTGCGTTGCCTCGTCGAGTAGAACGAATGGGAAGAGGCGGTCAGATAGGATCTCATGTCCTGCTCCAATACACGTACTGCAAATCACTTCTGCGCGGTCAAGGATATCTTGTGCCATCTGTTTCTCCAAACGTTTGATTTCCTTCCAACCCTTGTTGATATCCCTATGCGCGAGACCTCGCTCTCGGCCTCTTAGGTTCTTCAGTTCCGACTGCACTTCTTCGAGCATCTCTTTCTCAAGACGTAACTTCTCCTGATCCGGATGTTCTGCTACTCTCGCATCCAAAGTTGCTGATCTGAGACTTTCTCTGACCTTTACCGGCCTACCTACTCTAACCGCATTGACTTCATTCTCCAACAACCCTTCAAGGAGGTTGTCAACTGCAACATTTGATTCAGCGCAGACCAAAATCGGCCCTAAGCCATTCATAGCCCAAGTCTTAACCAGTTGTACGGCGGTGTATGTCTTACCTGTACCTGGTGGCCCTTGGATCAAAGTCAATCTACTGTTCATGGCATTAATGACCGCTTGGTTTTGAGTCTCATTCAATGGCGTAGCATCATATTGGAGCCTATTCAGAACTCGCTTGAGACCACCGACCTCTGGCATTTGACTTGCTGAAGCCTCCATGTCATGGACATTAGCCAACAACAAATCCCGCAGTGGTGTGCCCATGTCACTTTCCTCGTCGTGAAAAGCCAACAAAGCGCTCTGCATCCTATCGTGCGCTACTCGATTTGCACTCTTGTCCAATCTCCATCTTCCCTTGCGCAAGCCATCTGGTTTGTCATTGAGCACTAGACGAATGCGCTTGCGATTTCTATCGAGCACTGTACCTTCCATTGCATCCTTTTCTGTAGGGCTGGAACGGCTGAGAATAACGATGTCACCATGACTAAACCCATGCCAAGGTAGTCCGTCTTCAGAATCGCTTGAGAATGCGACCACAGGGTCTCCAAAGAACCTGCCACTCATACGACCATTGAGATTGAATAATGTCAAACCTGCAGCTGCCAATCTCTTGTTGGTCCATGTCTTCCATCTCTCCTGCATCATCTGCATCTCGTCATCTAATTCCCATCGAATCAAAGTGCTGAACAATTTGAGATGATCTTGACTGCGGCGCCACTTTACCTGATTTTCAGGTATGCTCTCTCTATGTGGCTTGCCCGGGCCCATGCGATGCACGTTCCCCTTGGTCATGCTTTGTCGGAGCGACTCAAGGACATGGAGGTTACGAATAAACAGGTGCTCATAGAGGCTAACTCAGTTCAACCGGTTGAAACTGCCATCTGGCATCTGTTGCCAGCGTATGCCATCTGCCTGGACATAAACCGTCTGTCCTGTGGATTGGTCGTATTGACCACCGGGTGGCAATCCTGTGTAATCTGGAACAGTTGTTGGTTGAGCAGGTGGAGGAGGAGCAGTCATCATCTGTCCAGAAGGAGCAGGAGTGCTACTGACTGGTTGCTGAACAATTGGTTGCTGAACAATCGGTTGCTGTGGTTCTGCCCACGACTGCTGAGCAAGGTTTGCACCAGTATTTCCACCATTGCGACCGCGTAGGACAACAAATGCAATTCCAATGATAACCCCAAGTATTCCAATGGTTGAACCAACGATCAAACCAGTGTTAGATGATTTAGACTCAACTATTGATTCACTATCGCCACTGTTTGAATCGCCGTCATCGTTTTCTTCAGCGTCACTATTGAGTTCTTCTGCTGAATTATCGGTTCCGTCATGCTGCTCCGTATCTCCGGAAACAACTGATGATGAATCAGCAGCCACGGCCGTTCCATCAAGAGTTGATGACTCGGTTACAAATGCTACTGAGGCAGCGTGTGCAATACCGCCGTCCAAAGTCACCACATTGAGTTGTATCGTGTATTCATTTCGAGGAATGTCTTCATCAACAGTAAACGTGACTGTAAATGATAAGTCGCCATTACTGTCAATCTCTCCCCATGTGATTACAGCACTGTCCAACAATGCTTGGTTGTATGGTTCAACAAGTACGTCAAGAACACCACCCAAAGTCAAATCCAATCCGTTATGTGCATTAATTACCCCTGAAATCGACATCGTTCCATCTACAAGCGCTTGCTCACGATTCTCAATGTCAAGTGAAAATTCAGGAAGTGAAGTTATGGTGAAAGTGATTTCATCCGAACGAACTGTTGAGCCTGAAGTTCCAGAAATCACGACAGTGTAATCTCCTTCAGTAAGGTTATCCGATAAGG
>CAXRJJ010000114.1:0-13298 GCA_964230945.1 Yoonia sp.
GTTAGATGAGCGTTCCAAGAACCGTAACAGTCGCGAAAGGAACCTTGTTGAAGCGATGAAATTCATTCGAGATCGTGGTGACCTACCTCCCGCTCTTGAACAGGCTGCTGCTGAACTATATCGTAAGGCGATAGAGAAGAATCTAGTCATGGGTAGGAGCATAAGGGGTGTGTCAGCAGCTTGCGTTTATTTGACAGCAAGAGAAGCAAATCTGCCGCGTAGGATTGAGGATGTCGCAGAAGCATTCGATATGAGCAAGACAATGGCTCAGAAAGAATTGCGTAGAACGATCCGTTTGGTATCTAGGAACCTTGGGCTTCACCATGTTAGTGGGCCAGCAGAATTCCTTGACAAGTTCGCTAACGATTTAGCACTCAAGCCCGAAGTTCTAGGAGAGGCAAGATATCTCTGGGATCGAGTTGGACAAATGGATGAATGGCAGGGTAAGCGCCCTTCGGGTGTAGCAGGTGCAATTCTCTACAAAGCAGCTCAGATGCGTGGTCAACCACGTACTCAGGCAGATGTCTGTGAGGTTGCAGGAGTAAGCGAGGTCACCTTGAGAGGCTTGATGCGCATACTGGAAGCGATGCTCAAGGCACTCGGTGAAGCCAGCGAGAACTGATCAAGTATCAGTCATCATCTGAACCGCTGATTCGTGATTCTATTTGCATGAGTTCAGTACCAATGTTGGCGCGTTCCTCATCTTCGAGTTCTTCAGATTCCATCATCTTGCGTAATTCTTCTGCACGTTCTCGCAGGTGGGCTCTTTCTTCAGCCTGTTTTGCAGCGTGCTCGGCTTCCTTTTGACGCGCTTCTTCCTGTCGCTTCTCCTTGTCAGCCCTAGCCCTACGCTCATCTTCCTTCTTCTGCTTGACTTCAGCAGCGTCCTCGGTAGCGGCATCGTACTTGAGTTGCATATGTGGATATGGAATCTCGATATCTTCTTCCTTGAATCGGCGTAGAATCTCGGTCTGAATCTGATCCTTAGCCACCCATTCATCGCCATAGTCGCTGACCCAGCAGTTGATTCGGAAGATCAGTGCGGAGTCCAGCATCTGAGTGAACAGAATTACTGGGTCCGGTTCTGCAATAATCAATTCATTTTCCTCAATGATTTCTCGTAGTATAGTCTTGACGTGAGGTGGCGATTCATCGTATCCTACAGATACATCGAGCCTTAGGTTAACTCTACGTGGAGCATCTGAAGGCCCTCCTTTGGCGAAATTTGTAACTATTGATGTCGCCATCATCTTGTTTGGGACGATTACTAGATGTTCACTACCGGTGCGAATCTTAGTGGACAGGAAACCGATTTCGACTACGGTTCCAATAAGCAAATCCATCTGGATTTTATCTCCAACTTCGTATGGTTTGTCAATCATCAATTGTGCTGAGATTATGAAATTGGAAGCGGATTCCTGCATGGCCATACCGATGACCAGAGAAAATATGGTCAAAGATGCCAAAGCCGCGGTAATGTCGACATCAAGGTGCGCAAGTATCAACAGAATCGCTGAACCCCAGATGAAGAGTTTAGTCAGCCCGATGATGATTGTGGTTCCACCAGACAAGCCGAGGTCTGCCTTTTCATCGAGTTTCTCAAGGGTAGGTGGCAGAATCATCGATGCAGACTTTGAGAGGAATCGTCCGCTCAAGAACATCAGAATGAGTACCATCAGAGTGGCCATGGTAGATGCGATCATCGAGTCTCCATCAATTGCCCATACCACAGTTATGTACAGACCCAGTAGGAAGGTTGCATAATTCAGCAGGGGAGATGCAAGTGTCATCAATTGGTCGTCCCAATCGGACTCAGTCTTGCTAACCACCCATTTTGATGGTCCCCAAATCATTATTCTAACCAGAATTGCACCGAGAATTGAGAAGCCGATTCCAACCAGTACTTTTTCCCAAGGTTCGAGGCCTTCCAGCGAGTCCGTTGCATCCGACAACCATTCCCACATGTGTATTCGTCTTGGTCATGCTTTCATCAAACCTTTGTCTGTGACTCAGGGCGCAATCAACAAAGAGGAGTGGCATGTCGCGTTGCTTGCGGGCGCTTAGCTCAGTTGGAAGAGCGTCTGGTTTGCAACCAGAAGGCCGGGGGTTCAAATCCCCCAGCGTCCACTTGAATTGCTGCTTCTTGGACTCGTGAACACGTCCACGAACTTCCTTCGCTTTGCTCAGTCCAGTTCGTTGGCCCAGCGTCCACTTGAATCGAATTTTCTTGAACTTGTGATTGGAAATCACTCATTGTTTCCATGCTTGCCATTGTCCTGTCGTGGAGTTACGTACGTACCAGGTGCCACTTCCTGCTGGATATTCTAACCACTCATATCCATCCTTTGGATTTATTTGACCTGTCATATTTTCTTGTGGGAGGAGATTTACTTGCTCAGAATTCCGCATTGCAATTTCTTGATTTAACAATTGATGTCTGCTTTCAACATCTGTAGTTTCAGATAGTCCGAAGTAAGAGTCGTTATGTGCAATATGCATTAATTCCTGACTATCGGCTTGCATTAATTCATCGATCAATAGGAATAACTTAGCGCGGGTTTCTTTCTTGATTTCATTATTGGTGAACCGGGCAGTCAATTCGCCTTTCAAATTAATCAATTCTTCCTTCAAGACGCCTATTTCTGTGAAATAGGCTTGGACCAAGGATTGGAGATAGGTCAGTTCATTTCGTTCTTCATTTGTCAGTTTCTTGTTTGTACGAACTACCCTTAGCCACCTGAACGCATCCGGAAGTAATGCTGCGGCAAAGTTAGTTTGCAAGAGGGTTAGGAGTCCGATTAGAAGTGCTCCAACCCCCACAGTTGTGGTCACAGTATCAGTATCACCAGAGAGCAGTGAATCGAGGTATGTTTTGTCTTCAGAATCAGAACCTGCTGTGCTTGAAGTTTCACAACCATCGGCATCAACTTTGACTCCTTGAGAAGAATTGGGGCACAAGTCTTCTGAATTGGGAACCCCATCGGAATCATCATCCAGTATTATCGAAGTATTGGATTCCTCATACATATCCGCTATGCCATTATTGTCTTCGTCAGGACATCCAAAGAATCCTTGTGCTGATGAATTACCGAATTCTAATGGGCAGTGGTCAACAAATTCTGCATTTTCAATAAATTGCCCTGGCCAAGAAAATAATCTTGTAGAATTCCAAGAAGCATTACCCCAATTGTCTCCATAGCCATCCCCGTCAGTATCATTCCATTGAGTCGCAACTTCAGGAAACAAGTCATCCGAACCTAGGAATCCATCTCCATCATAGTCAAGTTGAGAAATAGAACAACCATCTTGGTAATTTGATTCATTTACAGGGGTGTTTGCACATTGATCACTTGAATCCCCAATCCCATCCCCATCACTATCTTGTGATTCATTTGCGTCATTTGGAAAAGCATCGGCATTGTCACCTACCCCGTCTCCATCACTATCTAATGATTCATTAGCATTATCTGGAAAAGCATCGGCATTGTCACCAACCCCATCACCATCAGAATCTATGCTTTCTGAGGAATCATTAGGAAACGCGTCGATGTTATCCCCAACTCCGTCTCCATCGGAATCAAATTGCTCTAAGGCATTCATCGGGAACGCATCGGCGTTATCACCTACCCCATCTCCATCACTATCGAGTGTCTCATTAGCATTATTTGGAAAAGCATCTGTATTGTCTCCAACCCCATCGCCATCGCTGTCCATCCACTCATTCACATCGAACGGGAATGCATCTGTATTGTCTCCAACCCCATCGCCATCGCTATCTGCCCACTCATTGACATCGTTAGGAAAAGCGTCTCCATCGTTGCTGTAACCGTCGCCATCATCGTCTGGGCAACCATTCACATCTTGGCTTGAGGTGCCTGCAACTTCTGGGCAGTCGTCATTCGAGTTCGGCACACCATCTCCATCCAAATCATTTTGATCGATAAATTGGAACGTGGACGATGATAGGTGTTCGTTATCGTCTTTGTCAAATAGTGATATTGTGGCGGTGCCTGGATTTGCGACTGCAGGTGTTGTTAGTCGAATTGTTGCATCATCAACAACTTCACCAACGACCGAACCATATTGGCCAAACTGGACCACAATCTCGTTTGATACGCTGACACCTGTTGATTTGGTTGCGTATCGCATGACATCATTTGTCTCGTCACTATAAGCGACGTGTATCATTCCATGTTCATCAATAAAGATCGAATTTGAATCGCCAACATCCCCAGAGGTCTCGATGTTGCTCTTCTGCCAAGCAGTTGATGATGGATTCAATGTTGCGTACTTCAAGTCAAATCCAGACCAAGTCTGGTAAACGATGTGTGGGTCACCTGCTGCGTCGATGGCGATGGAAGGGTTTCGTCCGGTGTGACCTGAGGAGTCAACATTGGTTGTCGTCCACTGACCATTTGGAACCCCTGTGGAATAGCGTAAATCTTCATTCTTACTGTCGAAGTGAGCGATATGAAATTGCCCCTGTTCATCCATGGCCAACGAGGTGAAATAACCAGGATACATGCTACTCACAGGGACTGCAGAATCAGGTGCATATCGGCTCCATGAACCGCTTTTGTTCGTTGCAAATTTCAATTTGGACTCGTCTCGAAATTGGTACGCGATGTAGATGTAGTCATTCTCGTCAATAACAATGGACGAATCACAGCCAATGTTGGTGCCAGATTCGACAATTTGGCTGCTCCAAGATAAACCATCAAACGAGGCGAGGAGAAGTCCATTACCGCAATATTGACCAGATGCAGCATAGGAGATGTGCGGAAGGTTGTTTGAATCAACGGCAATACCAACTGGTCCGAATCTTGCGTTTGTGGAAACTTCGGTCGAGGTCCAAGTAGTTCCGTCAAAATGCAGGTAAACTACCTTATTGCTGTATGCAGAATATGCCACGTGGAGATCATCATTGTCATCGATGACCATATGAGCGTCCCAGCAGTATGTGCCTTCACAATCATTGATTTTCATAGGGTTCCATGATGTTCCGTCGAAAACGTTGTGCCAAACCTCATAATTTCCACCATTGATATGGACGATGTGAATGTGACCGTTTGAATCAACGGCAATTGCGTTTTCGTGTCCAGCTTGGTCTGCATAGTCAGCGGTCGATTTTACCCACTGGTGGCTGATTCCATCGTAGGTCGTATTTTTGAAAGCCATTTCTGAGAAACCACTACCTGTGATGGTGATTTCTTCACCACCAGTAGTCCAACCTGTGGTCTGCGAAAGTGTCACTTCGAGAGGGCTGGATTGGATGATGGGTTTTGAATCTTCAAGTTCAGATGGTGAACTCAACATCGGCGAAAACGCAACTGCCAGTAACAGAATTGACACAATGCATGCACGCATATCTGTTCGCAGAATTGAAAGATGGAAATATCTTTTGTCTTATTCGTTTCACTGAGGGAAGATTTGGTATTCATGCCAATCACTTGATGCTATGGAAAAACCTGCATTCATTCAGGTTCGCTTCTACAAAGTTGACCGATGCAGGTATGGCACTGTATTGAACTCGGATTGTTTAGTATCTTGACTACATTTGACGAGAAATGACAAAATCCTACCTCTGATGACCAAGGTCTATGGCAGACTCCGGATTGTTAGAACAACTCAAATCTCAGAATGCTGCTTATGTCTCGGAATTCCAAGGAAAGGATGTTCCTGGGCAAGCAAGAAAAGGTTTGTTGATTCTTACTTGTATGGATTCAAGAATAGTGCCACATGAGATTTTTGGTTTGGCATTAGGTGATGTCAAGGTTATCAGAAATGCCGGAGGGCAGTTGAATGCCGAGGTTGAGAAGGACATCGTCCTTGCCAGCCATCTATTGAATTGCCACAGTATCATCGTGATGCCTCACACGAGGTGTGCTATGGCAAGCATGCCCCTCGCTACTGTTCAGCAGAGACTATCGGAACTCTCGGACAAAGATTTCTCTGATTTCCAACCGCGCATGATTGATGATGCAGAGGGCAAACTGCGAAATGATGTTTCATCTCTTCAGAACAATCATCTGATCAGGGATGGAATCAATGTGTTCGGTGCAATCTATGATGTTGACAGCGGTCAAGTCAAATGGATAGAGTGAAGTCGCGAGGGCTCTTATCCTACGTTGCGAACTTCTGGAGTCCCATCAGCGATGAGTAATTCGATGAAAGCAGCCCACATGACGAATTCCAGACTGTTCTCAAGGTTCTCTTGTCCCCCAACTACTGCGACCATATTGTCGAGAGTATCGGTAGGACTGTGGTATGCCGAGTAATCCTCGTCATAGGCACCTAGGTGAAAGATGGTCTGTGCTCCCTTATTGCGGAAGGTGACGTGGTCTGAACGTCCGAAAGTGTCCTCGTGTACATCGAGGGTCAGACTAGAGTGTTCATCCCAGTGTTGATCGCATCCCGCTCCATATCCGTTATCCGCAGTTAGATTTCTAGGAGCCTGCAAGATGTCGAAATGTACAGTCTCCATGACCGCAGTTATCGGTTGCTCGACAACCTCTGGATCATTATCAGGTCCGCTCCAAGCATGATAGGGGAAGGGGTCTCCATTCTCTTTGTATGCTGGCCAAGAAATACCCATCATGTCCATGTTGATGTAGAATCTCAATTCCTTATCGGTCGGTAGGCAGTAGGAACAGTCGTTGTTGGCAAATGCGTTGGAACCACGCAGCCCCTCTTCTTCACTTGACCACAGTCCAAGGAAAGTATCGCATTCCAATTCAATATCTACCAATGCTCTAGCAAAGAGCATCATTGAGACAGTTCCTGCAGTATTGTCGTATGCGCCTTCGTAGGTTCCTCCCCCTGGAGGGCCACCAGGTGGAGCGATATCCATGTGGCTACCCATGCCCTGTACGCAATCATCTCTGACTCCCCTCTTCCATGCTATGACATTCAGAGATTCGGGTTGAGTTGGATTTAGGTGGTCACTAACTCGCATAAGGTGCGTCTCGTATCCGAGCCCCTCAAAATGTCCTTGGAAGTAAGAAGCAGCTCTCTCAAAGTTTGGATTTGGGCTGCCCATCCACCGATTAACGTAACCGCCGCAGGCGCTGGAGTCGCTACATACGCTAGTTATGAACTCCATTTTCTCAAACCATTCTTTGCCGGAAACAATAGGCGCACCTTCTACGGTTTCATAGTCCAAAATCTGTGAATTCAATTCTAGACTGAAATTCATCGTTGTAGGTGGAATCAGTAAACTACCTTGCAGGTCCTCGCCTTCGGCTTGGATGGTGCCGGAAACCTGCAATTTTTCTTCAATGAATAGAAGAACTGTAGGTGGAACTGTAAGTTTTGTTTCTCCTGAAATGATGAAGTCATGGAATTCACCGCGTCGCATTTCATCCACAAGTAGCAGGAATTCAGCCTCCTCTTCTTGAATCTCTTCTTCGGCTCCAAGACAACCAGAAATTGGCGATGCTAAGAGCAGCGAGAACAACATCAGAGCGACCGGACGCCTGAAGGTCATGTTGGCTGGGCGCCTCAAGGAGTTTTCAACGGTTTCCGTCCACCGATTATAGGAGCCACATCGCTAGTTGGATTCCATTTCATTCAAGGGCTTCTTTCTCCTAGCCCTATGCGATGGGGGAAGTTTCAGTGTTTGAGTTTTCGAATTGTGCCGCCATGTTGTTGTGCGGAGGAAAGGGTAGCCGTCTTGCAGAGCAAGGTGTGGATGTGCATAAGCCATTGATGCCTATTTTGGGTAAACCTTCTTTGTTCCATGTGGTAGATCAATTACTTGCTCATGAAATATCCTTCACTCCGATTCTCGTCGTTGTCCCTCCCGAACGTTTGCAGGAGTATGAATCAGCCCTTGAAGGAAGAGATTGCAAGGTTGTTGTCCAACCTGCTGCCTTGGGTACTGGAGACGCGGTTTACCAAGCGATGGAACATCTTCCCGATGATTATCAACATCTCTACGTCTCCTTTGGGACTCAACCCTTGGTAACTGATTCCAGTATCATGGATTCTCTTGTTCATCATATCAGTAACAAATTGGGATTCACCATGCCGACTACAATGACGGCCAATCCGTATGCTCCCTTGCTCAGAGATGCGGATGGCAAGGTCAGCAATTCGGTGGAGACTCATCTTGAAGGGGCTGAAAAGCCGGAGGTTGGCGAGGCCAATGTAGGAGCATATTGGGCTAGCAAGAAGGCCTTACAGGAGATTCTTGCGCCATTGTGCAAAGAGAAATGGAATCCTCAAACAGGTAAGTACGATACATCATCTGGTGAACTTGGTTATCCCAATGAAATGGTCAGGTCGTGTTTAGCAAATGGGGTTGGAGTAGATGGAGTGGTGTGTAGTATGCCTGAGGAGATGATTGGCCTCAAGCGCCTAGAGGATATCGACAAGATCGAAGAGGTTATGTTGAACAGAAGAACTGTTTCCGACTAAAACTTGACAGCTGTTCCATAAGCAACGATTTCTAGAGCCTTGGTTTTGCCTTTGGAACCTGCAATTTCGGCTGTCTCCAAGCGCAGGTTGATAATTTCGTCGAAGCCAGAATTCCTACAGTTTTCTCGTAGTCTCTGCATTGCTTCTTGCCTACCCCATGCGAGAACTTTGTCCCATGTGGTTATGGTGCCGCCGAAAATTGAGTGGATTCCTCCAATCAATCCCTGCCACCAACTAACTGACATGGTTATGTTGGAGACCAATAATGTGGATTGTTTTACTTCTCCAGTAGGGTTTCGCAAAGTGCTAAGTGGATCTTTCCCAAATGCTGCTTCTCTTTCAACCAGTTGTTTTTGCTTCTTCTTTTGATGCCAATTGCCGAAAATCCAACTGAACAGGAATGGGCCAAATGTCAACAATATGGGGATGAATATCCAAATCAATCCCCATGTTTCTTCGTCCATTGCCTCACCTCATTGTAGGACAACTGCAGTTCCATAAGCGAACAATTCTGCTGCTCCACCAGCAACGCTGGAGGTAGCGAAGCGCACGTTTACCACGGCATTAGCACCGCGTTTGACAGCATCGGTCACCATTCTTTGTAGGGCCTGTGCTCTCGCCTCCTGCAACAATTCGGTATAGCCTGATAATTCTCCACCGACTATGTTTTTCAATCCAGCCAAGATATCCTTACCGATATGTTTGGCTCGTACCGTTGAGCCGGTTACTACGCCGAGTGATTGGGCGATTGTTCTACCAGGAATCGTCTCAGTATTAGACATCAATACCTGTATTTGCTGGGGCTGTGCTGCTGCGGCATCTGGCTGCATGGTAGCGCCATTAGGAGGAGGGCTTTCAATTTGGTCACATCATGATATATGGAATCCACTGGATGGAACAACTTCATCTTCTGTGGTTTTCATTGAACATACCACGACAACTCCCAACATTGTCAGGTTACAACAAATGATTTGGAAAATCCCCGAAAGAGAGTATACCCACGTTGGTGGAAGTGGTGTTCCTTCTGGGAAGTGACTGAATATGTCATCCATCATGTATTGAACATTCAATGCGATAATTGATTCAAGAATAGATTTGAAGATAATCCATGCAGTTGCCGCTCTAAAAGCCCATTTATGCCGCATCAGTAGTAAAGTGATAACTGGTAAAGCAGTGATTACAGTAAGGCCACCTACCCACATCTGCGTTTCATACAAGCCTGAGTTATTTATTGTCTCGAAAATGTTGTTCGTTTGGTTCCATTCTTCGTATCTGTAATCGCTATTATTCCATTGTTCTTGTTCTTCAGAAGTACCATTTTCTGGAAAAGTCCCTGGATGTTCTGGTTCTGGATAATATTTCATGAAACCATCCATTGGAAATAGTGCAGACATGAGTAATCCAGCAGCACCTAACATGACCATCAGAATCATGGCTATGGCTGGGCCCCAATGCCACCACGGAGATGGTTCCTCGGGAACCAGAATCTGTTCATTACCCACTAATCGTGGCTGCATACTCTTCACTCTCAGAGAATAGGTTGTTTATGCAGCCATTCAAGATCTGAGATGTATAATTGCCTAATGTCGTCGAGACCAAGAACTAACATTGCTAGACGCTCAAGACCCATGCCCCATGCACATACCGGCCACTTGCAACCCAATGGTTCGGTCACTTCAGGTCGGAAAATACCTGCTCCTCCTAACTCCAACCACTTGCCGCGCCACTTCACTTCAACCTCTAGACTTGGTTCTGTATAGGGGAAGTACGCAGGTCTTACCCTAACTTCTGGATACCCCATTTTGGCATAGAATGTCTTCAGGGTAGTTACCAACATCGGCAAATTAGCGCCAGGCTCCATGATGATCCCCTCAATTTGGTGGAATTCTGGAAGATGAGTTCTATCGATGCTTTCCTTGCGGAAAACTCGGCCAACTGCGAAAACACGGCATGGTTCGTCAGGCTTGTCTGCTAGGTGACGAATGGTATTGACTGTTGTATGGGTACGTAACAATCCGCGTTTTGCGACTTCGTCGCTGAATGCCCCTCCCCATCCTGTCGATCCAGTATCTCCGCCATGTTCGTGTACGGCCTTCCATTGATCGAGGTGTTCCTGTTCAATTTCAAGACTTTCTGGATTGTCAAGATAGAATGTGTCCTGCATCTCTCTTGCTGGGTGGTCTTGTGGGATGAACAAGGAGTCCATGTTCCAACCCGCACTCTGCACGTAGTTTCCACTGATTTCGCTGAACCCCATCTCAAGGAATGTGGAACGTATTCTCTCGATGAGGGACTGCATGGGGTGAGGTCTGCCGCCACTCGCAATGTTTGCCTCAAGACTCGGGTCAAACGACTTGAAGACCATGTTTCGCCACTCGTCGCCCTGCAAGAGTTCAGGTGTGATTTCCACTACTTCTTCCCTTTCTTCCAGGTCACTTACTGAAGCTCCAGACGAGTTCATACGCCAGTTTCGAGTTACCTGTTCACTCGACTGAAGAAGTCCTTTTCTTCCTTTGAAATGATTCAGCATTGGTCCTTCCGAGATGTTGGATAGGAATTCGCTTCTTGCTTGTATTTCTGCTTCGATTGCCGAGGTGTCTTCAGGCAGGACAAGGTTACCCGCTTCGATGCTGATACCAAGCCCCTTCAGTAGTCCAATGCCGATGCCAGTCTCGTGCTTCTCGACGACTCCCGAACTCTGCAAATCAGCCATTGCTCTGTTTCCTTCTGGCTGCCCTGAAAGCCATGTCCACAGTCGTTCTTCCAAGAGTCCATTCTCAAGTGCAGCCTTGCCTTCAGGCCCTAGGCTCCATAGAGTAGTTGAGTGTTCATCAACTTCAGCGAATCCTGCCTGCACTAGACCTAGAGCAGCACCTGCTGCCTTGGCTTGATCCTCCCATCCGCAAGCGGATAAGATGTCATCCATGTTCCAAGTTTTGTCCGCACCTTGCGCCTGCATAGCCTTCAACAAGCGGCGCTCAGGATTGCCCAAACTCGCATCAGCCATACCTCTTCCAGCCACCATGAGTCCTTCAGCCTTGCTTCAGGAATAACCGCGATTGAAGCGGTACTGGGTGTTTCCATTCAAGGGTGCCCGGATTACCCCTTGCAAAATGTTCAGTTGGATTATTCGATAGGTTGTTATGAGGCTTCGAATCATCAATGCTCATGGTAGCACAACCAGGCGACTACAATTGGTGCGATGGATGCGGAGAATGCTCAGATGAAGAGATGGAAAAATATCCTCTTGAGATATGCGAGATGTGTGATAAACTCGTTTGTAGTAGATGCACACATTCTAATTGTGGGCCGCTTGAACATTTTGATTAGGAGTTGATTTTCAAAGGGCCCCTCCCTAAATGGCGTCAAAGTTATTTATTCTACCTAATATATAATAAACCATCAATATGAGTACCTTGCATGTTAGATAAAATCCTGAGCGTCAAAGCATCTGCTGGAACTATGACCTTCTTTATGGCATTTCACATAGTGATAATGGCCGCTGGCGGTGGTAGTGAATATTGGTTCGAAGCCATGCTGTTTATTCCTCTTACTTTGGTATCTTTATCCATATTTTACATGAGTGACGAAAATGCACGTAGAGCGCTTCTTGCATTGGGAGTTGGTTGGATACCAACTTCCTTTATGTTCACCTATGGCTGGGTTTCTGGCTGGGACCCCGACCAGCTCCCACCTATACCTGGAATGGTAATGTGGTGGCTATTTTCAATTCAAGCAATACTGGTTGGCCTGAAAGTAGGAGTAACCTCTGAAGCGCCTGCAGACGAATGATTGCCATTCATCTTCAGAATAGAAACAATCTTTCAACCGAAACAAACTCTACTCTTCTTCCCACAACTCATTTTCACATGATGGACAAGTGAAATGCTTCGGTCTTTTTCCGTCAACTGCGGTAACCTCTCCACATGATCCGCAGAGAATTGTAGATTTGTATGGCTCATCTAAAGTGGTGTCCACTCGATACATGATTCTACCAGCATCTGTCATTTCCCCAGTTGATGGTTCCCATTTTGCAACCTTCTCTTCTGACCAACCGAGTTCTCGGGATTGCAGAGACATGCCCCAAACAAACATTACTAGACCGCATAGAGAGATAGGGGCACCGATACTGATTGCTAGAGTTTCTCTTGAGATTATTAGCATCGCTCCAATGACTATGCAGATGATTGAAGATAACAGCAAGTTCGCCCTTAGGTGCTGCATGCCCTCACCTCAGAGCCTTGGCTAAAGCAGATGCGACTCTTGGCATTTCACTAGCGGGAATAGCGCAGATACCTACCCTGATGCCGCCTATCAATGGTACAAGATATACATCATCTTCTGCACATGATTCGCACACTTCCTCAGGGTTATTGCATTCGATGAAAGCGAAGTATCCATCATCATTAGGCATTACCTCGATAGAGTTGCTTGCAGCAGCATCGTTGAACGCTCTTCTTCTGCTCGTTAGAATCGCTTTGAGCTGATTCTTCTCATCCTCCCACTCATTCAATTGATTTTGATGCACATCGATGAGGGCAACTTGCGGAAGACGCGGGGCGCCACTCCAAGTTCCTCTCCAAGTATGGAGCAGGACTTCTCCCAATTTGGAATGAACCTCAGAATCGGGATGAAGGTAGACAAGAGCACCAGTACGCATACCATAGATGGTATGTGATTTGGAGCAAGATAATGCGAACAATATCAGCAGATTGTTTGGCCAGTTTTCTATCTTCGAGATGGTTTCAGCCCATCCATGTGGTTCGTCGGCATACAGATGGTAAGCCGCATCGATTAGCAAAGTGTGTCCAATCTCTGGGTTTTCTAGTGCGGAATCCAACCAACAACTGAGAGTGTTTTTTCGTTCTTCAGTGGACAAG
>CAXRJJ010000115.1:0-29381 GCA_964230945.1 Yoonia sp.
ATTGGTAATTCCCTTGTGAAGGGTTCAAAGAAGCCATTGACAATCATTCCCAAAGCCTCCTCTTCAGTATGCCCTCTAGTCATTAGATAGAACAACTGGTCACCTGATACCTTAGACACACTGGCTTCATGTTCCACATGACAAGAACTGTTAGCAACCTCCATGGTAGGATATGTGTCAGAACGACTATCTTCATCCAGGAGCAAAGCATCACAAACTACGTTCACCTTGCAGCCTTTAGCCTTGGGAGACACTTGGACCATCCCGCGATAAGACGAACGCCCCCCATTCTTTGAAATCGATTTTGAAAGAATCCTGCTGGTAGTGTTGCTGGCTAAATGATGCACCTTGCTTCCAGCATCCTGATGCTGCCCCTCGCCAGCATAAGCCACTGAGATGACCTCAGCATGAGCACCTTCGCCCTTGAGAATAACTGCGGGGTATTTCATTGTCAATTTAGAGCCGAGGTTTCCATCTACCCCCTCGATGTTGGCATTGCGATAAGCAACTCCCCTCTTGGTCACTAGATTGTAAACATTAGAAGACCAATTCTGAACGGTTGAATAACGGATATGCGACCCCTCTTCCGCGATTAATTCAACCACTGCAGAATGCAGAGATTCGCTAGAATAAGTCGGAGCAGTACAACCTTCTACATAGTGAATACTACTACCTGGTTTAGCGATGATTAAAGTGCGTTCAAATTGACCCATGTTCTTCGCATTGATTCTGAAATAAGCTTGAACTGGCATTTCAACATGAACTCCCTCGGGAATCACTAGAAATGAGCCGCCAGACCAAACTGCGGTATTGAGTGCAGAGAACTTGTTGTCGCTATATGGAACAACAGTGCCGAAATACTCCTTGACAAGTTCTTCATGTTCTCTCAAACCACTATCCATGTCAAGAAAGATTACTCCTTGTTCCTCAAGGTCCTCTCTGATACTATGGTAGACGGCTTCGGATTCATATTGTGCAGTCACTCCACCCAACCACTTCTGTTCTGCCTCTGGAATGCCCAGCCTGTCGAAAGTTCGCTTGATATCCTCTGGGACATCTTCCCATTCCTTCTCAGTTCCATCACTTGATTTCAGGTAATAGCAAATGCTGTCAAAATCAATTCCCTCAAGCACCTCTGTATTTCCCCATCCAGGCATTTCTCGCTCCTGAAAATGATGGAATGCTTTGACGCGCATTTCGGTCATCCACTCCGGCTCATCCTTGATTTCGCTGATTCTGCGCACTACCTCTTCATTCAAG
This sequence comes from Yoonia sp., assembly GCA_964230945.1. Classification (GTDB taxonomy): domain Archaea; phylum Thermoplasmatota; class Poseidoniia; order Poseidoniales; family Poseidoniaceae; genus UBA226. The sequence goes on from CAXRJJ010000115.1 coordinate 1,261, forward strand.
CCTGAATCAAATCTGATAGTTGCATTCTCAGGATCATGGAATCCGTAGCGATAATCGCCAACTGCATCTCTCGCCTCATCCTTCATTTTGATCCCTCACGCTGCTTCCGGCTGTAGCCAATCATATCCCCTTGATTCAACTTCTTGCGCTAATTCTGGCCCACCAACCTTGACGATTGTCCCATCGATCATGACGTGAACTTTGGTGGGTGTGATATGATCCAACAACCGTTGGTAATGTGTGATAACCAAGCAACCGGAATCTTCTGCAACGCTGTTGATTCCTGCCGCAACCGTACGAAGTGAATCTATGTCCAATCCTGAATCTGTTTCGTCAAGGATTGCCAAATGCGGCTTGAGCAACAACAACTGCATCACTTCCAACCTCTTTTTCTCACCACCAGAAAAACCATCGTTCACATATCTAGCCAAGAAAGACCGGTCGATACCTAGCAATTCCATCGCATCCTTCATCTGCGTTCTCAACTCTTTGTTTGATGGTGCATCATCGGCGCGAACTGATTGTACCGACTTTCGCAAGAATGTTCCAACTTGAACTCCTGGAACTGCCTGAGGGTATTGGAATGACAGGAACATCCCGGCTCTTGCGCGCTCCCATACCTCCATCTCTTCCAAAGGAACTCCTTGATAGCGGATGCTACCATTAGATATGACATACGAAGGATGCCCCATCAATACATATGCCAAGGTTGACTTTCCAGCCCCATTCCTTCCCATGATTGCATGAACCTCGCCCTTATTGATCTCTAATGAAAGACCTTTGATGATTGGATTACCATCGACTTCGACATGAAGATTTTCGATCTTCAACAACGGTGAACTCATGAGGATAACCGGCCCTACGGGCCGGCACACCCTTCATCAAGGTGTGTATGCTCAAGATGGGTGAATTGAGGGACAAATTCGATGAAAATACAGGCATTCGTTCAAATGGAGGGGGTCCGTACGCTGTACCATGGGCAACGATGATCTGGTCGAGTGGTATCGCACTCAAGCAGCGGAATCAATCGATGCCGAAGCCGAGAAGAGATTGGCAGAGATGTTGCCGGTCAAGCGACGTATGCAATTGCGTGCGTCCTCCTTGTACGACTTAATCGAAGAGGAAGAGGAATTTCTACTCGCATGTTTCGTAAGACTTGGTGCAGTAGCGGCTGCTCTGCAAGGTCATGGAGGGGGAATCGCCTTGACAAGTTTCGAAAAAACTGACTCAGGACTTGATTTGGTTCTGGACCTTACCGGTGCTTGTCTTTCTTGCGGCGCCGCACCTGGAACGCTTTCGGGAGTCAAGAATGACTTGGAAGAAGATCCTGAAATCTCTAGAGTGCGTTTCAGTTCAACCCTGTTGGATAGTTTTGACGAATTAGGGCGTGAATTCATACTTGCCCATGGGGATGTGGAATTCGTAGATCCAAAGAATGATTAGAACGAATCTTTGAGACGTTCCACCATCATTTCGGCCATCACTCTCTCAACCGTTCTAAGATGCCCCGCCACCGTCGAACGTGAGATGCCCATCTTTCTAGACAAGTCAACTAGACTGATGTCTCGCGGAGAGTTGTAGTATCCTGCATCGTATGCTGTAATGAACACATTCGCCTGATGTGAACTCACCAATTCAGCTACTTCATCTATCTGTTCAGAGGTATTCTCAGCAACTGAGATCCGCGAAGGAACTCCCCACTTGCGAAATCCCTCCACCATGGCATGAACGCCTGAAGGTGCGCCTCGAATCAATAGAGTCGCACCCTGTGTAGAAATCTCTGATTCCGGCATAATGACTGCATCGTCTATCGGATTCCCAACCTTGCCCAATGGATGATGATTCTTGGCCATGACCGTGTGAATCAAGTTTCCATTAACTTGAGTGCTCTGGAAATGTTTCTCTAATTCAATGAATGGTATATCGCTGATATCTTCTATCTTCTTACCATCCTTTAGTACAATATCGTAGACCTGTCTTATCCACTCCCCGTGACCCTCCTGATAGAGAGTTGCAACAAGGGTAATTCTATCCGCCACCTCAAGAATAACTGCTAGGTCAGAATTGTGGATGGAAGCCGCCGAATAGCGAAGCCTTACCTCACGCATGAACTAAACGAAAACAAATGCATTCATAAGATGCATGATATTTTGTAAACGAATGAATTACCAAACCCTATTTTTTGGCAAAATAAGCAACCGAAGCGACATTGAACTAAAGCCCCTCCGGAGCCATCGAACAACATGCCGCAGGAGCCAAGAAAAGACCCCAAATCTTGTCGCGAGCAGGACCTTGGACGGTTTGAGATTCTGCATGATTGTGGACGTGCAAGATTGGGAAGATTGCATACTGCACACGGGCCCTTACATACTCCCGCACTTCTTCCAGTAATCAATCCAAACATCAGGACTATCGAGCCAAAAGAAATGTGGCAACGGTGGGGCATTGAGGGCTTGATTACCAATTCATATATCATTTGGAAACATGAAGAATTGAACAAAAAGGCTAGAGAAAATGGTGTTCATCAACTAATTGACTATCCAGGCGTAATTGTTTGTGACTCCGGAACCTTCCAATCGTACGTATACGGTGATGTTGAAGTTGGCGTTGAGGAAATTGTCGAATTTCAGAAAGATATCGGTGTAGATGTCGCAACAATGCTGGATGTATTCACTAGACCTGATATGAACAGAACTCAAGTTGAGAAAGCAGTAGATGACACAAGCGACCGCGCCCCTGCTTCCATACGTGCATCAGGAGAGATGATGTTGAATGGCCCCGTTCAAGGTGGCCTTTATTGGGACCTCCGTAGAAAGTCAGCAATAGATATGGCCAAGCATGATTTTGCGGTTCATCCAATCGGAGGAATTGTTCCAATCATGGAACAACAAAACTATGTCGAATTATGCAAAGTGATGCTATCTGCAATTCCTGAACTTCCCATAGAGAGACCTGTTCACCTGTTCGGGTGTGGACATCCCATGCTATTCCCAATGGCTGTTGCATTGGGCGCAGACCTGTTCGATTCAGCAGCATACGCATTGTTTGCCCGTGATGATAGATTACTAACCCCGTGGGGAACTGCCAAATTGCAAGATTTGGAACATTGGCCAGTCACTTCACCCACTCTGTTTGGAATTACTCCACAAGAGGTTAGAGAACTTGACGATGATGCTAGATGCAAACTGTTGGCAAGGCATAATCTTGATGTCAGCATTGCAGAGTTAGATCGTTGTCGTCAAGCTGTTAGGGATGGTACAATTTGGGAATTAGTTCAGATGCGTAGCCACCAGCATCCAGCACTGAAGGAAGCATATGATTGGATCATGAAGGCACTGGCCGAGAATACAGAGTGGAGTAAAGCAAGCGAATGGTTGTTGGAAGCATCTCCCTTACAGAAGAATGGTGGGCTCAAGTGGTTTGGAAAACAAGAGTCGAAGAGGCCGGACATAACCTCTCCAATATTGAGGCTACAGCAAAGATGGCGACCTGCTGCACGTAGTCGCAGAGCCCTAATCCTCTACGGAAGGGGTGGGCCTTGGAGGGATATTGTTGGCGACAAAATGGCATCTCTACGCATATCGATTGAAGACCTCGAGATATTCATACACACCCCGATGGGCCTCCTACCTTGGTCCTTGGAGGACCTGAATCCATTTGCCCATATCTTGGAAGATTCTGGGCTGCACAAACAAAAGCCTGAGAGGGAAAAATGCCTGAAAGAACTCCATTCAATGAACTTCCAAACAGAAGAAGTGTTCTTCTTGGACATCAGCAAGAAAGAGAAAGTAGCAGAAAAGTTGAGTGTGATTTTTCCTGAACTGAAAGAATTGGATACTGATCACATAAGCGAGGGGCAGTATCTACTTGAACAAGAACAAGCCATTGCTAAACTGGCATTTTTCGCAGATCTAGAACCTAGAATTGCAGCAGTGGAACTAGATGGATGTAATTTCGTCCACAGCAACACAGGTCGCGTGAAGAATATCATGCTGAATGATGGTCGCCATGTAGCATCACCGCGTTTGACAGATGGAGGAATTAGCCTTACTGCCAAGGGTGCAAGTTGGTTGCATTCTTTACGCGAAGTAGAATTCCCAAATGGATTTGAAAGTAATTCTGAAAGCCACCAAGGTCCTCCTTGGGTGGTTATCGATAGTGATGCTGTGCCCTTTGTCAAGCAGGGGAGAAATGTGTTCCATGGATTCATCAAAGCGGCAGATGGTTGGTTGAGAAACGGCATGTATTGTTTGGTTGTGGATGAAGAGGGTACATTGGTTGGGCATGGAAAAGCAATGAGCACAATTAGTGGCATGCAGCGTCTGCGAAAAGGAATTGCAGTAAAGGTTCGAAACGGTATCGACTAGGAGTTCAATACGCACTTGTGGCCGACCATTACAAAGACCGTCTTGAAAGCCGAAGGTTTGCGGTGGTTGAGTGGAACCTGTGATTCAGACCAATGGCCTCGTCAAGGCATACGGTCCACATATCGCATTGGATTCCATGGACCTCAAAGTGCAGAAAGGTGCAACCGGACTGTTAGGGCCGAATGGAGCAGGTAAGTCGACTTTGATCAAAACTCTGTTAGGTTTGATTACCGCCACCGAGGGAGAAGGCAAAGTTCTGGGCTATGACATAAGAACTGAAGGAGAAGAAATTCGCAAGAGAATTGGTTACATGCCAGAATACGATTGCCTAAACCCTGATCTTGCGGCCATCCATCAAGTTGCATATTCTGGAGAATTACTTGGAATGAACCCCAAAGTTGCCACACAAAGAGCGCATGAAGTATTGGAATACGTTGGGTTGAGAGACCAAAGATACCGCGAAGTGGGTACATTTTCAACAGGGATGGCACAAGCCGCTAAACTTGCGACTTCAATTATTCATGACCCTGAACTTCTGATTGCGGATGAGCCAACCAATGGATTGGATGCCCAAGCAAGGCAATTCATGCTGAATACCGTATCACAGATTGTCAATGAAGGTGGACGCAGTCTATTGATGGCTAGCCATTTGATGGATGATGTGGAGAAGGTCTGCGAAAGAATAGTCATGTTGCACAAGGGCAAATTGATTGCCCAGGGTAAAATTGAGGACCTCAAAGCGATTGACCGAGAAGTGGAGATTCACGCTTGGGGTGGAGCCAGCCGTCTAGAAGAACACCTCGCAACAGCGGGGCTCAAAGTCAGAAGAACTGGCAGGGTATTACGAGTCATTAGAGAGGATGAAACGACGTATGACCAAATCATTGAATCCGCTGATGCAACTTCTTGTCAAATTCGTAGGATGCACGATCACGAACCTAGCCTTGAAGACCTGTTTATCGTAATCATGGAAAGGCTGGGGTACGAAGTCAAGAGTTCAAAGGATTTGTTGAGCAACACTCCCAGTGGACGCAAGGTTGATGCTCCTGAGGAGGTGAGCATTTGAGCACGGAAGTGGAGGCTGAATTTCTTGGAGAAGAAGGTCAGGCGGTGTCTGGAACTTCACGTATGGAAGCGGCTTATGGCTCAGGGGATGGCGATGAGGAACTGACCGCCCAAGTAGCACAATCCGGAGTTGTTGCAGGTACAATATTCGATACTTCTTACCGTCCTTGGAGAGGAGAATTGAATCCTCGTTGGATGCGAAACTGGTCTATCCTGAGGCATCATTTGCTTGGCTTCGTCAAGAAGGGCCATAGGCCTTGGAGCATCTGGATGAAACTCGCGTTGTTTGGTTGCCTCTTAGCAGCTATGAGCGATCTGGGCCTAGCCTTGTTGGGAACGATATTCGGAGACACAGACCTGTACCGCATGTTTGGAGTGAGTAGGGGTAACCTGTACGGACACGTATTGGGCTTTTTCCCGCGCAATGCAATATGTTTCCCATTAATCGCCGCCTTGCTTATTGGAGGAATGATTTCTGAGGACAGAAGGCATGGAACTAGTGCAATCTACTTCTCAAGACCCATTGAAAGAAGGGATTACGTAGCGATGAAATTTCTTACCGTCGCATTGGTTCTGACACTGATTATCGTTGGAACTCTAGCTCTGTACTACCTAGGCGACATTCTGTTGCGCGGCGAGGGATGGTCATGGTTGCTCGATACTTTTCCATTATTCTTGGGAGCCGCTTTGGCAGGGCTAATACTGGTATTCACTTACACTAGTATTGGATTGGCACTTTCCAGTGTCAGCCAAGGTAGGTTCTTTCCCGCTATCGCATTTCTAGCAATTATTCTCGGTAGCAAATTGTTGGCTTTCTTAATCTGGAATCTTTTCGACCGCAGCGTCATCTATCTAATCTCGCCCTATGACAATGTTGCCCATATTGGCCAAGCGATGCTCGGCCTCTCTTCCGACTACAGCCACCCATGGACTTGGAGCCTATTTGCGGTATTGGTCATCAATGCCATCTCCCTCTACATTTTGACCTCAAGGGTATCTTCGATGGAGGTGACTAGAGAATGATACCCGATATGAGTCAACGCGGAGGGCAACCTCAGTCAGTCGATGCTGCGTCTTCAGGAGCCCCAACAATTCTTCTAGACCACGTCAGTAAATGGTATGGTTCCATTGTAGGTTTGAACGATGTAAGTATCGCAATCAGTGGAGGAGTCACTGGGATTCTAGGAATGAATGGAGCTGGAAAATCAACCCTGTTCAAACTCTTGACTGGGAAACTGAAACCTAGCCAAGGAACAGTTAGATTGTTTGGAATAGATCCTTGGCAAAGCACCTCGCCTTTCGGACGTATCGGCTACGTCTCGGAATCCGAGAAAATGTACGACTGGATGACTGGTCTCGAATTTGTTTCTACCATGGCAAGACTGCATGGAATGACTAGAGAAGAAGCAGTCAAGGAATCTGAGAGGGTTATTGAATTCGTAGGTATGAGCGATGCAATGAACAAACGCATCGGCAAATACAGCAAAGGTATGAGACAGAGAATAAAGATCGCACACGCTTTGGTGAATGATCCTGAATTAATCGTTCTCGATGAACCGCTACAGGGGTGCGACCCTCTTGCTAGAACCACCATCATGAATGTCATTCGCGAACTTGGAGCCCAAGGTAGAACCGTGCTGGTCAGTAGCCATATCCTGCAAGAGATCGAAAGAATCACAGAACAGATAGTAATCTTGCATCGCGGTAGATTGTTGGCGCTTGGAAATTTACACGCCATTCGTTCAATGCTTGATGAGCACCCACATTCGATTCGATTGACCTGCGAAGACCCTCGCGAAATTTCGTCCCATCTCGTTTCTGAAGAGCAAGTATTTGGCTTACAATTCGAGAGTTCAGAGAACCTTACAATCAAGACTAGAGATCTAGGTAAGATGCATGCAAAGTTACCTTCTCTCATCAAAAAGAGCGGAGTAAGAGTAACCGGTATCGAAAACCCTGACGATAATCTGGAATCGATTCTGCAATATTTGACAGGGGGAGAGTCCTGATGGCTGCTAAGGATTCGAGATTCGCAGGAATCGATCGCAAAGCATCTGCTTTGGCTGAATTCACTATTCGCCAATATCGTACCAAACTCTCGACATGGGTGGTTCTCGGTGTTGGACTAATGGCGACATTGATGGTTCTGCTCTTCCATATAGATGCCCAAACCAGCACGATAGATGCCATAGACAACGATTTCGATTCATATGATTACGATGGTGACGGATATCCGAATGGTCAGGAATTGAAGTATCAAACCAACCCTCGAGACGAACTCGATCACCCAGGTTTACTTCCTGGAAATATACAACCAGATGACCCTTCGAAATATGTGAACGAGGATGACTTCGATTGGCAAGTCGATTCCTCGGTGGTTCAACACGTAGGGGTGGATGATGATGGCGACTGTTTACAGCCCGAAGCAGGAGACATGGTCACAGATACTCAGAAAGATAGCAATGATGATGGTCAAGTCTGTACGATTAGACTGGTATGGTCAGATATTGAGAACCGATATGTGATTTCGAAGGACAACGGTGTAGACGAGGACCCGGATGAAAATGAGTATTATCACGAAGCCATTCACCGTTCATTCGTCATCGGTTTCGGAAAGGTGGGTTTCGTTCTACTTATCGGGATATTCTTGCCGCTGTTCTTAGCCAGCGGCCTAATCAGACAAGAGATTGAAAACGATACGATGCATTATCTGGTCGGTAAGCCCATTCACAGAGTTGAAATCCTAATCTACAGGTTGTTAGGTTTCCTTGCAATTGGACTGCCATACATTGCGATCATAGTTCTGATTACCGCTATTGTTGTTGGACTAACAGCCCCAGGTGATTCATTCTTCAGGATGAAAGATCTCGGAATTTGGCTAGGAGTAATTCTGGCTGCTTGGCTGATGTTACTTGTCTATGGAGCCCTATTCATGGTCTTTGGAATGATACACAGATTGGGGATGATCGCCGGTATTGTCCTAGGAGTTTGGGAATTTGTCATTGCCATGATTACTCTAGCAGATCCCTCTTTGATGATTGCCAGACTCTCCGTGGTATTCTGGGGGATGACCATTGTCGATGCTTGTGCAATGATGGTATACCCAGATACACCTGTTCTGTTGGCACAAGGTCGTTCTATGAGCAGTAGAACAGAATGGAGTCTTGAGACCGGACTCCTGACTACTCCCGGCAGACTACCCGGAACGGGGGCCCTGAACTCATTCTGGAATGAGGTCACTTTAGCAGGCCTATCCCCGTTCATGACTCTGATTCTCGCTAGTTTTGTACTCCTGCTCCTAGCAGCGATTGTCATCTTTGTAGGCCAAGCCATCTTCAAGGGTAAGGAAATTTCCTAGTGATGAATATGCAGAGTTTTCAAGGCCCTCTATCTGATCTGTGGAAGATACAATCTGAAGACTCCATTCAAAGACTGACTTGGCAATGGTGGTGGTGGTTGGTCATGTTAGATGCTGAAGAGGTTGAAGGCGGAAGACAACTGATGGTTTTGTGGTCAACTAAAGATACCAAGCACATAGATGTCAACGGTATGGCATGGCAAAGTCAAGGGAGGCCTAGACAAGAAGGCGAGGCATGCGTTCTATCCGGCATGGTTGCAGCGTGGTGGTGGGACGGAGAGAAAATGTTGGAGCCACTAAGACTCCAGGATTGTAGAATGGCCATTGTCGGCTCGAACAATGATGCAAACGAGGAGAAAAATGGCTGCAGCGGAGCTGTTATTCCACTTACCGATGAAGACCTCTCGATGGGCTTAGATGCTGAAAATAACAGGTTCTGGCTCAATATGAAGAATACAGAAATCGAAGGCCCTGAATCATTTGAAGTTGAGATGATGCCTTGGCACCCTGCCGTCTCTACTCTGAGAAGTGCCAGCAAGGAATATGGTAAAGGCATGGGTTACAGCATCAATAGATTGCATGGATGTAAAGCAAAAGCAATGATTGATGGCAACATGCACGAAGGTACGGCATATCTGCAACGCGTAAAGGTACAGGCACCCGCAGTACCTTGGTATTGGGGAATGCTTCACTTCTCAGATGGAACCTATCTGGACTGGTTCTTACCGCATGTTTCGATGTCGATGAGTTCGAGGACAGACAGGCCGTGGCCATTGAGACATTTGGCACATATCCCATTGTCTCAGGGTGGAATCTGGCACGACAAGGAAAGAGGACGTAGCGAGCGTTTCAACAAATGCAAAGTAAGACTACTACCCAGTCCCTCAACCGAAGGAGAAGGGGGGCATAGTCCGCACGCTCCATTACCATGTTTTGAAGTGGAATTGAATAACGGTAGGACTCGGATTCGTTTGCGCGCTCGAGCAGTTTCCCGCGCTCATTTCAGATTCGATCAACCAACTAGAGGGGGGCTGGTCAGCCACCTAACTTACAATGAATATCCATTGAAGGTGGAAAAACTCATTGTAGAGGATGAAAAGGGCCGTAGAGAGTTGACAAATTGGGATTGGGTTATGGGCAACGGTGAGCATAGTTGGGGCCTTCTACACTGAAAAACAGCGCTTTGCCTACAAAACCTTCATCAGCGGACAGGACGGGTTGCCCCGCAGGTGAACACCATGAGCGAGGAAGAGGCAGCGGCCGAAGAGGCCAGCGAAGAAGTCGAACAAGCGGCCGAAGAGGCACCGGCTAGAGTCGATAAGAAAGACGAACTCACAGAAGTAATGGGGCCGTTATTTGGCCTAGTCAGTGGAGAAAAACTGAATCATGTAGTGAAGCCAACTATCTTCGCATTCTGGAGCATGTATATGCTTGGAATTGTGGTATTCTTGGTACACATGCTATTCTTCTGGGCGGGTAATTTTGATCCAGGAGAAGAAGCCAACTTTTTGGTCGACATGATAGACATGGTGGCTGAAAGTGCACCTACTGTCGCTTATACAATTCTGATGCTGGTAGTTCTATGGTTCAATAGAATGCTAAATGTTGGAACCAGCGGCAAAGGGTTCTCTTTCCTGCTATTCTTTATCGCAATCGTCCCATCTCTAATTGAGTTGGATGACGTATTGCAGAGTTTCGGCATCACTGAGAAAGCCGTACTACCTGAGTTGTTTGAGTACAGTTTCCTTCTATGGGGTATTGGCTGGGGCGGCTTCATCATCATGTTCACAATATGGACACAGAGATCCTACACATACGCAATCACATCGCAAGCAGTGATTCTACAGCAGGATTTCATGATGAGCCGATCCCGTCGACGATTCCTGTTTGACAACATTCGAGAGATTAACGTCCTCCAAGGAGCCATTGGCAAGACCTTCAACTTCGGTTCTGTCATCCCAATGACTGGAACTGGGCTTGGAATCCAAGAGAGCACTACCGGTGTAGCCGCAGGAGGTTCCATTGGTCCACAGGCCGATGAGAATGACAGCGCAGCCGAGAAGGCGGGCAAAGGAGTTATGCGCGCTTTCCTCGCTTTGTTGATGTTCCAGAGGACAAAGCGTTCTATCTCGCAGAACCCTAAGCATTGTTTCTTTGGAGTTAGAGACCCGTACGGTCTTGAGAAAGAGATCAACGAAGCCGCTGGAGCAGTCAAGGAACAGGCTGCAGACAGGCAAGCAGAGAAGATCGCTGAAGCCCTCAAAGCAAACGAGTGAATGTAAAACTCGTTCCGCTTGGTTGATAACCGAGAAACTGTCCACGGCTCTTGTCGAGGTGTAGATGATGAGTGAAGAAATACTGGAATCAGCGATTGAGAAGTTTCGCAACGGCGATTTGAAAGGTGCCGTAGAGGAACTTGAGAGTAAAACCAAGGAGCATCCTGATGTTGCAATGGTGCATCACACATATGCAGAATTCGCCAACATGCTGAATACTGAAGAGCAAGAGGATGTAATTCCAGGAACCAAGATTATGATGTCTTACAAGAAGGCGATGGAATTGGATGAGGAGAACGACGAGTACATCGCTGACTTTGCAGGCTTCGCACTCGAGTGCCGACGCCTACCAGTCGCCATCAAGGAATTCCAGCGCTACAGTCGTAGGCTTGAGATGGCGGATATTCCTGTAGATGATGTCCTATACATGGCTGCTCGAAACATCGTTGATACAATCGAAGTCATCGACCCCGAAAAGGCCAACCCAATGGTTCAGCCATGGGTAGAGCAAGCATTGATATGGGCCGTTGGGGGATTGGGTTACGACCGAAGTGCCGCTTCTGAGATACTCAAGGAGTGAGGGTATGAGTGGCGAGAAAACTCGCCTTGCATTCGCATTCGGCCATCTCGGAGATTCCTTTCACGGAAGTCAAGTACAACCTGATTTGAGGACTGTTCAAGGCAGATTACAGGATGTATTAGCAGACCTTGGATTCATCTCTAGACCCTTGAGCAATCCGCAGCCTCTGGCATTGGCTAGTAGAACGGATGCGGGGGTACATGTGAGAATGAATGTCGCTGCTTTTGACATAGATTCCCAATTTTGGGACGGCATGCAAGAATCTGGATTCATCAATGCAATGAACGACCAACTGGAAGGAGACTTGGTAGTATGGGCTGCAACTACAAAAGAAAAGAATTGGAATCCACGCAGGGCAGAGAGCAGAACCTATCGATAACGTTTGGATGCCTTGGAAGATTGGCAAGAGGTGCCTGCTGAAAGACTGCATGAATGGCTGAATATTTTTGTTGGCAAACATGATTTCAAGAATTTTTCACGCACAGATGATGTTCCAGACACAATCAGAGAGATTCTGTCGGCTCGACCATTGACCGACAAAGATGGACGAATCATCGGCTTTGAGATAACCGGTAGAGCATTTCTCTGGAACATGGTGCGGAGAATTGCGTCTGCTTTAGTCGGCTTAGCAAAAGGTAGCCTCCAAGAAGCACAAGTACGCAAGGCACTAGATAAGCCACAAATCAAACAAGATCTTGGACTAGTCAGTGCTGATTGGTTGATTCTATGGGAGGTCGAACATCCAAACTCACATCTACTCAATCGTTCCCGCTTGGTTGATGCCTCAAAGAAGGCAAATATCCCTCCGAACAAGAATTTGAACAGACGCGCCTTTCAGCGTTGGGTGGAAGTTGCTAGGCTTGAACAGAAATTATTGTGCCACGAACAATGGGATGCCATCATACGAGCACCTTGATCTCCACTTCATCACCATCTTGAACTTGTAGAGATTCTCTCAAGAATGCAGTGGAAATTACCTCCACCACGTCGACGTGCCTAGTCAGATCTGGAATCAAAACTGCACAGGGCACAGATTCTTCTGAAGAAATCTCAGCCATGAATGCCGTGGCACCACCAAAGGATACTCCATCTCGCAAAAAACCCTCCACCTTAATGGAAGAAATATCTGAAGTTTCTTTTTCCCTTGCTTCCAACATCAAATCCTCGGGAGCATCTTTGCTATCTATTCCTGCAATCATGCGAAGTGCCAAGTGGTTGACAAAATCAGCGCCTGAAACTTCTACATTCAGAGTTCCTGGCCAAGCGGTCTTACCAAGAATCTGTTTGAACTGTTCCTGATAATGAGTCTGCGCCATGAACACATGGGCTCTACCCAATCCGGAACTGACCTTGCCACGTATACGCATAGGAACATCCCGCCGACCCGCATTCATTTGATGAACATGATGCTGAATCAGAGAAGGAATAACATTCCCTCTGAACCGATCTCCCAACCTAAATCAGCCACCTTAACGGCTTGCTCTGACACAGGATCGTGCAAGGGGTTAGTATGATTGAGGTGGATAAAAACGATTCTTGGGTCATCTTCCTGCTTAGCTCCTAAAGCCTCCAACGTCGCTTTAATTGGCGGATGGGGAACTTCTGCTTGATCTCTGTTCTCCAATTCATCCTCAGACCAGAAAGTACCGTCCAAAAGGACTGTTCCTACCTCAAGAGATTGAAACCATGACCTGATATCATCTGCGCCAGCCGCATCAAGAGTCTGGGGCCAAGAATCGTGATCGGGCATATACAGGAGGGATTCACGTGGACCCTGTATCAAAAAAGCGTGGGTATCAGACAATTCATCTCGATGTGGAATCTGAATTGGTTGTACTGTAAATCCACACTCAGAGGTGGGAGAAATAATGTCATCAGAAGCGAAGGACTTCATTTCTAGAACTCCTTGGTCTAACATTGCCTTCCAAGAAGGTGTTCGATGCATCAAATCAGCAAAAGACATACTACAATGGATATCAAGACCTTCAGCCGCTATACCCTCTCGTCCAAACAAGCCTAGACCGTCAACATGTCCATGGTGCGCATGAGTAATCCATAGCGAATCAAGAGGGCCATCTACTGGGTCGGCCTTATTCCAACACTCTAATTGCCATGCCAATTCTCTAGTCACTTCGAATAGGTGAGTGGAATGGTCCAGATCAACTATGCCAAGACTAACAGGATGCCTAACCAAAGAAGGGTCCTCATGAGCAGGTAAGCAACATTCCTTGCTACAACCGGCTTGTGGTCGACCTCCATCTTGAGCGATACCTAACAATGTAGCAACAACTTCCCTTTCTGCCATGATGCTGTGAAGTACAACAAGAAGATAGCCCTTGCTAATCACAATTCCCTTCAACTACCACTACATGAGGAGGACATGCCCGGCGATACCACATGGATGGATGAGAGATTCTCAGAACTCAAAGAGATGGATTTGCAATGGGATCCTCCTACCCTTGAAACCGCAAGTACGCCACGTTGTACAATGGATGGCAAAGACATGATTATGCTCTCTGCCAATAATTATCTCAACTTGACAACACATCCTCGAGTCGTCGAAGCGATGATTGATGCAACTCGAAGATTTGGTGCAGGTTCAGGTTCTGTACGCGCCATCGCCGGAACTATGCAGATGCACCTCGAAGCAGAGCGCACCGTGGCGAGATTCAAGGGTGTTGAAGCGGCGCTGATTTATTCTGCTGGTTACACTGCCAATGTGGGGCTCATTCCCACTCTGGTCAAAGGAAAAGAAGATGTCATTATCTCGGACGAATTGAATCACGGTTCTATCATCGATGGTGTGCGATTGACCAAGGCACAAAGAGCGGTATATCCTCACAATGACATGGCTGGTTTAGAACAAAGCCTGAATGAAAATTCGGATGCGGAGCGCAAACTGATAATCACAGATGGCGTTTTCAGTATGGATGGAGACATCGCCCCACTCGATGAGATAACCAAACTCGCTGAAGAACATGGCGCCATGGTTTTCGTTGACGACTGTCATGGCGAAGGAGTCCTAGGCAAGTCTGGAGCGGGAATAGTAGATCATTTCGGATTGCAAGGCAAGGTGGATTTTGAGATAGGTTCATTCTCCAAAGCCTTAGGTGTGCAAGGAGGGATTGTTGCCGGTAGCGAATCCATGCGCACACATGCAATAAATCACAGCCGCTCATGGCTGCTTTCAGGAAGCCAACCTCCTGGAGTTGCCGCTGCACAGAAAGCGGCGATTGAAGTGCTAATGGACGAACCGGAACATCATCAGAGGTTATGGCAAAACACAGATCACTTCCGTAAAGAGATGGAATCTCTCGGCTTTGATCTCGGGGAATCATGCACTCCAATTATCCCCGTAATGTGCGGTGAATCTGCAAAGGCCAAGGAGTTGTCCAAGGGGTTGCAAGAAGAAGGTGTCATGGCTGGGGCAATCGTCTTCCCGATGGTAGCCAGAGACAAAGCGCGCGTACGGAATCAATTGTCTGCTGGCTTGAGTTCCGAAGACATCGAAGAAGTCCTGCGAATCTATGAGAAGGCTGGGAAAAAGGTCGGCCTTGTTTGATTACTCTTCTTCATCGAAGACGGCAACAACCTCGGCAAGTTCCTCGTCGCCTCCAGCAGTATCCACTTCCTCTACCATCAACTTGCCATCAAATGGATCTAAGCCATCTTCCAATCTACACAATAATCGCCATCGAGGAGCCCATGATAAGTGAATATACAACGGCCCGGGAATCAACAACAACAACCATGCACCCCATATCCAGAAATCAAGCAATTCTGTCATTTCCAATGATAACCAAGCCAATCCTACAAACGGCATTGGATAGAGCACTTTACGAGGGGGGGAAATGGGTGGACGCGCAGTAATTCCAACTATGATTCTTGAAAAAAGTCCCAAACTCGCAACGACGGTCATTACAAACAATGTAGTCACCACAAATGTACGCCACCAAAGCGATAGATCCCATTCACGAAGGTAGCCAATAGGGAGTATCAAAGAAAGGCCAACCAACAATCCATACAGTGCTCCAATAATTGCGGGATGGGTTGCATCAAGAGGAAGATTGAGGAATCTCTGAGACAAACCTCCGCCCTGTAACAACTTGCGTTGAGGCTTGGGAAGTTCCTGCAAAGACTCTCTCCAAGACATCCTGAACGGACTCATGAGCCGATATCAAGAGTATCAACCTTCTCCGACTCTTCTCCCTCATCCACCGTACTACGCCCCCTTACTAGAACTCCGAAGTCGATTTCGCTCTGTCCTGGTGTAGTATCCAACCATTCCCTCTGTAAGAGTCCTGATTCCTGTTCCTCGTTCTTTCGAGCGGTTTCAAAATCATCCCCTGTTCCATTGAACATGTTTCGCAGAGCAACGGCTTCTTTCAACAGGCTCAGGTGTATGGAAAGCCTGCTCTTAGATGGTTTTTCTTCGAACCAAGTGCCGAATTCTTTTCGTCCCTGATTGTCCATTGTAATAGCTAATTCTCGAGACAATTGGCGTGGAACTACTGAGAGTTTGGAAGCGCCAACCTCTTTCCACCCAGAAGTGGTACACAACAATACCTTGGCATCCTGTTCCCCTTCACCATTATTCCAAGGATGAGTTGAGTTGATCGCCAATGGACAATCTCTGATGCGCGACAAAGAACTGCTAGCATGTACAATGCTGGCCAAAGTCAATGGAATCAACAACATGCTCCAATATCCCAAACCAATCCAGAGCCAAAGTACTGCAAACAGAATAATCCAAAAAATGGATACTACAATTAGTTGTATTTCTAATGGTTTGCACAAGGAAATGCCACGCTCTGAATCCTTCATCAGAATGTATCCTTCAGGCAATTCCTCGCGCATCTTCAAACCCGCTCTTCAGACGCTACGCGAGACGCTGGAACTGATGAATACTGTGATTCTCTCCGCTCGATTCGGATGGTGTAAATTCCGCCTCCACATAGTGGAGGCGTGGCAGACATTCAAATGCCGTCCGATAACCCACCCTGTTTCAGACGGTGCTAACATGGTGCAATTACCACCCGGAGTTATCGAGGAAACTCGACGCGGAGGGGCGGATGTATTGCAAATAATGGTCAGAGATTTGGTAGCCTCCTCGGAGGATGCATACATTCGAGTTGAACGCAGGCCGGATGCTGGTTTACCGCGTACAGGATACCTCGTATTCAGAGATGGACAACCAGCCATGGCATTGCACGAAGGCGATTTCGACCGTACGGCGATTGAAGCCTTGATGGAAATCGAAGAGGATGCAATGAGCATAGATGCTCTGTTGACTGCACATTCTGGAATCGATATTTCTCCATTGATTGAACTATACCCCGAAGCATTGCTGCATCTCGAACGGATTGCACCCAGCGACCATGAACAACCAGCTCAGGCTGGTGTAGGCGAATGGTGGAATACTGAACGTTTGGAAACATTGTCATGGAAGAAGGCAACAGACCTTCCCGATTTCATTCCAACAATGAAAGCTCCGGAAATGATCCGAAAAATGAGCGAGGCCAGAATCATCAGAGAGTCTAGAGCGGATGGAACAGTTCTGATGGGAGGTTATCTGCACTTAATCAATACCGATGATATCGCTTCGGTGATGAATTTCGCTGGAGAATTGAATTTACGAGGAAGACCTCTTTTGTCCATCTCTCGTCAACCCGTAGAACGTCAAGTTTCGTTCTTTGGAGAAGGGGAAAATACCTGCCTCTGGTTAGTGGAAAGGCCCGATGGTGACGAACAGATTGGACCATCTCTAGAGCGATTGCTTCGTCTAATCGAAGGCTGGATGGATGAGCATAGATCCGCAGTTATTCTATTCGACGGATTTGAATTCCTTTCAGGAACACATGGAGATGATAGAGCGTTTGGATTCCTTCGCAGATTATCCGACTTGGTAAGGAATAGTGATGACATTCTCTTGATGCCAGTCGTGCTTTCCGCTTGGCAAGATATCCTACAACACCAGATGATGAGGGCAACTGACCCACTTGATTTCAAGGACATAGAAGAATGGTTGATCGACCCGGATGTATTGGATGACCATCCCTTTCTGGAATTAGTCATGGACGAACATGAGGCGAAGGCGGTAGACAGGAAGATCGCTGAGAAGATGGGACTTGATGCCCCCATTAGTCAAGATTTAAGCGCGGCTTCGACTGAGACTAATGCTCCAGTTGTTGAAAGAACTGAAACCGGCTCCTTAGATGAATTGATGCAAGGGTGGGCCAAAGAAGCCTCGTTGGATGAAAGCGAAGAAGAAGATGAGGTAGTTGAAGAAGATTGGACGCCGAAATTCCACTCCGGAGAGACGGGGGAGACTCTGCAAGAAGATGATAGTGAAGTAGAAGATATGATTCAGAAGACCAAGGAAGGTGGTTTCAAAGAGCCTGAACGCCAACGAGGCCCGCGTCCTGCAATCAAAGCGAGAAGAAAGAGACCGAAAATTCACTTTACAAACAAGAAAGTCGATGGAGTTGCAAAATTAGGTGCGGCAGAGGCTGTGGGTAAGGACATCGACGGGGAACTTTCTGTGCCCCCTGATCTAATGTCATTGAAAACTTCCGAACTCGGTGATGCGAGTAACAATGCGGATGAAATAACCGCACAACTTCCTGAATCAGATCGAATGGACCACAATGCACAGGATGCATTGGGCCCTAGCAGCGGAGTTGCACTTGGACGAATAGAAAAGAGTGAGATCCCCGAAGCCAGCGGTGACCAGAATATGCGCCGTAAGAACAAGTCTTGGAGCCAGGCAACAGAACAAGACCGTGCCAAGTACATCGCGGATTGGCCTGAAGCAAGTGAACTTGATCAAAAGGCTGCGAAATCACTGAAAGCCGCAACCGATGCTGCCATCAAACCAATTCACATGAAAGAAAATACTGACAACGAAATACACAGCCCACTGTTGGCTAGACCCGGTACTGATGCAAAAAACCCCGTTGGTCGAGGGCGAAATGTTAGCGAAGTCAAACAAAAGGCTAGTGATCCTGTTTCGGTTGAACGCCGAATAAGAGAGAAAGAAATGCAAGCCTACAAAGAATGGAAGATGGAAGGACGCATCACACCTGATAACTTAGGAAACGCAGAGGAGGAATGAGATGTCGGGCAAGAGTGGGTTGAAGGTCGCTCTAGACAAGGCTATGCAAAGCCTTGGAGACGAACGGTTTCAGCGATTAGTGGGTGATGTAAAGAAGCCTACTGAACGCAAAAGAAGATCAACGTTACTCGAAGCAGCAAGGCCCGCTCAGAGAAGCGCTTCTGCTGCTATTGCGAACAAAGTGCTTGGTCCTGAAAGCGATGTCAAATGGAGAGAGATGGACCTCCGCCCCGACCTCAGAGATAATCCTGAGGCTAGATTGGAGGATATTGTCAGTAGTAGATTTGTTCACCTTAGAAGAAGTGAGAAATGGCTGAATGAACCTGAAGAAGTTCGCAATGAAACTTCGCAAGGGGAGAACATTCTCGGTTTGGAAGATGATGGAACACCCGTTTGGCGCAGAATTCTAGAAGACCAACGTTCTAGACTAATGGCAATCGAGCCAGAAAGGGTCACAATCCAGCGTTCTAAAGCTACAGAATACATAGAGCACTCTCTTCCAGATTGGCCGGAAGTCATTCCAAAGAGTAGTGAGCACACATTCAATGAATACCATGTCTGCCCTGAAAACCTGCATGCTGCAAGGGCAATTGATGCGATTCTAGATGAGCCAGCGAAGCGTTGGAACCCACTGTTGATCAATGGAGAAAGTGGTACTGGAAAGAGCCACTTATTGTGGGCCTGCGGATTGCAGATGGCGAGGCAAGACCCCAGCAGGCTGGTACGGATAATCAATTGTGGACAATTGGATGAAGAAAGGCCCGCAGGTTGGCAGAGAACACTCGCAGCAACCTCAATGCTACTCATCGATGACCTACAAGTCATCCTCGATGTACCAGATTCAATGCAAAAGATTGGGGAAGTTGTTGACCATGCCATCAATGTCGGTGTGCAAGTGGTCATTTGCACCAGCGATACAGACTTCAGTGGAACTGCAGGTAATCGTTTGGCACAAGTTCTCAACGGCACCAGAATGGTGACTCTCCGAAGACCTGGTCTGGCATCAAGAATGACCTATCTACGCGAAAGGTCAGCGGTCAGAAGATTGCTATTGGATGACCTGCAACTGAGCGCAATTGAGGCTGAAAGTCCCGGTGATTGGAGAAGTCTGGCACAATCCTTGGAAGTGGTTGCTGAAGCTATCGAAAGAGGTGCAAGCCTTGACCAACTGAGGGACATATCAACGATTCTCAGCGGAGAATATGAATCGCAGATTCATGAAATGCCTGAAGATAGAGAAGACATACAAAGCCTGTCAAAAGGAATGATTTCTGAGGCTTTGGAATACGTTGAACACATTCCTTTAGACGTCGACATAGAACTGGAAATCCCATCTGTTGACCTACCACCTGATGACTACGAGGTCCCAGACTTGATGCCCAAGGACTCGAAGACTGCAGTAGACAATCTAGTCGATAGACACCTTGGTGAAGAACTAGAGAGGATGAAGGAACCCGTGGTTCACGCCGTCTCAGTTGATGAGCGTGAAAGGCATTTGATCGATGAAAGAAAGGAGCCAGATGCAAACGATCTAATCAGGGTGAAAGGCGACCTTGCGGTTGTCGACGAATTGATTGATGAGGCATTCAACAAAGCGGATCGAAGGGTTGTGAACGAAGCAGAAGTTCTGAGTTCACTGTTGGAGGAATTACAGACCTTGTCAGAAAAGATGGCTACTGCTAAGGCTAGAGACCTAATCAGATTGGTAGATCGGCTATATGATATCGAAATGAAATTACACACCGTCGATCCAGTTAGATGGCCGGTTCCTGAGATGCCTAAGAGTAGAAGACCTGTCAAGAGAGTAGAGCCTGAACCTGAACCTGAACCTGAGGAAATTTTTGACAGCATACAATCAGGTAACTCATCAGTTGCTTCACTGAGGGCTTTGACGATTCTCACTCCTACGGAGGAAGAGTGAATCATGGGTTCCAAAAAGGAATGGTGGAGCGAGGGAATTTCATTCCAATGCATTCCAGACTGTGGTAGATGCTGTAATGAGCCAGGTGGGATAGTCCATCTCTCCCAAACTGATGCTGAAAATCTGGCTAGATTTTTTGAGATGCCAACAAGTGAATGGTTGCAAAGAGATGGCAGGCGTAGGCTAGATGGTAAATGGGTGTTGAAGAGCCGCCCTGAAGATGATATTTGCATCTATCTTGATGATGACATGAAATGTATGGTCTATGATGCAAAACCAACTCAATGCTCAGCATTCCCATGGTGGAGAGAAAACCTCAGAACTGAAAGAAAATGGAATAAAGTGGTACGTGGATGCCCTGGATTATCTGAAGATGGAGCGCCTTTAATCGATGGTGAAGAAATCATGAAATGGGTCCTAGCAGATCAGGAAGCATCCAAGGGATTCAGACACCTTGATCGAAATGATTAGTCATTCAAGCCAACTCAGAAGTCAAAAGGGTTGTGAAAACCACCTTGATTCTGTTGCTCTTCATGATTCTGTTGAGGATACGAATTCTGCATAGGGGTCGGCTCAAAGACGGTTTCATCGTCCCAAATTGAGGCATCAAGCATAGCAGCCATACGCGGGCTTTCCTTGTATTCGGAATATGATGAATTTGTCAGCATCCGAACGAAAAATAGACTTAGCACCAAGAAGAAAACTATCGCTGCAAGGTCCATCCCTTGGAAATATGGCACAGTCTGTTCCGTGGCACCCTTAACTGCCCCTACACAATCAGACTGTACAAATTCAACCATGTCAACATACCCTGATTCTGTAATTTCAGTGGGACAGAAAGGCGAAGTTATGGTAGGAGGTAGACCTGCGATACTGTTGACCAAAAACAGAAGCATCAAGAGTATTGAAAGTAGCAGTAAAGGACTGACAATCAATACTCTGCGCCAACCGATATTCACCGCCTCCTTTGGCCTTCAATGTGACCTGCTGCCTTCCTTGTCAATAATTATTGTATGCGCCACGGTGAAAATGTTAGATTCCATTGCTTGCAAACTATTGCCGGCATCCAACACTAGGTGTATTTCACTACACTAACGTGGACTATTCAGAATAAGTATGCGCCGGACTTATACAGGTGGCACAGGTCGGCTGCAATCGAAGGTGACCGGATGCCCGATAATGAGGAAGCAGAAGAGGTTCTGTTGAGTCTGACTGCATCGCATTTGGACATCGGAATGCGCGGCATTCCCGTCGGAACCTGTAGAACAAGTTCAGTTAGTGCAGACGGAGGTGTACACTATGTTGGTTATCCTATCGGAGAAGTTGCTGAGATGGACCCCGAAGACATAGTCTTCCTGTTATTCAACAAAAAGTTGCCAAGCAAAGAGGAAGCAAGTGCCTTCCGTGAAGATCTGTTTTCTAGAGCAGTTGTCCCAGAAGGAGTTCTACAAGTGTTGGAGAATCTGCCACGTGAAGGGCACCCTATGGATTGGCTATCCATTGGAATACATGCCATGGGAATGGTGGGCAAGACAGATGATTGGAAAGAAGATGCTCTCAACTTGATTGCTAGAATGCCATGGCTGATGGCTGCAATTTTCCGTATTCGCGGAGGACGAAGCGGGGAATTACCAGTAGTCGACCCATCGATAGGAATGGTCGAGTCATTCGTCGCAATGTTGGAACCTGGAACTGAGCAAGTTGCAGACATGGTCAAGGTTCTGAGGACATTCTTAGTTCTGCACATGGACCACGGCGGTGGTAATCTCTCAACATTTACCGGAAAAGCAGTTGCTAGTGGACATGCAGATGTGTATGCCTCGATAGCCTCGGCAATGAATGCATTATCAGGGCCATTACACGGTAGGGCAAACCAATCCTGCTTAGAATTTGTACAAAGAATTGGAACCGACGACCCTGTCAAGGTTGAAGAGTTCGTCCGCGCTGAACTAGCAGCAAAGAGACCTGTGTTCGGATTTGGGCACGCTGTGCTCAGGGTTGAAGATCCAAGAGCCACATTCCAATTCTCTCTCGGTGAGAGAATCTGCCCCGATGATGAGAACTTCAGAATCATAAGAACGCTCAGAGAAGTTGCCCCACGCGTTCTATCCGAGAATCCACGAATAAGTAACCCAAATGCAAATGTCGACATAGCATCAGGAACACTGTTACACCATGTAGGGTTCCGTAAACCGGCTTACTATACGACATTCTTTGGCTGGGCGAGAGTAATTGGAATCGGTGCCCAAATAGTGGATGAGAGAATCAATGCGAGATCTGGAAAGGGAGTGCCAATTTATCGCCCAAAGTATATCCCAGTCGGTCAAGAGCGCGATTGAAGCGTGTTTTTCCTATTGCTCTTACCGCAGCCTCGATGACCGAGTACTCTTACTGCTTGCCACGGCAATGAACTGCTTGAGCAAGATGCCATCAATTCATCTACAGATTTATTCCAATGCCACTTTTTTCTCCAACCCTCGAGCAAATTCTTCCTCTGCGAATTGCCCATCTCGTGCCACGGCATACCTTCGGTATCCAAAGTTGCAGCACGAAAGCGGCGCTTTGTCCCATCTTGCCAGTGAGTGCAATTTGGATCAGCATTGTCGGTCAACGGGCTCATTCCTGCTTCCAACAACAAATTCTCGATTCTATCTTCTACTTGCCAAACAACAACTGGGTCGCCGCCTCTGAATCGGTTGAAGTTTTGCAGACCTTTGCCATCCAGTGCACCAGACCTTCCTAATGGCAGATGCCTAGTCCATCCATCTAGATATTCCAAAGCGACAGGTAACAATGGTGCACCCGCCTGGCGTTGGCGGCGAATCAATCTCTTGAGTGGATTGAAGAGGAACTGTGGGATGGTGTACAGACGTTGGATATTGTTTGAACCAAATGGTGGAACAACTGGCCGTAATGTCACCGCATTCCAATCGCCGCCAAGTGATTTGTTCACGCGTGGCAAGGCACTGTGAAATGAATAGAATACTGCATTGTTAGGATTCACCTCAGCATCTTTCAGTGAATCGATGCACATCGACATCATTCTACGCAAATGTTCAACTCGTTTTGATCCAGCTAACCATCCCCCGCCCGCTTTTGAGCGAGGATGTGGAATTTTCAACTCCAGACATACGAATCTTGCTTCCTCCAACCAATGGCGCATGAAATCCTTGTTTTCCATCAAACTCTCAAAAGAGTCGAAACCTTGTTCACAAATCTCATCCAAAGTGCAATCTTCAACATACCTTGGAATCCCTCCCCTCTTTTCAGAAGAGAACGCAGGGTTCCGATCATGGTGTAGAACCAACTCGTTATCGCAAGTCAATCTCAAATCGAATTCAATCCCATCGAAGCGTTCGATACCCTCCCTAAGTGAGGCGATGCTATTCTCGACCGGTTGCTGCCAACTCATCAAACTCGGCGAGCGATTACTGGTTCCACTTTTGAACCTCAAGCCGGACAACATGCGTAAGCATGATGTGTTGAGCCGGAACTTGCCAACTGAGCGACATGTCTGATACCGTTACAGAAGTCAGCATTAAAGAGCGGATGAAAAATCTGCCTGATGACCAAAAAAAGAAGATTCGTGGCTGGTGTATGTACGATTGGGCCAACTCAGCATTCTCAACCAGCATAACGGTGGCAATTCTGCCGATTTATGCAATTGCCCTGACCAATGTCTTCTTGAAAAATAATCCTGATTCTTTCTTCTCCAACTTCAGCGCTTCAGGGATGTGGGCCTTCGTTGTGGGATTCTCTACTCTACTGGTAGCACTCTCTTCACCTATTCTCGGAATAATCGCTGATCGTATGGAAATCAAGATGAAACTGCTCAAGATATACACCTACGCGGGTGCGGGCGCTACATTTCTGATGTTATTTTCAGCATTCTTTGCAGACTATGATTGGCTTTTCCTGTTACTATGTTTCTTCATTGCCAATGTCGGATTTGCTGGTGCTAATGTGTTCTACAATGCTCTGCTTCCATACATGGGAGATGATGAACTGATGGATAACATCAGTAGCCGAGGATTTGCATACGGATACATAGGAGGAGGGCTGCTTCTTGCGGTTCACCTTGGACTGTTGATGGCTACTGATAACAGCGACCTGATGATTCGTCTATCTTTGGCCTCGGTTGGAGTATGGTGGTGGGGATTCTCTGTCTATACATTCCGAGACGTACCAGAACCTGAGATTCCAGAACCGATGACTGGACTGAATGCTCGAAAAGCCACAGGGATGGCTTTCCGAGAACTGCGCAAAACTTTCAAAGAATTGACTCGATTCAAGATGCTAGTCATTTATCTTGCAGCATATCTGATGTTCAACGATGGTATCCAGACCGTATTGTCAATCGCTGGGGCCTTCGGAGGAGACGTGCTCGGCGTATCGATGATTACCAACATGATTGTAATCCTGATGATTCAATTCGTAGCAGCACCTAGTGCGATGGCCTTCAGTCGTTTGGCGGAGAAGATAACCACAAAGAAAGCGCTAATCGTTTCCTTAGTAGGTTGGTGTCTAATCATTGCCATAGCAACAGGATTCTGCGCCTTAGAGCCTGAAGAGGAAGACGAGTTCACATATCGTGTCCATTGGATTCAAGATGCGAGTCTTTACGTCGTTTCAGTCCAAGATGGGCACGAGTTGAATCTTGAAGATGACAAAGCCCACAAAGAATGGGATCAAACTTGGGGGCTGAAGAACGGGTTGAATCTTAGTGCAGCACAAGTAGTGAATTTATCTAAAGCAGTAGAGGATACTGAATTCACCTTATTCATTGCAGATGGTCCCGTTTCAGAAGGGACTTCTCCTGCGATGATTTACGGTAAAGAACACCCCAGTCAGATAGGCGAGGGTTCCATCGACTCATGGCCTGAAACCCTGCGAAACATCCTATGGAAACCTCTGAGCCTTGGCATAGATCTACAATGGTTGATTCTCGGTCTAATGGTTGGTATTGTCATGGGTGGAAGTCAAGCCTTAGCAAGATCGATGTTCGGTATGATGGTACCAGAATCTCGATCTACAGAATTCTTCGGCTTCTTCGGTTTCATAGGCAAGGCTGCCAGCGTTATCGGACCTTGGATTTACTTCTTGATGTCAACTGCAATGGATGACCGAATGGGAATACTATCCATTCTAATCATCATACTGATAGGAACGATCATGATGAAATGGGTAGATGTCGAAGAGGGAATCCGCGTCGCTGCTGAAGAAGATGCTCTAAGGAGAAGTGGAGCCGAAGAAGCCTGATTATCCCATGATGCGGTCTACCAGCATTGCCAATTCAAACAGGATTACTACTGGAGCAGAAACCAGTAACATCGAGAGAGGGTCCGGAGGAGATAGCAAGGCTCCAAGGACAACTGCTGCAAACCAAATATGCCGACGATGGCCAGACACCGTAGTTCGTTCAACCGCACCACCACGCAATAGCAACAAAGTGACCACTGGAGTCTGAAATGCTACAAGCCCTGCAAAGCATAGATTGAGAATAAATCCGATGAAGGAAGACAACCTCCATGTCGTATCCAAACCCGATGATGCTGCATCTTCTGCCAAATACTGCAAGACGATTGGAACCATGACCGAAAGAGTCCACCATTGTGAAAGGAAAACCAAGAGCAAGGAAGCAGAAACGGTTACCAACAAACCCATTCCCAAGGTTGGCATCTCTATTCCAGACTCATCCACTCTCTGTTTTACTGCGGGGTGAGAAAGTCCATGGTGGAAAGTGTCCACAAGGAGAAGAAACAAGCCTAATGTCATCCCGACGTATGCAGAAACTCTGAGTTTTAGAGCCAATAACTCGACCGGAGTCAGCACCACAACCTCGGTTCCTGATGGAACGTATCCAGAGTCCTCAACTAACCACGAAATCAGTTCTCCGGTGAATGGAAATGCAACCATGAAGCCAATTACGAAAAGGGATAGTAACAATATCGCTCTGCTTCGAAGATGTGCCCTCATGGCAGACATTATCTGCCCACCTGGTGATTCAAGAAGGTCCTTGGCCGAGCGCTCCAAATCCACTTGTGAAGCGCCCTCCATGTCCCTGCGTAATGTTGCTGCCCAATGAAACCGACGCCCTGATGGCATCAATCATCGAGACTAGGTAAACTTGGCAATCCGGGTAGATTTGGCACGGAAGGTAACTCAGGCAATTCTTCTTCCTCTTCTTCCTCAGGAGTATCATCAAAATCATCTAAATCAGGTAATGCTGGTGGCTCCGGTGGCTCCGGTGGCAATTCAATCGGTTGATCGATTATCAGGTCTGGCGCCACATCTGGACGAGTTCCAGATGAAAATACAGCCATGTCCTGACGCTTCACAACCTCAGGTTCAATGGATTCTTCCTCATCCATTATCAATTCATCAATTCCTGATTCATCTGGTTCAGGTAAAGGAACTTGATTGAAGCCGCCGCTGCTCGTTTGGGCATGATCTCCATCGGGCAAAGGAATGCTGTCAGTATCTTCCGAAGCGATCTCGATTGGGCCCTCGAGTTTGGGGTTCTCCTTAGCAATTTGAGCAGCCTGAGCTCC
The DNA here is from genome assembly GCA_964230945.1 of Yoonia sp. Taxonomy (GTDB): domain Archaea; phylum Thermoplasmatota; class Poseidoniia; order Poseidoniales; family Poseidoniaceae; genus UBA226. Next base: position 28,493 of record CAXRJJ010000115.1, read on the forward strand.
AAATTCACCCCTTGACAAAGCACCGATAGCTCCTGAGACTTCTTCTTGACTCTGATCCGCAAGTCCTCCAACAATTCCTGCTACGATCGATGCGGTTGTCGGGTTGATATCGCCGCTTCCGGCGGAAACTGAAATTTCCTGAGTCTCCATCGCTTCACGCATACTGGCTTCATTCTGAGCATCCGGAACGCTCATCTCAGGCCGGAATCGATGGCCCCACCATGCGACAATGAATGCGATTGCCGAGATACTCAATAAAGCCCATTCCTGCATACTGTATTCATTCTTGACTCCCCAAATTGGCTGCGAAGAAGGACTTGAGAAAAGCTCGAAAATGAAGGGAAGACCATGGAACTTCTGCCCCATATGTCCCGGCCAAGGGGCAAAATGCACGTTCACTAGCGTGAACACCAAGACTAGACCCCCTACCCAAAGGCCGATGAGGCCAGCCATTGGATGGCGGCGCTCGCCCTGCATCATAATTGAGCACTGACCTCATCCCTTCATCAAGCCTCGCACGGCAGATTTCTGATTAAACTGAGAGATTTTCCGCAGCAGTAACTGTATTTGCCATCAAACATGCGATAGTCATCGGCCCAACTCCCCCAGGAACCGGAGATAACTTTGAGGCGACGCCAGCAACCTCAGGATGAACATCCCCTGCAAGGTACCAACCACGTTCGTGATTCTCATCATCGACTCGGTTTACACCCACATCGATTATCACCGCACCCGGTTTGACCCAATCCGCAGAAACCAACGCTGGGCGGCCAACGGCGGCAATCAAAACATCCGCCGTCCTACATATCCCTTCGATATCTTCACTCCTACTGTGCACTACACTAACACTAGCATCTACACCTCGTGCTGCTAACATCAGCGATAGTGG
>CAXRJJ010000116.1:0-14537 GCA_964230945.1 Yoonia sp.
GTCCTCTTGTTCTCGTAATACATACCAAAGAAAAATCGGTAATATTGTCGCCCCTAATAGCGCTGCATATTTCAGTTTCTTTACTAAAAAATGAGCTTCCAATAATATTTCTTTATCCATGACTTAGCGTAATGATTGTTCGCTATAACTTCATTGCCGACGTTCAATTTAGAATGCGGTAATAATCCCTGCAGTTGCAAACCATGCTCCAAGCATACTTCCAAGATTTGTACGGGCAGTCACCAATATAACTCTTCCGGCCCGGTTAGACCAGAATAATTTCATCTCATCGAGTTTGAGGAAATCTTTGAGGTCCTTGGTCGAAGGTTCTCGTACTACCAATTGAACGTAACCGGCAAACCACCCCGCTGCTAATGCAGGATTCAGTGAGGTGATTGGACTGGCTATTGCAGCAGTCAATATGGCTAGAGGATGCCCCCTCGCAATCATGCAACATATGGCTGCCATCGCAGCGTTGAACAGCGTCCAGATGGTCAACATCTGGTATAGGTCGCCCTCGGCTCCAGTATAGAGGAACCATCCCATCAAGCCAAAGACCAAGAGTGGAATTCCCCACATTACGACTTTCCAAAGAGGATTTGGACGAGGTACGATTTCAAGCTCTTCGATTCTTTCTGCAGTTGTCTCTCTATTCTGCAAACGCTTGCTGACGCCATCCAAGTGCCCTGCGCCAATTACTGCCAGAACCTTTCCTTTACTCCGTTGACTTTCGATTTTGGTTGCTAAGTATTCGTCTCTTTCATCGACCAATACTTCACCTGCAGAGGGGGCTATTTGCTTGAGTTCTTCCATCAATTCGCTGAGCAGGTCTTTATTCGATAGCAATTCATTAATCTCGGGGATATCTTCCTCTGAATCATCTTCAGGAGCTACCAATCCCCATAGTATTCTCCACTTTTCGCGCAGACCCATATTTCGCCATGCGCGCCTGAGTGTGATCTGTATGTCTCGGTCGACCAATGCAACTTCGATATTCTTCTCTTCGGCACTATTCATGGCGCCTAGAAGTTCTGCTCCAGGTTGCACTCCTTCGTCCATGCCAAGCCTTCTTTGTTCAGCAGCGAGCATGGATTGGAAGAGGACCAATGGTGCCTTGCCTTCTTTGATGACTTTGCGTAGCCCTTCTTGGTCTAGTCTACGCTCATCCTTCATGGCCTGTGCCCTGCTATTGCACAATTCGATGGCGACGACATCAGGTTTCCACTCCTCGATTTGTTTGTCGACTAATTCCACAGAATCTTTCGATACATGTGCAGTTCCAATGATTCTGAGGTTCTCATCGATGTCGACGATTGGTTCGTTCTCAGCCTCCGACAACTAAACACCTCCATTAATTGCAGAATTCATCTTTGCAACGTCGAGATGTTCTGCTACATCATGTACTCTTAGGATGTCTACTCCAAGTCTCTGTGCCTGAGTAGCCACGGCTAGAGTACCCGGTAATCTGTCGGCCGTTTCATCACGTTCGGTAATGGCCCCGATCATCGATTTACGAGAGGCTCCCCAGAGTATAGAAAAGCCTTCAGGGCCTCTTTCTATATCTTGTAGCAAATCGAGGTTGTGTTGCAAAGTCTTTCCAAATCCGAACCCTGGGTCTAGAACAATATTCTCTATGTCATGTCCTAAGTCAACCAACTCCCTTGCTTTGCTGAGTAATTGTGCATAGACTTCTTCGAACACGTTGAGGTAAGTGGGGTTCTCCTGCATGTCTCTAGGTTCTCCTTGCATATGCATTATGCAGACTGCACAGCCTCTTTGCGCAATTAATTCAAGCATTTTTGGATCTCTTAGTCCGCTAACATCGTTGACCATATCGGCTCCTGCATCTAGGGCAGCAGTTGCGACTTCCGGATGCCGAGTGTCAACTGATATCCACACTTCAGAAGAATTCCGTAATTCACTAATGACTGGAATTACTCTGTTCAACTCTTGTTCTATGGAAACTGCCTCAGCTCCTGGCCTTGTTGATTCTCCGCCAATATCTATCCAATCAGCGCCTTCTGCAATCATCTGAAATGCCCTTTCGACATCGCCTGAGCGGCTAGCCGAATGAAATGAATCAGGAGTGCAATTGATGATCCCCATCAATCTAGGCCTGCCATCGGCATGAGCCCTTAGGGCTCGGCGGCAATCCCTAACCCCTCTAGAACCGGCCATGACGTACCCCGTGAGTCAGGCATCCTTTATCAGATGAGGTGCACGAGCCTTGCGATTATGGGCGCGGTTGAGGATGCGGATGTGGATGCAGAATCTGCTCTTTCCACAGAAGATGACGTGGCCATGCCTAGTCCGCAGCAGTTAGAAATCGCGGAGAATATTCTCAACCGTTTGAACCCCAAAGATCGACATGACCTAGGGAAGATGATTCATCATCGGTCGTTGACTTGCGGTGGTATCGCTGCGGGGTTAGCGATATTCTGGTGGCTCTCAATTCAACGGATTGGAGATGATCCAATAAACCAGAGCGACTCTTTGGTCAAAGGAATTACTTTCATGACTCTTTCTTATCTTGTTCCAGCGGTAGTATTCTTTGCATCAATACTCAATGCTGCTAGCCGTGAGAAGGGTCAACCAGGTCCTGCATTAATTGCCGGCGCCATGTTCTTGGTCATGGGCTTCTTTTCCTTTGAACCACTTGTCATGGGCCTTCTTGACTCAACGGTAGATGTGGGTAATGCTTTGTGGCAAACTCTCCGTCTAACGATTCTCGGTGTTGGTTTCTTCTTCGTAGCCAAGTTGTTCATCGAGGCCTTCCTGTTGAATTGGGTTATGCGCTTAGAAGAGGCATTTTCGGGTATTGAGATTTTGGCGATCGCTTCACAAGAAATGTCTGCTCCTGAGTCTGAGCCTGAGGATGCTGAACTAGCGGACGCCTGAAGAAGTCAAGGCTAGTGCCGAGATACATGTGCGCCGAGGTGGTTGTGCTTAGACTGGGTCACCGCAAAGGTAGAGATCCACGAATCACCACTCATCTTGGTCTTGTTGCCAGAGCATTTGGTGCCCAACGTTTGGTACTTGCAGGAGACGAGGATGAGGAGTTGTTTGCAGGACTGCATTCGGTATCGGAGAGTTTCGGCGGTAGTTTGCAAACTGAATATACCGAGAAGCCCATGGCATGGCTGAAGAATTTCGTTAAGACAGGTACAGCAGTACATCTAACCATGTACGGACTTCCATTTCGCGAAGTGATTCCCGAATTACACAACAATGTTCCTCTGTGTATAGTTGTAGGTGGCGCAAAAGTACCCCGACAAGTATACGATATCTGCCATCACAATGTCGCCGTCGGTAATCAGCCGCACAGCGAAGTTGCAGCACTTGCCCTATTCCTAGACTCTTACGTCGAGTCACCTCCTGTTTTCGATGATGCAAAGTTGACAATAGAGCCAAATCAGCGAGGAAAAACTGTCCATGAAAGTGGCGATTAAGATGAAGGTTTAGCGGCCGTTAGATAGGTAATCATCTTAGAGCCCACTTTGGGACCAAAGACGATGTCGGCGGGGCTCGCGGCACAAGGGGGATTTTGTCCCGGTGCATCTACTGCTTCCGAAGGTAATGCTCCAGTGTTTACTGATGCTGCCGATTCCTTACTGCATGCAATCTCTCCAGCCCCTGCTGAACAACCAGTTGGATTGCTTCTTTTGGCTGATGGCAGCCGCTTTGAGGGTTTGTTATTCGGAGCCTGTGGCATTGCTGAAGGTGAGTTGGTTTTCACTACTGGAATGACTGGTTTCCAAGAAAGCCTGACAGACCCTAGTTTTGCAGGGCAAGTTCTTACTTTCACATATCCATTAATCGGTAATTATGGCGTTCATCTTAGCAAGAGTGAATCCGCTGGAATCTGGCCAAGAGGAGTCGTTGTCCGACATGCTATGCGCGAGCCGGACCACCGCGATTCTGTTGCAGGGCTAGATGAATTTCTCAGGGCACATTCAGTGACGGGAATCGAATCTATCGATACTAGAGCGGTGACTCGCAGAGTAAGAGAACACGGCACCCTATTGTGTGTACTAGGTCCCGCTGATGAAGAAAAGGAAATGATGCGGCGCTTGCAAGAAATGAAGGCTCCAGACCTCGAAGATTTGGTCGATGAGGTTTCTATCGATGAAGCGGTCTTGTTGAATCCAGGATTTGATGCACCCCGCCTTGCTGCTTTGGATTGTGGCATCAAGTACAACATACTGAGAGAACTGTGCCGTAGATTCGAAGTTCTCTGGTGCCCTCCTGATATCTCATTTGACGAACTTGTCGATGAATGGAAGATCGATGCAATGTTTTGTTCCAATGGCCCAGGTGACCCTGCTCATCAGGGTAAGGCAACTAGGGCAAGAGAAACACTAGCTGCGGCAGTAGCCAAGGGTCTGCCGACAATGGGTATCTGCCTTGGACATCAACTGCTTGGTTTGGCTTGTGGCCTGAGCACTTACAAAATGAGGTATGGGCATAGAGGTGCTAATCAACCAGTTCTCGATTTGGTAACGAACAGCGTTGCAATAACCTCTCAGAATCATGGTTTTGCAGTTGAGGATCCAGAGAAGGGGATGCTGGCCGCTCATCCGAGTGGCGCTAATAGCGGACCTCAAGAGAATATCACAGGACATCGGGCGATTGTACGTCACGTTAACGCCAACGACCGCACAGTGGAAGGTTTGGATATCGAAGATAGACCTGCTTTCAGCGTACAGTATCACCCCGAGGCTTGCCCCGGGCCACACGACGCCTCTCCGCTTTTCGATAGGTTTGCAGAGATGGTAAGAGAATACATGCGAGGTGATAACGATGCCTCGTAGAGATGACATCCACAGCATCATGGTACTCGGAAGTGGTCCAATCAGAATCGGACAGGCTGCTGAATTCGACTTCAGTGGTTCTCAAGCCTGTACTGCATTGAGAGAAGATGGTTTCAAGACCATCTTGGTTAACTCCAACCCTGCAACCATTCAGAATGATCCTGAGATGGCCGATAGAGTCTACATCGAGCCATTGTTACCAGACGTAGTCCGCTCGATAATCGAGAAGGAGAAGCCAGATGCTTTACTTGCGGGCATGGGTGGGCAGACTGCCCTGAATATTGCAACAGAACTTGCCCATGCAGGAGTCCTAGATGAGTTAGGAGTGGAGTTGATTGGTAGTGACTTGGATGCCATCGATAAGGCTGAGGACCGCGACCTGTTCAAGCGCGTATGCGAATCCATCGACTTACCAGTGCCATATGCTATCGCTTGTAATTCAATGAATGAAGTGCTAGAAGCTGCTGAGGACATAGGTTCCTGGCCCTTATTGGTCCGGCCCGCCTTTACCTTAGGTGGACTTGGAGGGGGAACTGTTTGGGACAAAGGACAATTGGTTGAGGTAGCAAGCCTAGGGCTACGAAACAGTAGAATCAATCAGGTCTTGGTCGAAGAGTCGATTCTAGGATGGCAGGAACACGAGTACGAGGTTATGCGAGATGCTCACGACAATTGTATCGTCGTCTGTACCATGGAGAACATCGATCCCATGGGAGTACACACCGGTGAGAGTGTGGTTGTAGCACCGCAACAGAGCCTTTCGGATGCAGATCATCAGCACCTCAGGGATTGCGCTTTGCGATTGATTCGGGCCCTGAATATTTGCGGGGGTTGCAATGTACAATTCGCCTTCAATCAGGCTACTGGAGAGGTTCGAGTCATCGAAGTCAACCCTCGAGTTAGCCGTTCCAGTGCTTTGGCTAGTAAAGCAACAGGTTATCCAATAGCCAGAATGGCCGCTAAGATTGCAGTTGGCTATACTCTAGATGAACTGCCAAACCCCATCACTGGTCATGGCACCACTGCGGCCTTTGAACCAACCTTGGATTATTGTGTAGTCAAGATTCCACGTTGGCCATTTGACAAGTTCCGTACCGCTGACAGAACTCTTGGAACTTCAATGAAATCAACAGGCGAAGTTATGGCAATAGGGCGTTGTTTTGAGGAGGCCTTCCTCAAGGCTTGGTCTTCGCTAGAAACCGGTGAGCCTCACCCTCGGCCATTGACTCGCGCTGATGAAAGCGATGGAGAAGGCATGGCTGAGAGAGCCAACGAGCCGCTCTCTGATACCACTCTTGTCCAGTGGCTAAAGGTTGCTACAGACAAGAGGATGGGTGCGCTGTTTGAGGCCTTCAGAAGAGGATGGGGTATCGAGAGAGTGCACGAGATTACTAGGATGACTCGTTGGTTCTTGCATAGGTTCCAGTGTATGGCAGAAATGGAATCAAGTATAGTCAATCATTCAGGTAGTATAGCCAGTATCGAAGCAGATGACCTTCGCGCCTGGAAGAGATTTGGATTCACAGATGCCCACATCGCAGATGCCAAGGCTGGGTTCCTTGCATCTGGCTGGAAACGTCTTCCTGATGCGGTTTCAGAATCAGCAGTCATGCGCCGCAGGCACAGTTTAGGCATACATCCTCGTTATCGAATGGTGGATTCCTGTGCTGCTGAATTTGCCGCTAAGACACCATATTACTATTCCACATACGAAGGGGATGGAGAATCTGGAATCGATCTTCTGCCTGACCTAGAACAGCGTGACAAGGAAAGGATGGTAGTAATCGGCTCTGGGCCCATTCGTATTGGACAAGGTATCGAATTTGACTATGGTTGTGTGCATGCGGTGGGTGCAATCCGTAACTCGGGCAGGGATGCAATCATCATCAACAATAATCCAGAGACAGTATCAACCGACTTCGATACCAGTGACCGTCTCTATTTCGACCCACTTTCATTAGAGTGTGTGACCGAGATTTTGTTGCGTGAAAATGCACATGGTATCTTATTGCAATTCGGAGGTCAGACAGCCATCAATCTCGCCTTGCCATTGGAAGCAAGATTGCCGGAGTTGCAAGGCCTTGGTCTTGCTACAACTATCATGGGTACTTCTACAGATGCAGTTGATGAGGCTAGTGATAGAGAGAGATTCGAGGCCTTTGCCGAACGTTCTGGATTACGGATGCCTAGAGGTGCAACCGGTACCAGCGCAGATGATGTGAGGGCTGCAGCCCATAGCATCGGCTTCCCTGTACTGATTCGTCCATCCTATGTTTTGGGTGGGAGGGGAATGGAAGTGCTAACAGATGAAGACCAATTACAGGCTTACCTCGATGAGGCATATTTGGCCCCTGACAAGCCTTTGTTGGTCGATGAATACCTTGGACATGCAATCGAACTTGATGTCGATGCGGCTTGTGATGGAGAGGAGGTGTTGATCGGAGCAGTCATGGAGCATCTAGAGGAAGCAGGAATCCATTCTGGTGATTCAACCTGTTTCATTCCTACCCAAACCATTTCGCCAAGTATGTTGGCCAAGGTTGAAGAACAGACTAGAATCATCGGTTTAGGACTTGGAATAGTGGGCTGTTTCAATATTCAATTTGCCATTCAGAAAGACCTTCTATATGTTTTAGAAGTGAATCCTAGATCTAGTAGAACCGTTCCATTTGTCGCCAAGGCCACTGGTGTTCCAATGGCTAGAATCGCAGCAAGGGCTACTATCGGGGAGACTTTTGCTCAACAAGTTATTCCAGAAAGGCGAAGCGAATTGGTATGCGTAAAGGCTCCAGTGTTTCCATTCATCAAATTAACAGGTCTCGATCCAGCCCCCGGTCCTGAGATGAAGTCTACCGGTGAAGTAATGGGTTCCGATCCTGATGCCGACGTTGCTTATCTCAAGGCGAGAATGGCTACTGAGATTCCGGTGAATACAGAGGGCGGAGCCTATGTCACGGTGCGTTCTGCCGACAAAGAGAATGTTGTTCCTGTAGTCAGAGACTTGTTGGAACTAGGATTCATAGTACATGCGACTCCTGGAACTGCAGATGTAATGAGGAGGCATGGACTTACCGTCAAGACCGCCTATAGAATTGCAGACTCGCAGCAGCCCGATGCATTGAACTTGATGCGTAGTGGTAAGATACAGTTCGTGGTTAACATTCCTACGATTAGTGGAGGAGCAGTTCGTGATGGCAATATGATGCGACGTCTTGCTGTTGAGATGAACATCCCCTTTGTCACTACTCTTTCTGGAGCAAAGATGGAGGTCGCTGCAATACGTGCGGCAAAACGTGGACCAACTATTCCTCAGCGTCTGAAGGTTTCATACATCAAATAATGAAACCTAGGGCAAGTGCGCTGGCCCAACCGATATTCAGTATTGCATGACCAGCCATCAGGCCAACCACTGACCTCTCCCTCAGTGCGATAATGTCTCCTAGGAATCCAAGAAATAGGGCAAGAAGAATAGCCCCTGCCCACCCCATCGATGGAGCTAACAGTTCTAATTCATAGAGGTGTAGAAGTATCCAAAGAGCATTCTGCAGCGCTATTGCCGGTGCTTCACCCCATCTGTCTGCCGCTTGTAGTAACACAAAGCCGCGTGTCCATAGATCAGTCACCATCGCCATTACACAAATGGTTGGTAATACAATGAGCCAATCTGACAGACTTGCGGTGGTGCAATCACTATTGCTAGACCAGAATGTAAAGCCACACATTTGGGGAGGCCATAGAAGAAATGCGGCTAGTGCAATGCAGTACAATCCAATACCCGTTCCTAGCACGAAGGTTGCTCTTTCCTTAGACAAATGCATCCCTAATTCTTTTGTAACTGATTCATTACTTCGATATCTCTTCAGCCACCAGGCCGCCGGAACCACGTAGACAAGAATCATTCTCAACATTCTGAAGATTGCAGATCCCCATCTCGAAGATAGCCATGGATCTACCCAATTTACCTGTACAAGATACAAAGCGCCAGCAGCAAAAGCACTGACAATGATTACTAGAATGAATGCCCGTCCACCATCGGTACGAGACATGCCTACCGCCTCAGCAGGCGTCGTATGCCTCGATGATGTATTTGGTCAACGGAGATGTCCAAGCCAATTCTGACAAGCCCTCTTCTCCCTCAGAGGAGTATACCTTCACAACATCTTCAACTCGAACGTTTCCTTCAGAAGAGCGTGCTAAGATGGTCTTTCTTTTGACATTCTTACCAGTTCCATGCGGGTCGTAAACAGTATCCAATGCTTCTTTCAGGAACCACTCAGGTTTGTCGCTTGGATCGTCTCCCTCGAACTTTTTCTTAGGGCGCTTGGCGCCGAATAACCCTCCGGCTTTTGCGGGAGATTTCTTCTTACCAGTAGTGGCAGTACTACTACGTTTGCCACTACGTGAAGCCCCTCTAGAGACCATGCTGCTTTTGACATCTTTTTCTATATCTGCTCTGATGTCATCTTCAAGTTCTTCTCGAATCTCTTCCTTGAGTTCTTTTCTGAGTTCCTTTTCCAGTGATTCTCTCAATTCTTCCTTGACTTTTTCTTCGTCAACCTCATCGAGTCTGGCTTTGAGCTCATCTCTTTCATCAGTCACCTTCTTCAGATCTCCTACGAAATGCGCGGCGACCTGTATTAGTGCTGTTTCCATTGAAGCTTCCAACTGCATCGAAACTACTTCCGAGGAATGGTCTCTCCATTTTCGCCATTGCAACATAGTATTGTTATGGATGTCTGAACCGCATTTTGGACAGAAACTTCGCTTTGGAGGTTTGAGAACTGGAATTGCTCGCATTGCATCAGGGTCTATGCCTTCGTTTTCTCCACTTGCAACATCGTGAATGTGAGTACTTGCATCCATTCCCATGTTCATTGCATCGCGGAATAGTGTGTCTCCAAGGTTCAAATCACCGGATTGAATCAGTGACCAGGCATCAGTGGCTTTCATGACCGCTCTGACAGCAGCATTGGTAGCCTTTGATTCTCCGAATGACCACTCGCTCGTCTTGCTGGCAGAACCATCGTCTGAACTAGCAAATGCTTCTCCGATATCGACATCATCTCCACCGGCGGGTGCTGCTATTCCCAACGAGATTGGATTTGCGCCCTCTTCTACCTTGGCGATCATATCGAATTTTTCAGCCATTGAAAGGTCATCTCTCTGCCGAATGACGTCCTTCAATTGTTGCAAATCATGTCCGGTTGAAGTTATCGGTCCTTGAGTAGAGAAATCGTGTCCGCAAGCCAAGCAGAACTTGGCTACAGCGTCGACCAAAGCCTCGCAGGTAGGACAGTGTACCCCAGCCATGTACGGCCTCAGTACTTCTCGGGTTATTCAAGTCTGATGGTCGCAGAGCCTGAAAGAAGGCCAATCTTGGACCTCCTTGAATTAGCCGAATCAAATTGCCGAAGAAAGTAGAGCAGTAATGTGTTCAGAGTCCATGGTTGCCAATAGTGAGGCGATTCTTGGCCCTCTGTCTTTGCTGATGATTAAGCGATATAGAACGCGGTACGCATCCCTCGCCGGCAATTCGCTGTCCGCGCATGCTTGCGAGACCCAGTTTCTGGTTGAATCCTCATTGAATTCACTTGGATGATTTGTATGAAGTGATTTGATGAATTCCAGTTCTATGTTCCCGAGGCTATCTAACCATTCTTGATCAGGTGCGTCATTCACGACAATACGGGATGATTCAGGGAAATGGCTACCACTAATCCAGTTTCGCATGCGCATCAGCCTATCCACCAGTACAGAATTAGGATTCTGTGCATCAATACCATGGCTGCGTTGCAAAGATTTCCAGACCTCGGCATCATCCTGTTTCATCTGCGCTACCAAAGACAAATGGCTGAAGGAAACCGATGAGGTTGTGGAAATCATATCTCCATGCACAGTTTGAGATAATCTCCAAGCACCCAATGAATCTTCGATTTGATTCTTCTTTCGCCTTGAGATTTCTTCATCCTCAATATCTTTCAGCATGTTTGGAATCTGTCCACCTAATCTTTCGTATTCATCCGCCAGTCCAATCAGTCCTTCCCCAGTATCGAATTGAATCGCTTTACGAGGTTTATTGTTGGCCACAAGGAAGCGCATTATTTCTGGTGGTGTAATGTCAAGCAATTCTCTTGCCGTCAATACTACTCCCTTGGAACTTGACATGGCCCCTTGCCCCTTGAGAGAGATCCACTCGTAGGGTAAACTCATCGGCGCCTCATTACCAAATAGGGTGCAGATTTCTTTGCCGGTATCATACGAACCGCCGGCTGCTGCGTGGTCTTTACCAAACGGCTCACAAGTGATGCCATTCCAATCCCAACGTGCTGGCCAATCAATTCTCCATGGTAGTTTTCCATCCCCCTTTCTCAGGTCAGCCTTTCCTGATACTCCATGGCTATCGGTCCAGTAAAGATATGGCCATTCGTAAGACTGCACGACAACTCCGTCTAGGCTTCCTTTCGAATCTAATGGTGAGTAGGGATGCCAGTCGCTGGATAATTCTCTTCCCGATACACGCTCGATAATCTCTCTGATTGCATCGACATTTTCACACACCGTTCGAGAATGTTCAGCATATTTTCCTTCCAGATAGGCCTGATGATTGTCGACCACTCTGACCTCTGTTCCAGTATCTTGGAGCGCTTCTAGAAACGGCCTCAAGAAGTACTCGGAGTAGGAACCCTCACCTTCAGGCCTTCCTTTGTCATCAGGAGCGGGTATGGCTGCTAGTTGGTGTCCAACATATTGCTGATATGAATCATCGAGGAAATTGTACACCTTGCGCAATGGATCTGCAGTATCAGCGATATAGATCAATTCTGCATCTAGGCCCGCATCTTCACAGGCCCTGCGAAGCATATCTCCAGTCAATACCTCTCTCATATTTCCGACATGAATATGCCCAGAGGGGGTGATGCCGGTGGCAATAACGTGCTTGTCACCCCGTTCGGCGAGTCTTTGCGCAGCGTGATCAGCCCAATGCATTCCATTCAACCCGATTCAGACGGCTACTGCTCGAATAATGCCTCGCAGTGGAACTTCCTCGATTTCATTGAGTGGAGTCTTGTTCACAAGAACCATGCACAATGCAACTTCAGCACCCATCTCTCTCATCATCGAGATAGTGTTCCGCATAGTAGTCCCACTTGACAGGACATCGTCGACTATGGCAATTCTCTTACCATTCACTTGTCCATACTTGTTGGATAGAGAACCTTGCCCCGGTCCACCATCTACATTCCTATGAATCGAAACTTCGGTATCGAGGAATTTAGCAATCTCATTAGCGAATAGAATACCGTTCAAACTGATACCGACAATACTGTCGACGCCTTCTTCTCCAACTTCTTCCAGCAAGACATCTGCGAAAATCGTAGCCATTGCTTCGGTCCTTATTGGCCTAACGCCAATAGTTCTCCAACCTATGCGAACATCTTGTGGCCGCTCCTGGCCTTCATTGCTGCTGGAAAGCCATGCAATGGTATCTTGAGACAAGGACAATTCATCGGCAATCTGCTGTGAATTCAAGCCCTCATTCTTCAGGTTGGCAACCGTTTTCCTCAGTTCATCAACACTCAGCGACATGTTCGTTCATCGTTTAGGCGGCGGTCGATGTCCATGAACACATCGGTTGTAGGGGCTGGTGGAAACGCATTCTTTGGGCAAAGACCTAAACGACAGGCGAGTTGGGCCGTATCCATGAGTGAATTCGAGTATGAGGAACTGCTCGATAGGGCGCGGGACAGGATCCCCACCGATATCAGCGAGAGAGCGCGATGGACTCTACCGGAGCCTCAAATCATGATTGAAGGTGCGAATACCATTTTCCGGAATTTTACTGAGGTTGTAAGTCACATGGATAGAGACGAGAATCATGTCTTTCAGTACATCCTCAATGAGTTAGGTACTAGTGGTAGTAGGGAAGGTCCTAGAGCACGATTCAAGGGACGAATCCCGCCAAAGCGTTTGAAGAAGAGAATTGTCAATTATGTGAATACTTACATCAAGTGTGGTCAGTGTTCAGCCCCTGATACTTTGTTCATCAAGGAAGAGAGGACCACTCTGCTCAAGTGTCAGGCATGTGGTGCTACAAGACCCGTCAAACTTTGATTGCCTCGTTCAATCAGTTGACAGATCCATGAGACATTCTTCCACGACCTTTCCGTCGCGCAGATGTTGTTCCATAATCAATTTGAGTTGCTCTAGGCTACCGTCCAAGGAATACCACGTCGCTTCGGGATAAACCACGCAAGATATTCCGTTTTCACAGAAGTCTAAACAACCGGATTTCTGAACTCTGACATTACTCAAACCAGCATCCTTACTCATTAATTTCAATGTCCTCATGACCTCTAGGCTGTTTTTCTCCGCACAACAACCGCGTGGATTACCAACATCTCTGCTATGTGAACAGATGAAGACGTGCCGTTCGTAACCAGGATGCAAGCGTCCTTTTGCATCCTTGGCCATATTCGCTCACTCCAGTTGATTCAAAGCCTCGGCAAGGTCATGATCCAATTGAGTGACTTTACCCTCGCTGTGGGTCCATGTCTTTACGACCACTTTGCCCCATGATAATTCAAAATCAGCGTGGTGATTCATCTCTTCACAGATTGCTCCTGCGCGATTAACGAAATCTAAAGCGCTAACAAAATCTGCAAACTCAAAGGTGCGCTGGAGGTGGTGATTATCCACCATATCCCAATTGTCTTCAGACAAAGAAATCAACCCCACAAGTGGGTGTCGTCTCTACCCTCTCCTTCCTTCTCGACCTTTTCATTGAGTTTGTTTCGTCTCTTCATATCTTCTCTTTCAAAGGCCAGCAATTCCTTATCATCGAGATATGCAGGTCTCATGTGAGCGACTAGAATGACTTCAACAATGACATCTCGCGAAATGTAGTGCAATTTGCCATCTTCTGTCAATAGTTCGACGGTCATTTTTCCCGAAGACACCAACCGACCCCTCATCCAAGGGTCCTTTCCTTCAGGCAGGGCCCTGGCGTCCAATAACATCTCGACAAGATCATCTCTTCGCAATCCATACCTGCGGTTTAGTAGGTCTCCACTGGTAACGGCTTCGATGTCCTGTAGTTCGGGACATCCTAATTCTTCCCACATTTCCTTGGCCCAGGCCGGAAGCCCATCTTCTGTCATGCCGCTCATCGGTTCGCCTCGACAGTCTCAACGGGTGGTGGTGTAAAAGGTCGACGTTTGAAGAGGGGGTAGCCCCGCGCATGGCTCGGGGAGGAACATGCGGATACGTTGGAAGAGTGTTCCAACCGTCTTGTTTGGAGACGAGTTGTTGGACAAGGCCTTCACCAAGGCACGTTCTGCAGCAGACAGGGTCAATGATTCCGACAAGACCTTCCGAGTTCGTAAGCAAATGCGAGGGATGGTTCAGACTGCTGGAGATACTCTGTATGATTCATTGATGTCAATGGTTCATTCTTGGCCATCTTTGGACCAGATGCCTCGCTTCGATCAGGCCATGATTGAGGCTGCCGTAGGATGCGACATGTACCGCAAGAATCTCGCCTCATTGCAATGGGCAGCGGGCCAGATTAGGTCTGTTGCTTCACAGAATGCGAAGAAGATTACTCGTACAGCCAATATCGAATATATGCACGAATGCAGGCGCGAAGCCTATGGTCGAATATCGAGCTTGATTTCTCAAGTTGGAAAATCCCTTCAATGGCTTAACGAATCAAGGGAAGTCCTCAAA
>CAXRJJ010000117.1:0-8591 GCA_964230945.1 Yoonia sp.
GCTCCGACTAGATAGACCAACATGAATCGCTTAGGGCCAAGTCGTTGCTCTAATGGAACTCCAACCAAGGCGATTATCAGGGCATTTCCAAGAACGTGAGTTGCATCCCTTGGACTGTGAATCCAAGCGGCGCTGATGAAGCGATGCCATTCGCCGGGATGAACGATAAGGTCAGGAACTGCAACCAAGGCGAAAAGTGGATCGTGCCAACCTAGGCCAAGCCACCATAGAATCCATGTCATTGTCTGAACGACATAGACTAGAAGAATCGAGACAGTGGTAGCTAAAGCAAGACTGGTCTTATCTCTAATTGCCATGAAATATGGAACCCCAGCAGCAAACAACATCGCCACCAACATCAACCACTCTGCTGGTTCAAAGAACTGCCACAGTGGTGAGACGAAATAGACCATCTAAGTGCCCGTAGAGGCGCTTTCGACTTGAGTACTCCTATCATCTCGATAGCAATTATTGCAACTGAAGCGTGAAGGAGAGAGTTCATCCCCAATTCAGCCCTCGTAAGTTCCGATGAGCCAAGCTAGAGTTCTCTTGTCACTGGAGAACATTTCTGTCATGCGAGGCATGAACATGGTTCTCGAAGATTTCACTCTGCGGGTTCATTCAGGGGAAATTGTGGCATTGAGCGGTGAGAATGGTTGCGGTAAATCGACGGTCATAGAGTGTGCTGCAGGAATTTTAGCTCTACGTCAAGGGATTGTCAAACATCGTTCCGGAGATGAGTTGCATGCCATATGTGACCATACTGGAACAAGAAGACCTGCGAATCCATTCGGACTGTGTCTGCAAAAGGACTCGACAACTGGAGAAGAAACTATCATCGAACATCTACAATTCGCAGCTAGACTTGCTGGCAAGGAAATCGCTTCTGAAGACTTGCTCACTCTACTTACTTCATGGGACCTCAAGCACCGTGCACTCGAAAGAACTGGCACTCTATCTGCAGGATTGTCTAGACGCGTCAGCATCCTTGCATCTCTGATACCTGCAATGGTCTCAAATGAGCCAAGATTAGTATTGTTAGACGAAGCAGATGAAGGCTTGGATGAGCACTCAAGATCTGCCTTGATTATCCATCTCAAAAGCCTGTCTTCCGCGGGGCATGGAATCCTATTGGCCAGTCACGACAAGGAATTGCTATCCCATTCCGATAGGAAGATTTCTTGGCAGGGTAGCAAGACTATCGAGTCAGGAGATATTCCACGTACCCAAGTATCAACTGAAGCCAGTATTGAATCACAAAATTCCAATCCTGCAAGAACATATCAAAACTGGATAAACAAACAAGATTCTAGGACTAAATCAACTATCATGAGTGGTGGAATTGCCGCAATATTGACCATTTTGACCGTGGTTGCTCTAGACCCTCAGATTATCGCAGGAAATCGTGGTTGGCGGTTATGGACTGGCTTAGTATTGCTCCCATCTCTAGTCATTGGGCTGGTTCCCGGACCTGCACAATCGCTGCTCGAAAGGAATGATGTCGGTTCTTGGTGGGCCGCACAGACCGCAGGCAAAGCACCTAATGCAATCTCGATACAGTTACCGATACTTGGAATCGTTTCCACAGCATTGGCAGCAATGATGATTCAGGGCGAGGGGCTTCCAGAAATATCTACTATGCATATATTCCAATTGACGCTTTGTGGGCTACTCATCAGCGTACTAATCAGTAGAGTGAACCTTGCCCTTTGGGTAGTACACCGATGGCTTCCACGTCCTAGACAAGGTGCACAGATGTTGCTGGCTTTCTTGATATTCCCGTGGTTATTGGCAGTTGAAGGGATGACACTTCTTGCTACAGAAGGTATCGGACAAGACGTTTGGACCATGTTAGGTGGGTCGTTTGGACTCTTCATCTCCCTTGCATTGATTCTCATGCTCGTTAGAAGAGCATGACATTGGCACAAATTGAAAGCAACCTTGTCAACGCAGTCTCATGGTCGGGATGTCGAGGCGATTGCTGAACAGCGGAATCGCTCTATGGTTGACTGGTCTAGTCATCGCAAGTATCGCTCTTATCCTAGGATTCACATGGGCCCCAGGTGTCGACAACGACACCATGAATGCCCCTTATGCACAGCGTATTTTCTACTGGCACGTTCCTTCTGCGTGGGCTTCGATGTTCGCCTTTACCGCGCTCTTCATCGGTAGCCTAGCGTGGTTTACAAAGCGCAGCGAATGGGGTTGGAAGTTACACGTTTCAGCAGCAGAAGCAGGTGTGTTATTCGGATTGATGGCCATTACCAGTGGACCTATTTGGGGACAAGCAGAATGGGGCGTTCCTTGGGATTGGACAGATGTAAGAATCAACACCTTTGGGCTGCTTACTGCGTTATCCGCTTATTTGGTGGTCGCTCGTAGATCACAACCTGATGGGGATGATTCTAGAGATACTTTCAGTGCCATTGGACTCTTTGGTTTTGCTTTGGTTCCACTCACTTACATGGCGACTAGATGGTGGCAGAGAAGACATCCAGGGCCCGTAGTTGGACCCGGTGGCGGCGGACTTGAACCAGAGATGGCAACGACCATGTGGATTGGCGTTCTGGCATTTGTGATTATGCTAGTTGGATTGATGCTGATTGAATGGTTCATCATTTCAGCAGAACAACGTCTTGCTCGAATGCAGTCTAGAATTGATGGTGATTAAAATGGCAGATATGGTCAACCTAGCAGTAGCATATACGATAATGATCGGCTTGATTGCAGCGTGGTCATGGATGCTCTCTAAGCGCCTTACAAGTCTGCATGACAGGCTTTCCTTGTTAGAGGAAGAAGAGGAATAATCAGTCAAGTTTGACGCTAGCAAGATGCTCCTTCAAGGCAACTATCGGACCGATTGCTGTAGGGTCCTTACCGTGGAGAAGGGCTAAGCCACAGCTTAACCAATCCATGCTGATACAAGAATACAACATCGCCTCCAATAAACTGGAACCTTCGCATTCTATCTTCCATGCCCATTCGGTCTCAAGATGTTCGACGAACCAATTCATTCGTTGTGCAATTCTCTCATGTATTCCTTTCCAAGTCAATAACAACAAAGCCTGTTGAGATGAATCTGGATCTTTGTCTGGCCCCACCCCTCCCCAAGGGATGATTTCATTGTGATTCATCTCGGGCATAACTGTTGCACGGGCAAAACGAGCAGAGTTCTCATTGAATTGACAAACGAATCTGTTGACCATTGAAGACAATTCGGTCACCCCGATCAGAGCGATGCTTCTGTCAACCAAAGCAGCAGCGAGGTAAGCGATATCATTCTGGGGATTAAGGGTGAAATCACAGGCTTCAAGGTGATTCTGCAAACGCTGTAACATTGCTTCCAAGTCCCCAGATGAAGGCTGTCGGAATAAACCTAGATTCCAAGCAAGCGACAACTGAGTGCCGAATAAATGTCCAAATGCAGAGCGCGGTGGTTGACCCGCAGGGACCAAGACCAGATGTACGTCCGAGTACAACTCTGCAAGGCCAGCCAATTCTCCACCCGAGCAGATACAAATGACACATCCTCCCTTGCTGATGACATTTCGAACAGCATCCAAGGTCTCCTCAGTATTTCCACTGTATGAGGTTGCAATGACTAGGTGCTCTCTATCCCACCAATGTGGTATTCCATGATCTCGATGTACATTCACAGGTAAAGAGCCCTGAACATTGGATAAACTGGCCAAAGCGGAGCCACCGGCTGCAGAGCCTCCCATTCCAAGGCACAATACTCCCTTCCATGAACGGGAGCGTAATTCCTCTACCCAACTTGGGCCTGCACTTCCAAGCCTCTCAAAGGACCCTCTAAGGTCGGAAACAAATGATTGCAGATGGGATAACATCCCTTCTGAATCCAGTTTTTCTGCAAGGTCAGCAATCGTCGCTTCAGACATCTCACTCCTCCTCATCAACATTCAATTTCGGTAAAGCCAACCATTCAGCATCAATCCGTGCCAACCTGACGCTACCTCCTCCTTGATGGTCATATGGGAGGCGAACTGTACAAGTCCGCCAGTTACTCGGGTCAAGGAATTCTCCGGCGGAGGAATCCTTACTCAGCAATTCTACCACAACTTGCTCCGAATGCCGGCAGACAACTTGGGCCTTCTCTAAGTCCCTCCAAGACGAGCCAGTTCGTTGAGAGTGAGAAATCTTCGACAATAAAGCCCCATCATTGGACCAAGATGCAATTCTCCAAAGATCATCTCGCCACCGAACTACGTCTCCAACATCGAATGCAGGCCTACGATACAACAATGTCAACCTCGTCAAATCAACACCGTCTTTACGACCTACAACTGAATTTGTCTCCTTGACTTGGCCACCCCAGCGTTGAATCAACCTTCTACCCCAAGTACGCGCTAGGCCCTTTGAACCTAGCACTATGTCATATCCACCTTGAACAGGACCTTCCTTGGTGACAAAGAACATCGGATCAGGTTGCATCTCTGCTCTCAACGAATCAAGGCTGGCTCGCATCTGTTGTAATTCAGAATCTTCCAAACGCCTTCCCGCTGAACGCAATTGTACAGTCGCCTCGAAATAATTCCCAGCCTTGCGAGTACAAGTCAAACATACCCCATTAGACATCCTTGCCATGATGGTATGCTGTTCAATCATCTTCACACCATGAACTTCTGCAAACAATTCGAGATGTAGTCTGGTATTGCGATCATCTACTCTCTCTGATGCCAGAGAAATGTTCAGACCTACCACATCTTCATGCACAGTCAACACCCTCTGTACCAATTCTTCCCATAACTCATCTTCCGACAATTCAATCCATCGATTCTGTACTTCCACTAATCCACAGCGGGCACATCTGATGTGTTGGACAGTCTTGGGTACTTTGGCGAGATTCAACCTGTCCCGCATGCAATTCTCGCACATACGTTCGTGTACCAAAGGAGAAGTGGAACCACAAATAATGCAGAATTCACCCCCTAGGTCCATCTCCTTCACCACATTCGCGGTCTTGCTGTCGCCTTTCAAGATAAGGGTTGAATATCTCAATACTTCTTACCTATGAGAAATTGCGGGTCAGGATACATCTTCAGGGCCTGTTCGCGTTCTTCCCGATGCACCACTCCGGGGATATCACCCTCATCTGGTTCAGCCCATGACAACTGCAGGTGTAAGTGTGGAGGCCATCCTCCATTCTCATCATCTTTACCAAACCAACCTATCAATTCTCCAGCCACGACCTTGCGCCCAGGCTTGACTAACTCAGTAGTTCTACTACTCAAATGGCCATATAGAATGTAGAGGGTTCTGTCTGCAAACTCATGAATGGTGATGACAGTATGTCCATAATCTCCTTCGTCATCATGGTAACCCGACCAATAGACTTCACCATCTAGACAGGAATGCACTGGCGTATGTACTGGGCCTCCAATATCGAGTCCCATGTGCAAATCTCTACCGTCACCAAATAATTCAGTCTTGTAGACAAATGGGCGAACTTCGTCATACTTACCAATGGAATAACTCAATTCTGAACTCCAACCATTCATCTGAGGGCGTGTGAAATCATAGATGTGATACTCGGTGGGCAAAAGTACAGGTTGGGAGGCATTCAACGATGCCAAGAATTCAGCATCATTCGCACCCTGCATAAGGCTCGCAGAACAATACTTGGTTTGATGATTCTCCAATATCGTTGAAGGACCAATAACGACTGGCCTAGGCGGTGACACCTTGATTGGAGGCGCGACTGAGGTTCTAGTCAACATACTCCTCGGGTTCACGTTCATCTCGGTTTTCTCTTTCATTCCTGCGTTAAGTATCAGCAGAATCTTAGACAAAGAATGTGATTGGACAGGACGAATATTGCTTCTGCCAGCAATCGGTATCTTCCTATTATCGGCACTGTCTGGGGTATCGGTCATTTTGTCGGGCACTTTCTCTGCACCTCTGCTGTTCTGCTTGGTTCTGATTTGCAATTTCTTTGCGATACGCTATCTCTTGAGAGATGATTCGCTTCTGCATAAACCATTGAATGGACCTGTTGAACCCATATTGAAGATTGGAATTGTTCTAGTCATATTCTGTTCACTTCTTCCACTGTTCCTATTCGAAATTCCAAATGGAGTTGATTGGATAGGATTCGCTACTCTGAGCGAGTTATACGCAGTTAACGGGAGTACTGAACTGTTCAAACCTGCCTCTGTAAGTTGGACTTATCCACCAGCATTTCCAGCCCTAGCAGCATGGTTGCAGGTTCTGCTTGACATTCCTGCAAGCGATGCGGTGCATCTGCTGGGCCGACTTAGTTTGATGTCGTTATTGCTAGGTGTTGCAGGCCTTGCACAACGTTGGAATGCCGCTGCATACACATTGATCGCTTGCGCCCTAGGATTCGGCCTGTTCGTTAAAGCTCATGATACTGGATATCCAACAATCGCTAGTCTCATCGGCCTAATCATCGGCTGCTGTATACTGTTTTCAGATAAAATGGAAAGAACTTGGAATGACCATCTGTTGTTAGCATTGATTATACTGTCAACGGGGTTGATTCACCCTAGTGGGGCAATTTACCTCGCAACCCTAATGCTAGCAGATGTAGCGGCTAGATGGCGATTGAATCTAATAGAGAATAGCCGATTATTTGTCGCAACTATCCTGACTCTGTTTCTAGCCACATTGGTGACTACGATTTTCTTCTCTTGGAGGATGAGTGGTATGGAAGTTCACGCAGAATATGGCTGGCAAGGGGGTAGTGCCTTACTTCTATACAATGGGCCGATTCTACTGGGGCTTGGAGTCTGGTCCGCTTGGAGAATGCGGCACACCTTGCATGGTGCAAGTCTCGGAATTTGGTTACTTCTACTATGGTTAATCTCCACCTTGCATCTTCTTGCAGGAATTGAGATCCTATCGATTATGACCCTGTTCTCCTATGTATTGTACAGCATGGCTTTGCACGCTTTTCATATTCCACTTGCCTTGCTGGTTGGGATATTGCTATCTTCAGAAAAATCGATTCACACAAAACAGATTCAACGCATTCCAAATTGGTTACCGAAGACCTGTGTATCGATATGTTTCATCTTCCTAATCATCGGGCAATCTGCCCTAATCATCCTTGCTTCGCATGATGAAGTCAGAGTCGACAACAGGTTGGAAGGAGAATTACGGGAATATCTTGAGACGCTTCCACAAGGAAGTATCATCTACAGCGAACAAGCACATTGGGGCTTCTATACCGACGCACCAAAGGATCTACATTTCACATCATATCCAGTAATCGGATTGATGGATGCAGATACGGATTTACGGGATAGGGCGGCTACTGCAATAAGAGCGGATGACATAGACACCTTACACGAACTAGGAATAGAATATGCAATAACTAGTCCGATGGGACTTCTTGCACCGGCGCTACTTGAATCCGACTTTTGGCAAGTAATTACTAGAAATAATGGAATGAGGTTATGGAGCCTGGTAGAGAATAGTAACGGCTCAAACATAGGCATATTATCAGCACCGAAAGAGTCCGATTGTCTAGAACCATGCCAATGGAGACCAGATATCTGGAATGAACACCGTTGGTGGAACCATTCCGAAATTAGCAGCCACAGAGCCTTTCTTAGTGAAGGCAGTATCTCATGGAGTAGCGTAATTTCACCAGAATTGAATCAATCGAATGTTGAATTAGAACTATTCTTCGATGCTCCTGCTGGAATCACTGTCGAATTCTCAACTGCCGGTGATAGCAAGTCGATGACTAGCGAAGGAGGGTGGCAAAGCATACAACTAACTGTCCAAGTTCTCAATGAAAACATGATGTTCACAGTTAGTGTCGAAGATGGCGGACAGTTGTGGCTTAATCCGAGTGGGCTAACTGGGAGAGGAGACAGACTATTCGATGAAACTGGAGTGAGAGTGCATTGGGTAGAAATTACCTCTGCAACGTGATTCCAGCGCCAAAGTGATGTATGTATACCTTAGAGGGATGTTCAGTGAAGGTACTAATTCTACTACCAACCCTCGACGAGGAATTAGCACTTCCACAAGTACTGGAAGCCATGCCGAATGGAGAAATGTCATCGAAAGGAATCGAATTTGAGGTCCTAGTGGTAGATGGTGGTAGTGAGGATGCAACCTTACAGATTGCTGAAGAAGCAGGTTGTACGATTCTCCATCAATCCTCCAAAGGAAAAGGGCTCGGTTTGCGCCTAGCATTCGAGGCTTTCCTCTCCGGAAATCACGATCGATTGGTTATGCTGGATGCGGATGCAACTTATGATCCATCTGACATTCCAGTCCTTCTCAAAGCTTTAGACGGGGGAGCCGATATCGTCATCGGTTCTCGGCTCAGGGGGAAAATGGAACCAAATGCAATGAGTCACCTCAACTATCTTGGAAACAAGATTCTAACTTGGATTGCAGTCTGCCTCTACGGTGCTGAGGTCTCTGACATTTGCTCTGGCTACTGGGGCTTCACCCGCAAGGCCATAGAGACACTAGATCTCAATTCTGTTTCATTTGAGATAGAAGCGGAGATGTACGCCTGCGCCGCCCTTTCAGGCCTGAATGTCACACACGTTCCAGTGAGTTACAGTAATCGTGTAGGCGAGCCTAAA
>CAXRJJ010000118.1:0-11083 GCA_964230945.1 Yoonia sp.
AATTTGATGACATCCATTGTTGCCATGGCTAATCCTGCGCCGTTCACGAGACAACCGATTTCACCATCCAGTTTGACGTAGGAAAGTCCGGCTTCATCAGCAAGAATTTCGGTTTCTTCTTCCTCAGATTTATATCTCATACCCTCAAATATGTCCTTGTGTCTGAATGAAGCATTCTCATCGAAACTGATCTTTGCATCTAGAGCCAATATCTCTTCATCATTTGTCCTAACCAGTGGATTTATTTCAACCATGGAACAGTCTTTGGAAGTGAAAAGGGCATACAGTGAACGCAACATTCGAGCAAAGGAACGGCTAGAATCTCTAGACAGCTCTAATGATCTAGAAAGTTCAGAAATCTGGAAACCTAGGAGTCCTGCTCCTGGGTCAACCCAAATCTTGTGAATTCGATCAGGAGTTTGTTCAGCAACCTCTTCTATATCCATTCCACCTTCTGTACTAGCCATGATTAGTACTGCTTTCTTCTCGCGGTCAACCAATAGGGCCAGATAGTATTCATGAGCGATGTCACAGCCAGATTCGATGTAGATGTTCTGAACTAACTTTCCACTTTCTCCAGTCTGTTTGGTGACTAGAATATTGCCAAGCATTTTGGATGCGAAATCTGCCACTTCATCCTGAGAACGCGCCAGCTGAACTCCACCTTGAAGCACTAATTCCCCACTGGTGGGATTGTGCAGACTGCCCATGCCTCGGCCACCTGCGTGTATCTGCGACTTGACAGCAACCAAGGGACAATCCAATTCGTTCCATGCGGATACAGCATCCTCAACATTAGTTGCATGTATGCCTCTCTGAACTGCTATTCCATGTTCATGGAACAGTGCTTTTCCCTGGAATTCGTGAATGTTCAAGATTATCGCCGCCCCTGCCAATCCCATTACCTCCTTGAACATCGCGATGTTGCTGACTGCGTGTCACAAGGGACATGAACTCGTTGTTGATGGAGTCGGTCATGGGGATGCAGGTTGTGGTTCTTGCCGGTGGCTTTGGAAGCCGTTTGCAACCATGGACGTACACTTTGCCCAAACCCTTGCTTCCTCTATTGGACCGTACACTTGTCGAACAGGTGGTATCGGGTGTGCCTTCTGAATTGATTGACGAAGTCATCATTGCGGCGGGGTACAAGGTTGATGATTTGAGAGATTATTTTGCTTCTTGTGAATTGGACTATGACGTCAAGATAGTGCCCGAGGATGAACCGATGGGAACTGGAGGGGCATTGAAGAACTGTATGGATCACCTCAGCGGTACCTTTGCTTGCTTCAATGGAGATGTAGTATCATCCCTTGATTTCTCTTCTATGCTTCGGCAACACAAGAACATGAATTGTTTGGGAACTTTGGCTCTTTGGGAAGTTGCCGACCCAACGCGATTTGGAATTGTTGGAATTGACGAAGACCGGTTGGTAACCCGATTCAAGGAGAAGCCAGCACCAGAAGAAGTATTCAGTAATCTCATCAATGCTGGTTCGTATATCCTTGAAGAAGATGTTTTCGAACTAATGCCGGATGGCAGGTCTAGTCTTGAGAGGGAACTCTTTCCTGTTTTGGCTGAGCAGGGGGCTTTGGGCGGGATGCCATTTGATGGATATTTCATCGATGCAGGAACTCCTGAATCGTGGAAGAGTGCAGTCAAGGCCGCCATCGTTCACGGTCGACACGATGCAGGATTGGTAGAATCATCCTCATGGTTTGCAGATTCGCAGACTATCGATTGCACACGCAAGGGCCACAACATGTTCGCCAAGGGCTCTGATGTGGCTGGTAGTGCAACTATCCATGATTGCACCTTGTTGGAGCACGCCCGCGTAGCCGATGGTAGTTCCTTGCAGGATTGTTTGTTGGGAATGGCAGCGAAGGTAGGTCGTGATTGTCAACTTAGAGGCGTCATTATTGATCATGAGGCAGAGGTCCCCGATGGAACAGTTCAGACAGGTGGCGTCTTCCCTCAGGTTGAATAGTCGGTATCTTTTCGGAGATTCATGACGAAGGCGAAGATAATTGTCAATTTCAAGACCTATGAATCAGCACATTCAGGCGCTGCCGAGAACCTTGCTGTGGCGATGCAAACCGTAGATGCGGAGTGTGAAGTTGCAGATTTGATTGCCGTAGTAAGTGCATTCGACCTATCTGCTGTTGTTTCTGCTGCACCTGGATTGCAGGTTTGGGTTCAACACCTTGACCCGATTGGATTTGGCTCTAACACTGGATGGTTACATCCAGAAACTGCTATTCAAAGAGGTGCAGTTGGTACTCTAATCAATCATGCTGAACACAAAGTATCAGTTGAACATGTGGAATCATTGCTAAATCAGTTGCCTGATGATTTCACAGTATGTGCCTGTGCTGCTGACCTCGATGAGGCGAGGGCTTTGAGTGCTCTCTCACCAGACATGGTTGCCGTTGAACCACCGGAATTAATTGGAGGAGATGTATCAGTTACCAGTGTTGATCCACGCATTGTTAGTGATACTGTAGCGGTTGTCAACTCAATCAATCCTGAGGTAACAACACTTTGTGGTGCTGGTGTAAAGAATGGTATGGATGTCTCCAAAGCCATCGAATTAGGAACTTCTGGAGTACTGCTTGCTAGCGGAGTAACAAAGGCGCAGGACCCTGAGTCAGTACTTAGGGACTTGGTGTCTTGTCTGTGAATTCAGGATATTGAAGATGCTAACTCAAGCATGTTTCTTTCACTTGCCGATTGCTGTATCTTGGCTCTCTGTAGGTTACTTCCACCCGGGCAGGTGAACCTGTATCCACATGAACGACAGCGCCATGCCTTGTCTGCAAGCGGTATGCGTTCGAGGTTCAGCATCGGCCCTGCTCTATTGACAAGATATCTAGCCTCTTTGAGATCATGAGAGATTAGTCTTCTCGCTTCTTCTAGCATCTGTTTGTCTGCTGGACGCCTCCATGTCTGCCATCCCTTGTCGGTATGTGAGATTCGAGCGATTTCGTATTCCTTGGGAGAATCGGGCAATGTATTCTCTTGTATGGCCCAATGTATCATTCCCGACAATTCAACCATCCCCGCCTCATCTGGCATCGCCCGCCATGAAGCAGCAGAGATACGAATCAAAACCCAACGCCGTGGTCCCTTGATGATAAGGTCAGGAGAGAGATATGCTGGTCCGGCATCGGTATGGGTTGTGATGAAAGGGTCTAGGGGTTGCCATTCGCCCTGAAATGAACACTTGAGCAATTCTCCCAATAATGGATGATTGTATGCTCTGCGCAGCATCAGGTTACCTTTCTCGATATTCTTCTCTATGCTTTGCTGGCTTGGTTGTTTGAACAATGCGACAGGACGACGCAATTGTTTCTGCATCCTTCTCATTTCGGATTGTTGGGAATCAATGCTCCTCAGAAAACAGTCTTGTAACTCCTTGCGAGCAACCTCTGGGCTCCAATGAACAGATAGATGGGCCTCAGACAGCCACTTTCTGAGAGTATCTCTAACCGATCTTTGCAATAGTTCTCTTGGTGAAGCCCACCTACCTTGTCTCCATAACCATCTTTGTGGCCTTTCTGTTGAGATTCTACCACCATACCCCGCAACATATTGCATGATGAATCGTCGTGGACAGGATTGCATCCAACGACTTCTGCTGGAACTCCATATAGGGCTCCAAGACATTCTATTGATTGCAGTTCTTTCACTCTCTTCTTCCATGAAGCGGAGTAATGACGTCTACCTTGATGAAGACGCTGGTCAGATGAAGAATCCCATGTCTTGGGCCTTGAAGAAAAGCACTGCAGCGTACCACAATGCGATAGGAATCATCAGGGATCCGAAGATCTTGACCATATCGTCCCTAGCAAACTTTCCGAACATGACAGAAAACTTGCCCCCCATTCCGGCGACTAAGCGGATGACTAGAACTACAGCGCCTGAGCAAATGAAGAATGCAACAAACAGGAGAATGCCCATAATCAAGCCGAATCCACCGGTAAGAAGGGTGTTCGAGAGTCCTTGTGGAATCAACATTGGATGAAGTATCCAAGAGAACCATGCAACCCACATACCGATTTGAATTTCGATTGCAAATTCTTCTTCTTCCTTCCATTTACGATAAGTTTCAGGTGCAGCCTTGTGGAGGATTTTTGAGATGATTTTCAGTTCGGGTGCAATTCCCCACAATGCTGTGGCCACAGCTTGGTACAACAACCAGAACCCAACAAAGAATTGAATCAGGTACCATGTCTCTCCTGCCAATCCTGTCATCGCTAGTACCATCAGAGGTAGTCCTAGAATCATGAATCCAATGCCGCCGGTAACGGCTATTCCTCCCCAGTTTCCACCAGGGGGCAATGGGTCCTCTGGCTTCTCCCATTCCTTTCTTGGTAGGGCGATAATCACCAATGGAAATACTGCAGTCCAGATCATTGATAGCAGGAGTTGTGGACTTTGTGAGGAACCGAAAGAGATGTCATCGATTGCATTTTCTACATTTTCGAGAGAACTACTTCCTTCGCTCCACCATGCAATGTGCCCCGTGCTGTCGATAAGAATCAGGCCATCAGCCATTCCGGTAGGTAGCATTTTGGCAGTTGCAGCGTCATGCTCATCGATCATTATTGGCCATCTTGAGTTGACTTTTTCTTCGAGTTCTTCTAGTTCGAATGGCTGTACCTCTTCACCGGTTACCAACATTGCTAAACTAACTCTATCCTCCATCTTATCCATGACCATGTCCAGAACATCGATGTGTTGTTTTTGATTAGGAGAGCCTGCTATTGAGATGGCGATTAAAGCCGCTTCTTTACCGTCTAATAATTCATCTAGAGATACTGCTGAACTATTGTTTCCTGCTGCGTTCAATACGAATTGTGGTGCAGGCCACCCTTGTTCAATTGGTTCTGCTTCGGTAGATAAATCTGGCATCTGCATGTTCAACGGAATGAATAGAAGCGACATCAATAGCATGATGCCAATCAATGGTGGGGGGTAGAGGATTCCTTGCTTGAGACCCAAGCCCAGCCAAAGCAACACTATGCCAATACCAAGTGGTGCCAATATCAGGACAGGCTGCCATCCATCAGAACCTTTCTCATCGTTGACGATGTGAACCCAGCCTTTGAAGTGACATTCACCTATCTGTGCGGTATATGGCTGGTCATTGGTCTTCATACAGAATTGGAGAATCCAGTGGCCTTCATCCAATTTTGGTGTGATATATGTCCAAGATGTTCTATTCTCCTCTACTTTGCGTATCTCTTGAGGACTATCGATTATCTGTAGAATTGATTCTCGGTCGACAGGTTTGGAATCATCTGGTTCCATCGGCCCCCAGACCTCCATTACTGTACTACGATAACCTTGCAAGGCCCAAGGTCCAAGCGCAACCATGTCAACATGAGTGAAACCTAAATCATCGCTGATGATTCTGACATCCGGATTCATCCATTCTCCTTCAAAGACTAGGCCTCCATCTTCGGCGACACCTGCCCACCAAAGTTTGGCATCAACTTGACAGTCATGAATCGCCCTCAAGGTGACTATAACTTTGTCTCCAGGGTTCATCCTCATGTCTATTTCAGTTCTAGGGAATGTGAAGTTGTGTGCATTGAGAATCGAAGTTTTAGTGATATATTGCGAATTGCTTTCCAGTTGATGCAAGTCTTGCCCGATCTGTATATCGAGGAACATCTGAGTTTCACTTGCTGTAGCAGCACAGTTCATTAGAGGCAACGAATCTGTTGCCGTGGCATGAATGTAAGCCGACATATTGAGCGTTAAGTTGACCGCTTCCTGAACTGGTTGAGATTCTATGGAATCGAAAACGATCTGCGGAAATACTGACCCCTCGAGTAGGTGGCTTCCACCAGCATTGGTGTTGAAAGGATGAATGTCAGAGAGGTTGGCGTTGTTTTGTTCAGTTCCCGAAAAGAACAATCTATGTTTCTGTGGAATGTTCCATTCCTGTTCTCCATCTTGCCATATCTTCTTCTCGATTTGAGCGTTGGCTGAGAGGGAAGAGAGTACCAAAGTCAGCGACAGTAACAGGAGTAGGGCCGCCTTGCTGCCTCTGCCTGCGGCCCCAGCCATGATGCGAGCGTAAAGCCCGACATTGAACAATCCTGCGCTTCTGCAAACTCTTTCTTCTGCGTCATGATAAAAAGCAAATCTAGACTGTGTGGCCCTTACAGGCGAAGCATGGGGATGGCGATGACGAACAAGAAGGCTTTCGTTGGTGGGTTGGTATTCACCCTCTTGGGTGCCACACTTCTTCTGTATGTCATGCACGATGAATCTTGGATGACTCTTTCCACTCCTTACGACTCGCCTGAGGATCCTGAAATCAAGTACAAGAATGCAGGAGCAGGTCTGGAATTTGGTTTGTACCAGTTTGAATTAAGCAGTTGGGGTGAAGAATGCTATCTCTCAGAATGTATGGATATGACATATTCAGAAGTAGTCGAATACACTACTTTGACCGAAGTATGTGGAGAGGATGGAGATCCAAGTGACTTCGAAGAGGCCATGTGCGAGATTCCAGAGGTCACAGAGGCTGGAGAGGCTGGAAATTTGGGACATTGGTTATTTATCTCGGCAATTTGTTTGAGTTTAATTGCAATGATTCTTGCTGTAGTTGGTATTCCAGGATACATGCATGGATGGGTTCCTTTACTTCTCAATGCGATTTCAACTCTAGTAATAGTAGCGGGAGCAGTAGTCTGGCTCGTCGCTTTCCCTGATTTGAATGTTGCAACAGGAATTGAAGAAGGTGAAGAACGCTTCAGTCCATCATATGGATTCTATTTGTCCATTGTTTCTGCTCCATTCATCTTCATTGGGGGAATTGTCTGGGGAGGGATCGATGGTTTCAATCTCGAAGGCAGCGAGGATGATTGGGATGATGATGAGGAAGATTGGCAAGATGCGGTCATGAATTCTAAAGAGGAATCCTCTGATTGGAGGAAACAGGAAGTACCGGTTTCTTACGGTACTGAGGCACATCATCAATATCAACAGGATATGATGCAGCAATATGAGTATCAAGATCAATCATATCATCACAGGCAGTCATACGATTCACAGCCGAATTGGCAGAGGTCTGCTCCAAGGCCTGCTCCGCGTTCAGCCCCACAATCGGGCCCTCCGCAATCAGGTCCTCCTCAGAGTGGACCACCGCAATCAGGTCCTCCGCAGAGTGGTCCGCCACAATCAGGTCCTCCTCAGAGTGGACCGCCACAATCGGGTCCTCCTCAGAGTGGACCGCCTGGGTCTCAAGCAGGACAAAGAATGGGTCCACCAGGCTCAACCTATGGTCAGCAGCGCGCTCCCAAAGTACGCAAGGCTGCAACTCCTGCACCTGTTCAAGAAACTCCAGTTGTCTCACCTGCTCAGTCATCTGTGCCAGCAGCACCTCCATCTCCGCCAGTTGCACCAGCGGCACCAGTAGCACCGCCTGCTGCTCCACCAGCGGCCCCAAGTCCCTATGCTGCACCAATGCCAGTAGCACCTCCCTCTACGCCAGTTGCTCCAGCGGCACCAGCGGCACAGCCTGCTGCTCCATCA
This sequence comes from Yoonia sp., assembly GCA_964230945.1. Taxonomy (GTDB): domain Archaea; phylum Thermoplasmatota; class Poseidoniia; order Poseidoniales; family Poseidoniaceae; genus UBA226. The sequence continues at coordinate 7,549 of CAXRJJ010000118.1, forward strand.
GCGCCCTCAACTCCCTATGCTGCACCAATGCCAGCAGGCCCACCAGCAGTAACTCCTGCGCCTCCAGCGGTGGCTCCGTCCCCGCCAGCAACTCCTGTTGCACCACCTCAGCCTGTAGCGCCAGTAGCCCCGGCCCAAGAGCAGTTACAACAGTACATTGCACCCCATCAGATGCCGGTTGCACAGAGCAGTTTCCCACCCTCAGATGTCAGTGGAACCGTTAGGCCAGATGGCTGGGAGATAATTGAGTGGCCAAGCGGTTCAGGAAAATGGTTCTGGAAGAATCAGAACACGGGCCAATGGTCTGTATGGACCTGATCTTCAGGGAAGCAATGGCAATGTCAAGACTAAGATTGCCATAACTACTACACCCATTGCTATGGATGCTGCATTAACCTGATTCTTGGTCATCAGTCCTCGATTTTCATAGTGGGCTCCAAGTATGCTGTCCATTTGGCAACCAAGCCAACCGATGATTGTCGTCATCAAGGCTAGAATCATTCCTCCATTCCAGTCTCCAGCAGCCATGGCACCAAAGAATCCCAATTCAGACATGTTTCCAGTTGCAGGAACCCAACCTACTACAAGAGCAACGAAACTAATCAATGCTGAACCTCCCAAAGCCGCCCATTGTCCCATTATTGAGGTACCACCATTAGTTCCTGGAGGGACCATCATTCCGTTGCGAATCAGTCTAACCCGTGGGTCTAGACAACCGAATTCACTAGCCCATGTATCGGCTGCAGCGACAGCGACAGCAGCAACGAATAACCAGTAGAATAGGGTCCATTCCTGAAGAGCGAAAGCGAGCAGAGCAACTAATCCTGGTAGCATCCCATTTGCTGCGACATTAATCCAACCTCTACCACCATCCTTGGATTCACACATGCCTAATTCTTTCTTTTGTTCCCAACCCCATTTGGTTGCGATATGGCTGGTTCCGAGGAAGACTAGTAGAATAGCGAGCCATGACCAATGCCCCATTACTCCTACTACAACACCAAGAATACCAGCGGCTAGAATACCCAATCCATCCAGAGCTCTGAATATCTGTCCAGCGATTAAGAGGGCTGCTATGACGCAGATGCTGATGACCACATTGGTGGGGTCTAATCCCCCAATTACCTCAGTCGACATGCTCCTTCCTCCATCCTCGGAATCAGTGCTTGTTGAAGTCATTGTCTATTGTACAAGGCACTGAATGCAATGATTCGAGAATTCTTCTTCCTGCCCATAACAAGGCAGAAACCATGACGATTATCCATGCCAGCATGACTAGAACTGCCCCTACTTCTCCCAATATTGGTTCAAAGAAGAAAGTGAGTGCTGAGGTTGAACCATTCCAGAATGCATGGCCGAGAATAGCGATGCTAAGGCCGACGAGCGGAGTTTTTGGTAGATTCCAGTGAGGCTTGCTTGCGACTTTGCTATAGGAGAGGTAAGAACTGACATTCCACATTGTCATAGAACCTGGTTGTCCAATTATTCCAGAACCTGTTGCATCATGAACCGGCGCTCCAGTCTTGGAATCTATGAGGACGAATGCACCTTCCTGTGGTTTACTCCTTTTTGTTAGCAATCCGCCCAGTCTTGGCTTTTCTGCTAAGAGCCAACCTATTCCAAGTCCTGAGAGCCCAGTCCAGACAGCGTGCCCTGGAATTGATCCTATCCCTCTAACAAAGGCTGTGAAGGCGAATCCGATGAATCCCCCGCCGGCGAAACTGCTCGAAATATAGAGGATATTCTCAAGCATGGCGAATCCTAAACCAACTGTAAACCCAACTTGAAAACCGCGTCTAGGGCTATCGATTAGGTGATGGCAACTCAATACTGCTGCAGCCTTGCAGATCTCCTCGCCAACTGGTGCACTGATTGTAACTATCAGGAATTGTCCCAGTCCCGAAAGGGGGTCGATACTCATGGCACTCAATAGCATCGGGAATAACAGACTGTTGATGACTACAGCAGGAAAAGTGGAAACAAATCCAGCAGTTAATGCCGCTTCGGCATGATGAGTTCTGGTAGGCAAGCCCAACCTTCTAGTCGAGTAGGACATCCATGCGAATACAGGTATGGCGAATCCAATCAGCCAGCAAGGAATCCCTACAAGTATTGCGAAAGTCAGCAAAAGTGGGTTCTCTGGAGAGGTCAATAGCAAGATGAATAGAGTTACTGCAGTTGCAATTGCTAAGAAGAATATACCCCAAAGAGAACCGGTTGTTGGGATGTCCAATAACGTTGAATCTCGCAGGAGATGATGTCTGAAACGCGTTTTTATGGGCGTGGTTAGTGTTCGATCTCCAGGCAAAGGATGGGCGTTGTTTCCTGATTCTGTAGGTTCTGCTAACATGACATGCACCAATCTTGGCCGTCGTACAAAGAAGAATAGCAGAAGGAGGGGAATCGAACATAGACCTGCACCAAAAGTCATTCCACCATCTAGAGTAACTATTCCAAAAGGAATCAACATGAGCAGATTCATCATCAGGAATGAGATCAATACAAGTCCCAACATCCTTCTAATCATCGCCCATTGACTACGTGACCTACCCAGAACCATGCCGTATGGCGGTGGAGAGAGTGCCTCAACTTGCGGGATTACATACACAGGGGCTGAGGGCTGCAAATGGATAACGGGAGGAGGTGCCGCCGCCTGCATCATGCTTGTCAATCCCTACACCCTGATGAACACTATCATCGATTCTTGCTTTCAGTTATGAAGGACCCAATATTTTCAGGATTTGGAGCAATTGTCGCTGAAACATTCAAGCATGAGTCAAAATGTCGCAATGTCATGCTCGGTAGAAATGGCGCATCCCGATACAATTTGATTATCCTCAGTGTTGTATTTTTGATGTTGAGTCAAACCCTAGTCAAAATTGAATCAAATGAAATTGAAGTTCTTACAGATGAAGCGGAATTATTCGAAGGTATGTCTGATTCAGAAGGAGAAATTGAAGATTTCTCAACAGGTGGATACAACCTTCTTTCAAACAGATGGTGGGAACCTTCAGCGACCAGATTTAACGTTTCAGTTGATGATTCGGATGGTGATGGTTGGAATAATTTTGAAGACCCTGCACCCTTCAATCCGGCAGTTCCATCTCTCCAGGTCCCGTCCAATTGTGCTGATTTCAAACCTGTGTGTTCATTGAGATCAGAAGGTTTCGCTGGGATGGACAAGCCTGATTTTGAGATTCCACACGCACACACAATGGAAATGGGGCTTGGAGATTTCGATGGGGATGGTGACCTTGATTTCGCTCGTTCGGGAAGTAACCGCAAAGTTGCAATATACACTAATGAGGATGGCTTGTCATTTAGTGAAGAACCGTATGATTGGGGACATGGAACGCGGGACTCAACCGCAATGGCTTGGGCGGACATCGACAATGATGGCGACCTTGACTTGACCAGTGGAAATTCAAAGTGGACATACAAAGCTACAGATCAAATTTTCTTGAACGAAAATGGAACATTTTCCTCAAGGCCAGCATATGAAACCGCAGATGAGATTTTTTACACCAAAGACGTT
>CAXRJJ010000119.1:0-21974 GCA_964230945.1 Yoonia sp.
CCAAGTGGTCAACATCTATTCTCTTGGAAGAAAACTGGTAGAGCGTTGAAGAGAAAACATGTCTGTGCGGTCAGATTTGTTCCGCTGGTGAAGAAGTGACCGAATTCTCCCTTTGGAAGGCAGATGTTCTGTATTGCAACCAATAGTAGGCTGGTATCGAGGTGACAAGTACTGCGGATAGCCAACTGATGATACTCCCGAGAACCATTCCATGTTCTGGTAACGCCCAGATGGCGATTAGAGCGTATGCGCCCACAGAAGAGCCTCCCAACATCATTGGACCTGCAGCACCTGTAGGTACTTCTGGACCCTGAGAGATCCAAAGACCGACCATGGTGGTAAGGAATATCGCTGGGAATACCGAAGCAAGACCTGCGATTAGCGGCATGCCCAGTCCTGAAAGATAAACCGCAACTCCGATAGCAGTAGCAGCAGCAATTCCTCTTGAGAGTATGACGCCCCTACTTACTGACCTACTTCCTCTTGGAGCATCTGCGGGCCTCCAGGTCATCCACATTCCTAAGCAGACCAATATGAACATGCCAATTATTCCAATCATGAATTGTGAGTTGTTTCCGATAACAAGGTCGAGAACAAGTGTGAGAATAACGGCTAGTATGGCCCACAAGGAGAGTGAAGCCACAGTCATCTCCAACACCGATACATTTTGCCTAAGTCGCGGATAGAAGACCCATGCTCCGACAAATAAGGAGTTGAGGACCATTCCAAATGGGACTAGAGAAAGACTGGTTTCGAGGTCATCCTGTCCACCTGCGAGGTACATTCCAATGGCTGCTGGAACGATTGTGGTGGGTAGTGTGCCAAGGATTCCTCCGACAACACCACCCCAACGTTCGATGGCTAAAGTGACGGCCATTGCGACCAGCGCGGCAAAGGCAGCGGACAACAGAATGGTCTGCACGAACCCCTGAGAGCGCGGATGAGCCTTGGTCCTTACACCTGTTCAAATCCTTTTGATTATTAGTGCAGGGGGCAGGATTTGAACCTGCGAAACAGTATGTACTGGGACCTAAACCCAGCGCCTTTGACCAAGCTCGGCGACCCCTGCCTGACTAAGCCGTGCTGGCAAGAGGTCATGAGTGCTACGCTTCAGCAGTTACTTGATGATGAGGCGAATCGCGCGCTTTCTTGATGCCGCGGCGTGGTTCTCAGGATGGATTTGGGCATCCTTGTGGATGGCTGAATTAGGCTATTCAACCTCGTTCATCTTCGGTATGGCGATATTCCATTCTCTTTGTCTTGCAATAGCCTCGGTAGCATCAGGGAGAATGGTCGATCTATACCAGCCGAAATGGATCGCTATTGGCGGTTTACTCTTGGCTGCATTCGCCATCGGTCTACAGGCCTATGTCACTTCTGTAGCGGGAATCGCCCTGACTCGTCTGATTGGGGGTTTGGGACATGGAGCAACTATGCCAGCATTGGTCGCTTGGCTACGACGAGATGACGAACCAGTCAGTGGATTAGCAGCCTCGGGACAATTGGGTTGGGCAGTAGGTGCACTATCTGCAGGCGCAGTCATCGATGTCTTTTCGTTGAATCAGATGTTCATCTGCGCTGCTTCACTCAATGTTCTTGCGATGTTGTTGTTGATGTTACAGCCACAGCCGCAGTTATCTGCGCCAGGGTCCATGGCGAGAAGTCCGTGGAAAGTTTTCAAGAGTCTGAGATGGTACTACATCCCATTCTTCTCACGTCAAGCAGGAGCCCATACCTTGTGGGCAGTCTGGGGTGTTTTACTTGCGGGCCTTGCAGCAGGGTATGATATCTGGGCCTTGAATACCATGATTGGATTGGTGCAGGCAGTAAACGGTCTAGTTCAATTTGCAGTTGGAATGACGATTGCAAAAACTTGGGATCCACAGCGTTCGATAAGTTGGGGGTATTGGGTAAGTGTAGTGACCTTCATTGGTTTCTTGACAACTAGGCCGATTGGAGAATGGTTGGACGTCTCACCCCTGTACATCATGTTGTTCTGGCAGGCTCCTTTGGGCTTGGGCTTCGGATTGTTGTATATCGGTACTCTAAGAGCCGTGGCTGAGACTGGGGATGAGCCGGGAACTGCTACTGGATTGATTGGCACCACCCTGTCTGGTTCTGCGATATTTGGTCCTGCCATCGGACTTGGGTTCTATTCGCTTTCTGCGAGTAATAATTGGGACTGGTTGTTGGTTGACCATCGCACCTCGATGGTGCTGGCTGTTATCGGCTCACTGATCGGTGCACTATTGTTTTCAAAACACGTCGTCGGAAAAGAAACGGAATCCGAGTAATCGCTATCATTGGCAGCAAAGATGTGGGAAACCACATATGTGTATGGTGGTGCCAGTGTTTCGATATCATGGCGAATATTGCTATCCTTGGCTTGGGCAACTGGGGTTCTGCGCTAGCGCGTCTTTGGCTTGAAGATGGACACAGTGTCTTTGGCTGGACGGTTGAACAAGAGGTGTATGAGTCGATAATGACTGAAGGAATAAATCGCAAGTATCTCGATGGACAGTCCCTGTCGGGACTCGATGTTACCATGCGCGTCGAGGAGGCTTTGGAAGCCAGTGAAATCGTTGTTCTAGCCCTACCATCTAGCGTGATTCTAGATGTGGTCGGAGATATCCTTGATCATCTTCGTCCAGGGCATGTGTTGTTGGATTTGGCCAAGGGTTTGGCACCTGGAGAGAGGTTGATTTCCGAGGCAATTGAAGAGATGCTCAGGGCAGAGAGTATGGTCAATCCGGTTGCAGTTATGACTGGGCCAACTATTGCTCCAGAGGTTGCTAGTGGAGTATTGACTACTGCTTTGGTTGCTTCACATGAGCGTTCTATCGCTGAGCGTCTTGTCAATACATTGTCCACAGAGAATCTTGTTTTGCATCCGGCTAGTGATCCAATCGGCGCAGAATTGTGGGGTGCTTACAAGAATGTAGTAGCTCTTGCTTGTGGATTGGTGGATGGTATCGCTTCTGTTGGGTCTTTGGGTGGTGACAATCTCAAGGCTGCAATATTTACTGCCGGCTTTAGAGAAGGATGTCTATTGCTTCCGCAATTAGGGGCTCGTGGTGAGACCGCCTTCGGACCAGCAGGAATGGGGGACTTGTTTGTGACTTCGACATCTCCAGTTGGGCGCAACCGTAGAATGGGAGAGAAATTAGGCTCAGGTCTATCTTTGGAAGAAGCCTTGTCAGAGATGGTTATGGTCGCTGAAGGGGTTAGAGCAGCACGAATGTTCGCAGAGAGGGCTGAAAAGGATGGCATCGAAGTTCCATTCATCAAAGCGGTCAACACTCTACTCAATGGAGACCTTACAGCAGAGGATTGCGCAAGGCGAATTGTCTCCTTGTCTTAGCGGTGATGTCTTCAACCACGACCCCCTCGCATCCTCATGGCGGATGATTTGACCGACCTCGAGGCGCGCCTATTCGAGTGGATACGTCAGTCTGATTTCGAGACAGTACCATGGTCTACTCCCAAGGCTGCAAAGGCGTTCAAGGTCAAGCAGGATGAGATTTACGATGCTTTGTCAGCATTGACTCGCAAGGTGCCCAAGCGTATCCAGATATCCTACAAGGATGGTTCATTGCGTGTCGCAGCAGAGTGATGTCCTCCTCTATGACGGGGATTGTACTCTTTGTTCTAAGTCGATGCGTTTTCTCAAGAAACGAATGAAGAAGCCGTTAGAAATAGTTGCAATATCCGAATCTGAAGAGTTGATTGCAACTTTACCGGACGATTTGCAGGCAATGGATTCCATGTATTTGATTCGCAATGGCCGACCCTATGCACAGTCTGCAGCAGCGATACGTTGTCTTCTCTATCTTGGCTGGCATTGGAGGATTCTCTTTCCCTTTGCTTGGCTGGTTCCGTCATTCATTCGCAACGGCGTGTACAGAATGATTTCCAAAAGGCGTCACTCTTCTTCATCTGCACTTTGACGGTGATGGAATCGAGCCGCCATTCCTGCAGGTAGGAATACAGTTCCCCAACTAGGCCTCTTGACGTCTCCTTCTTCGGTGACGAATGATCGCACATACATCGATAGTAGGTCGATAGCTACGACCACTACGAATACCACTACCAGAAGGGCTGCTGCTTTGTCATATGCGAGAAACTTGAGTTGGTTGTTGATATGATAGCCAATACCGCCTGCTCCAACAATTCCAAGGACGGTGCCGTGTCTTACATTGTATTCGAACATGAACATCAATTGACTAATCAGGTGATTAGCCGCTTCTGGAATCGCTACATGTATCGCAGTCTCAGAATGACGGAGACCCATTGCACGTGCAGTTTCCAGTGGGGCATTTTGGACACCTTCTAAGGATTCATACTGCAATTTCCCTAGGTATCCAATAGTATACAACGCCATAGCAAAGATTCCCGCAACCGGACCGACTCCAATGAAGATGAGAAGGAAGATGGCCCAGATTATACTAGGTAGACTGCGCATGGCAGAGAGAAAAATTCGGGTTGGAATAGCGATCCAGTTTGGAGCCAGATTAGATGCGGCGATAGTCGAAAGAGGAAGTGCGATGATGAAACCGAGAATCGTAGCGACAAATGCCATTCTTAGAGTTTCCACGATACCGGTATATGCTGGAGAGCAGAATATCCCCTCAGCACCATGACAAGGTGGGCTTGGGTCAAGTACGGACCAATCCAAAGGCCAGATGCTCTCACTGAAGAAGATGACCAGATTATCCCAACTACCTTCTAATCTGAACCAGTCATTTCCTACCACATCAAGAAATGTCATCCAAGCCAGCAGCATTAGTGCTAGAACTGTGATGACAAGGTGGTGCCTCCTCATGGCTCAACCTCCTTCAAACGCCCTTCTTCGATAATCCAGATTCGGTCAGCAATTTTGCGCGCTATTTCTTCGTGATGTTCTACCATGACCAATGCGGTGTCTTCCTCTTCCACCAACTGTTTGACAACAGACAATACGATCTCTACGTTTTCATCATCCAATTCGCCGAGAAATTCATCGGCGAGAATTACTTTCGGTCTTTGAGCCAATGCTCTAGCGGTCGCTACGCGTCGTTGTTGACCCCCACTTAGAATCCTAACGGGGTCGTTCAGATGTTCTGAGATTCCCAAGGCTTCTATGGCCATGATGACTTCATTTCGCAAATGCTTCGGTAATGGTGCCAATGCGGGATACCATCGAGAGGTTCTACAGCGCGCACCTAATTCCACATTTGCCTTCACAGACATATGTCGTACCAATCCGAGCCTTTGGGGGATGTAACCCGTTCCACCGCGGCGCGGGGTCTTGTTCTCTATATTGCCATCCAAAGGGGCAACTAGTCCGGCAATTGTTCTGATCAGAGTTGTTTTTCCTATTCCTGAAGGGCCTAGTACGGCGATGACTTCGCCACTGTTGATACTGGTAGTGATTTCACTAACTAGAGGCTGGTCATATCCTACCGCGAGGTTCTCAAGTTTGACCAGTTCTTTGGGCATTGTTCTCAACCTATGTTTGAATGTCGAATTTGTCGCTGAAGTAAGTAGAAATTCCTGGTACATTCTGCACTAGATTTCCATAACTGCTCAGATGGCTTTCAGCATCGGTTTCTACAAGTCCAGGAGTATTGAGAATGTTCTCAAGGATGTCCTGCCCCTCAGTATCTTCGTTCAGCGACAACAGGGCTGCTCTGACATCAGCTACTTTGTCTGCACTCAACTTAGAAGGATTGTACATGATTGGGTGGCTAGGTGCGTTGCCGAATTTGGGCAACTTGATGTAGCGTGACATCTCAAGGCACCACTCCTCATCATCGCTGGCATTGTCATTATTACAATACGAATCAACCGTGCTGTCTTTTGCAAAAGCAACGTCTCCAGTACCGTCTGATAGGCACTTTATTGCTCCACTATATCCATAGTATGGGGTTCCAGATTCAGGAATACTTGCATTTTCGTTGAAGAAGTGGGTAATCGTGTCGCGCAATGAGGCGATGTCGTTGGCATTTCCTTGAATATTCGTGTAATTGTTACCGATTAGATATCCCATGGGCAACAACATACCTGCTGATTTCAACCAACCAGTATGGCAAGAGGTCTTGCCCTGCAAGAGAGCGAAGGGGTCGGTCGAGTCATCTCCGTCTAGGTATGCATTTGCCATCTCGCTATCGTTGAGTACCCAAGCATGGGCTTCGTAGTAAGTGCGCCCATCCGACTTTTGGTCTGCTGCCAGAACTTCGAGATCATACTGCTGCCAGCCCATCCATGCTGCTGCTCCATCCATGAATGCGATATCTGCATGGCCGAAGCGAAGGGCTTCGATGATTGCCCCTTCAGATGAAATGGGGTAGAGGCTTACATCCATGTCGAGTTCTGCGGCTAGGTAATCAGCCAGTATCTGGGGGTTCTCATCTGGATTCTCGTAATCGTCCTTTACTTCGTATGCGATGACCAACCGTTCTTTATTGTCGGAGTCATCTTTGCTAGGGGGCATCACAGAGTCGAGACATCCGGCAAGACATGTAATCAAAACCAGACTGGATAGCGTTAGGGCTTTCTTGCAATCTTGTATCATTTTAGCAGTTCTCCTGCGGCGGGCGGAGGGAGGATGGGATATAATGTTTAGGTCAACCTAAACTTCTGCTAAATGAGGTGCTGCAAGCCAGTGTAAATTATCTGTACATGAAAAATACCAGATTTTTAGGGCGCCCGAAAACTATAATCTACTCTGCAACCATTCGAGGACTACATCCTCCGCCCAGATGTCATGAGTTTCAGCAAAACCCGGCCTGATGATTGTCAATACTGTGGTCTGTCCGCCCCATTCGCTATCGACGATGCTGAGTACCTCTGCCTTGAGAGTAATCAATGGTAAGTCGATATCCATGACAATCTGTTGTCTCTTGACGCACATGCTTTGATCGATATCTCCACGTTTGTACCTGTGCGTACTTTCACTTTCAACATCGACCAGTTCAAACAGGTCAGGGCTGATGAAAGAACTGGAGGATTCTTCGTTCAACGCTTCGATACTTGCACGGAGCCTTTCCTTGTCAGCACCGGTAGAATCTACTAACCATAGTAATGCAGTTTCTCCTCCTATGGGATTCATCGCCCAAGGAGTCCTGATTGTAGTTACCGAGACCGCTGCTATTTCAGGACTCGTTAGAACCCAAACGTGTTGTTCAGAATTAGGATATAATGGAGAGTTGAGATTCTCAGTTAGCAATGGTTCTCCCCATGATTCGGGAGCAGTGGGTATGGAGGTTGGGACAAAACCTCCAATCATGATTCCTATCATCGCCACACTCGAAATGATTAGCCGGTGTTTTTCTGACCCTTCATCGAATTCCACCCAATGCAATAGCAGCATCCCCAATACGAGAGGGATAATGGCTCCCCACGGGATAATCCAAGTTCCAATCATCAGCACAGATAAAAAAGCGATAATCCATCTCTTTCCAAGTAGGGCTGATAAATCACTGAATCCACCTTCTTTTTGGCGTACAATTAGCCATGCTGCAAGGGCTAGAACCGGAACCGGAGCCAGCCAAGTCGCAAGCGAATATAGTAGGTCCACGGAACCTGCTGACCCTCTTCATCTGAAAAGGAGAACCCTGTTCTTCAACCGTAAGTGGCGGTTTTCAACTGTTCAGGAAACCGGCATTAATCTCGTCAAGTGCTTCCTTTGATGGGCGCATCTGTTCATCAGTAAGGTCTGCAAGAGGTGTTGAGACTAGATTTTGGTCTTCTGCTGCAGTTGGTTTGTCTGCATTGAAATATAGTAATCCAGTAACGTGCTTCTTGTCTAATTCTGCTTGATGCAATGCTGCTAATGCTGCAACAGCATCTCCTGGGTCATGGTCTTCGCTTATGGTTTCCAATCTAACTACTGATCCATCATGTAATTCGATATCTTTGTAGGCGCCTGCGGGAACTTCTACTTCCTCTACTGGATTGAAGTGCGGTATGTAATCGACTGTGTGCAGTTCCATGTCGTTCTCTTTGACATATCCATAGGAGCGCATCGATTCATCGTTGTTGTTGAAGGTGACACAAGGTGAAATGATATCCAACAGGGCGAATCCTTTGTGGCTGATTGCAGCCTTCATCAAGGCGGTTAGTTGCTTCTTGGCACCTGAGAATGAACGAGCTACAAAGGTGCATCCAAGATTTATTGCCAAGGCACATAGATCGATAGGCTGGGTTTCGTTTACAGTACCCTTTTTCTTCTTCGAACCTTTGTCAGCAGTCGCTGAATACTGTCCTTTGGTCAGTCCATAGACACCGTTGTTTTCGATGATATATACCATGTTCAGATTTCTTCTGATGGCGTGAATCAATTGACCGATACCGATGCTGGCACTATCCCCATCACCGCTTACTGCAATGAAGGTTAGATCCTTGTTGTTCATCGCTGCACCAGTAGTAACACTAGGCATTCTTCCATGAACTGTATTGAAACCATGTGATTGTCCAAGGAAATATGCTGGAGTTTTCGAGGAGCAACCAATACCACTCATCTTTGCGATTCTTTGAGGTTCGATACCATTTTCCCACGCAGCGTTGATGATTACATTGGAAATTTGGTCGTGTCCACAGCCTGGACATAGTGAAGATGGTCCACCCTTGTAGTCGTCTTTTGGTAGGTTAATGACGTTCAGTTTAATGCTCATACCAACACCTCCTTGGTGGCTCCGACTTCGCGTAGGACTTCCATCACCTTTTCAGCGTACAATCTTGCTCTTGGAGGCAATCCATCGGAGTATGCTACACTATGTACTCGTGGAACCAATTCAATTGGTAACTCCTTGCGTAGGATTCCATACATCTGTCCGTCGCGATTTATCTCCAACACTATGGTGGTTTCATGGTCTCTAACGAATTTCTCCGCTGTTGGAGACAAAGGTAGTGAACGGATTCTGCATTGTGACACTTTCATGCCGGTGGATTCGAGGATATCATCAATCTCTTGGATTGTGTTTTCCATACTCCCGTAGTAGATGATTCCGACTTCTTTCTCTACTTCTTCACGTAGTATTGGTTGAGGTAGCCAAGTACGCGAGTTGTCGATCTTACGCTTTAGACGTGCCATGTTCTTTTCATACACGTCTGGCTTCTCAGAGTATACTCCATCTTCGTCATGCCCAGTACCGCGGTATAGGATTGGGTCGAGTCCGGAACCCGGCAGGGTTCGATAGCAGATTCCGTCTCCATCAACATCGCGATATCGTCCGTAGTTCTCGATAGCATCGAGTTGTTCTTGAGTGCGTACTACCTTGCCACGGTCTATCGCTTCATCAGGATATTCGAAACCTTTGCACTTCCATTTGTTCATCCCTAGATCTAGGTCTGAGAATCCAAAGACCAGGGTCTGTAGGCGTTCTGCAACATCGAAGGCGCGCCAGCCGAATTCGAAACATTCCTCCATGTTTCCTGGAATCAAAACTGGGAACTGAGTGTCACCATGACTGGCTTCGTAGAGCATAGTCAAGTCGCCTTGTTGAGTTCTAGTGGGTAGACCGGTTGATGGCCCTGTGCGATTTACATCCCAGATAACGCACGGTATCTCGGCGAAGTAGGCAAGTCCGATGAATTCGTACATCAATGAGATTCCCGGGCCGCTCGTACATGTCATGCCGCGTCCTCCTGCAAACCCAGTGCCGACAATCATTCCAACTGCTGCTAACTCATCTTCTGCTTGAATGACTGCGCAGGTCGATTCCCCGTTCTCATCATCCCTCAGTTTTGGTAGCCACGCAATTATGCTCTCGGCCAAAGAAGAAGAGGGGGTGATTGGATACCATGACAAGGTGGTTATTCCACCAAAGATTGAACCTAGGGCAACCGCTTCATTACCTTCAATCATGAAGGTATCCTCTTCAATTTCTCTCCCTTCAATTCTATATGGCCCTCTCTCTTCTCCGAAGTGCTCTGCTGCATATTCTCGTCCCAACAATACAGCTTGACTGTTGAGATCAATTGCGGTTGCCTTACCCTTGAATTGTTTGCTTAGGGCAGAAAGGATGGCCGCTTCATCAAGATCTATGATATGAGCGATAACTCCGACATAAACGATGTTGGCAATCATTCGAGCGAGTTTTGGGTGCAGGCCACGAGCCATCTTTGTCATTGGAACAGGGAATAACATGCAATCATCCCTTTCCACGGGCATCTTAACATCGGAATTGTAGATGATCAATGTCCCTGGCTTACATTCTTCGATATCTTTGTCCCACGTTGCTTTATTCATCAATACTTGAATGTGGGTGCGGTCCCCTGGTGCTTGATATCCGGCATCAGAGACTCTGATGATATACCAAGTTGGTAATCCTGAGATGTTTGAAGGAAACAGGTTCTTTCCGCTCACATTGACCCCCATGTCGGCCATGGTTTGGAGCAGAATCAAATTGGCACTTTGCGAGCCAGTTCCGTTTGCAGTTGCTATGTTAAGGGTGAAATCATTGACGACGGTATCCATTTCCTTTCCTTCCTTCGAGGCCAGTAGGCCTGTTCTTGCCGCATAGGGGCCATAATACGCCTATTCAACGTATGGGTATACCGCCCTGTAAGGGCGGAGGAACGATTGTATTTCCAATTCTCGGATTCGACGAGTTGAAAATAGGAAGGCGGGTCGGATGAATGATGCCGAGCAAGGAAATGGAGGAAGGCTGGAAGGCAATAGAGGGAAAAATCTCCTCGGGTAACTTCGATGAAGCGTTGGAAGAATTGCGTGGTTTAGATGAGAAAGGCGAGCATGCAATGACCTGGAAATTAGCGGGTGACTGCAAGAAGGGGATAGCGCAAGAAACAGGTCTGAAAAAGATGTACAGAGAATCTACCAAGCACTATCGGCAAGCATTGAAGATCGACCCGAAATTCAAGGATGCTCGAGTAGGCCTTGAGGGATTGCAAGGAGAAATGTCATCAGAAGGAGTCAGGGAGAGATTGATTCCCAAGATGATTGATGATGGAACTCCAACTTTCTTTGGGATAATCGCCATTCCGGTTATGTTGATGCTCACACTTGCCGTAATCAAGGTCATTTCTGATGGTACTTTGACTGAAGCGAGTATGGAGTACAATGCACGAATACATGTCAAATGGACCGATGATGATGGATTAGCTCATCGAGAAGTCATCGAAATTGAACTGTATCACGATGCGGCTCCAATCGCCGTTCAAAATTGGATTGATCATGCGGAAGCCGGAAATTATGACGGGATTCGATTTCACAGAGTAATCAATGATTTCATGTTGCAAACTGGAGATGTCCAAGGGATGGATGGTTCTGGAGGATATGCTTACGAATTCCATAATCTCTGTAACGGGGAATCTTCGACAGATTCTGATTGTAATGGCGCTGGTAGATCCTCGTGGACAATTCCTGATGAATTGGATTGCACCCAAACAAATCCAAATGATCCATCATCTCCATGGGTTGGAACATGCCATGTTCCTGGTGCCTTGGCTATGGCCAAGACTACTCCTCCAGATACAGGCGGTAGTCAATTCTACATCGTAGATCAGGATTCTACTCCGTCTCATTTGAATGGGGTCCACGCTGTGTTTGGGCAGGTTACCTCTGGAATGGAACACGTTCAGGCGATGAGCGAGGTCGAAACTGGCAGTAATGATAAGCCAGTACGAGAGATGACCATAACCAGCATTGAAGTTGATTCCACCGAGTCCACAGGGCTTCTGGATTACCTGATGTTCTGGAATTAGTTCTGAGCATTCTAATGCGTCACCTTGATGCAGGCGATGTTGCTCGGCACTTCCATGCAGGATGCGAAGCAAGAGTTCACACTAAGCGATGGTTCGAAATCAAGTTTAGTCCCATTGACCGCTGCAATCTCGGAAGAGGTAATCAGAACCTTGCCCAGAAGCATCAGAGTTCTGCTTGAGGGGGCCTTGCGTAATTGTGATGGTTTTCTAGTACGCGAAGAAGATGTCAAGGCCATTGCAGACTGGACACCAAATGGCGAACGTGGAGAGATTCCATTCATGCCTTCAAGGGTCATTCTACAGGATTTTACCGGAGTTCCAGCGGTAGTCGATATGGCTGCACTTAGGCAGGCCATGGTGGAATTGGGGGGAGACCCCTCTAAGGTCAATCCTCAGGTTCCGGTTGATCTAGTAATTGACCATTCAGTTCAGGTCGATTATTCTGGAATTTTCAAAGATGCTGAAGAGAAGAATTTGGAGATAGAATATCAGCGAAATATGGAGAGGTACAAGTTCCTCAAATGGGGCCAACAGAGCCTTTCCGATTTCAGAGCGGTTCCTCCAGGTAGAGGAATTGTGCATCAGATTAATCTCGAATGGATCGCTAGTGTTGCTAGGGAAGAGAATGGTGTTTGGCTTCCAGATACGCTAGTTGGAACTGACAGCCATACCACGATGATCAATGGATTAGGAGTTCTTGGATGGGGAGTTGGAGGAATTGAGGCTGAAGCGGTCATGTTGGGCCAACCAATCTACATGTTGGCACCCGATGTAGTCGGTTTCCGACTTACTGGAAGTTTGAACCCGGGAGTGACTGCGACCGATATGACTCTACAGATTGTAGAGATACTTCGCCAGCACAACGTAGTTGGAAAATTCGTCGAGTTCTTTGGAGAGGGAATGCAGGCCTTGTCCTTGCCTGACCGCGCTACCATCGCCAATATGGCTCCAGAGTATGGTGCAACCTGTGGTTTCTTCCCCGTCGATGAGACCACTCTGGAATACATGCTTCTTTCCGGTCGTGATTCAGAACATGTTTCTAATGTGGAAGCATATTGTAAGGCCAATCACCTTTGGTATTCAGCCGATGATGACGAGCCATCCTATACCTCGATTCTTGAGTTGGATCTTTCTACCGTTGTTCCTGCACTTGCAGGTCCAAAGAGGCCTCAGGATAGGGTTCGCCTCGATCATATGTACGACCATTTCCATGACAGTCTCTTCGCTGATGTGGGACATAGTGGGCATGGAGTGCCAGACGCGTCGCTCAATACTCAGACTCAAGTTTCTGAAACTAATTATTCTCTCAAGCATGGCGATATTGTAATCGCCGCCATAACTTCGTGCACAAATACGAGTAATCCAGGAGTAATGTTAGCAGCAGGTCTGCTAGCGCGCAAGGCCAGAGAGAGAGGACTTGGAGTCAAGCCATGGGTCAAGACCTCATTGGCGCCCGGTTCAAGAGTGGTGACCGAATATTATGAAGCATCAGGTTTGAACGAAGACCTCTCCGCTTTAGGATTCAACACGGTAGGTTATGGATGTACGACCTGTATCGGTAACTCCGGTCCTTTGGATGAAAACATCGAGGCTGCCATCGATACAGGGGAATTGATTGTCGGTAGCGTATTATCTGGAAATCGTAATTTCGAAGGAAGAGTACACCAGAAGGTCAAGGCGAACTACCTCGCTAGTCCACCTTTGGTCGTCGCTTATGCCATTGCTGGAACT
Organism: Yoonia sp.; assembly: GCA_964230945.1. GTDB lineage: Archaea > Thermoplasmatota > Poseidoniia > Poseidoniales > Poseidoniaceae > UBA226. Next base: position 13,438 of record CAXRJJ010000119.1, read on the forward strand.
TTGGATATCGATCTGGTAAACAGCCCACTGGCCAATGATTCTGATGGTAATCCAGTAATGCTTTCAGAGATTTGGCCCAGTGAAGAGGAATTGCGCAAGGTGATGGCCGCGTCTATCACTCCTGAAATGTTCAGAGAACGTTATGGTGATGTCATGGAAGAGGAACGCTGGGATTCGATACCAGCAGAAGCCAGCGACCTGTATTCATGGGAAGATGACTCTACCTACATCCGATTGCCGACTTTCTTCGAGGGAATTTCTTCTGAAGTTGATGCCATTGAGGCGATTTCTGGGGCTCGTTGTTTGTTGAAACTTGGAGATTCGGTGACCACTGATCACATCTCTCCCGCCGGCGCCTTTCCGGCTTCAGGCCCTGCCGGCAAATATCTTCTCGACAATGGAGTAGAAAGGGTTGATTTCAATTCATTTGGTAGCCGTAGGGGCAATCACGAAGTCATGATGCGAGGAACTTTTGCTAATGTGCGAATACGCAATCAACTTGCTCCGGGAACGGAGGGTGGATTCACAACCCATTTCCCTAGTGGGGAGATTTTACCAATCTATGATGCGGCGATGCGATTCAAGGATGAGGGAACGCCATTGGTAGTTCTAGCAGGTTCGCAATACGGTACTGGAAGTAGTAGAGATTGGGCTGCCAAAGGAACATTGTTACTTGGAGTAAAGGCAGTCATTTGTACCTCTTACGAAAGGATTCATCGATCCAATCTAGTTGGAATGGGGGTACTACCTTTGTGTTTCCTTGAAGGACAAGATGCTGACAGTCTTGGACTGGATGGAAGCGAGACTTTCGATATTCCATTGAGCGATGATGTAAAACCACTACAGGAACTCCAAGTTGTAGCCACAAAGCCCGATGGAAGCAGCATTACTTTCTCTACTATAGTCCGATTGGATACTCCGGTAGAAGTGGATTATTATCGCAATGGTGGGATATTACATACAGTACTGCGTAATTTGTCTAAGTAAGACCTAGACGGCTAACACTTATTTCACCAGTTGCAAGGCATGACCTCATGGGAGTCATGGAACCGAGGTCGAAGATACGAGTTCTATTGGCTCTAGCAATGTTGGTTTCAGCATCTCAAACCATGCTGTTTTTGGTGCCTCCTTCACCGCATTTAGATGATGTTCAATCTTCGAATAGTAAGGTTTCTTGGAATTTCAACAGCGGTTCAAATAGTAGCGTATTGTTACCAGTCGGTGGAGATTTTGATGGTTTTTCTCATCAGCCAGGATACAGAGCGGACAATGCTTCGATGAATGTGCGATACAGCCCAGATAGAATATGGGCCAACAACTCCATACAACTCACTCATGGCGGTTTAGGAACGCACAACAACACTTCGGCTACTAGTTCGGGAATTGGATTATTCAACAATGGGACATATTCTAGTGTCTATGCAGGAAGCAACAATTTGACTCTGTTCAACATGACCAATCTCAGTGGTAACCTGAGTTACGATGTAGTCCATCTGATGTGTGGCATACAATCTTGTGGCCAGATTCTAGCAAGCGGACCTTTGACGATTCATGCCAATCAAATCATTCTGGAAGCAGGAACTTCGATTCTTGGCGAGGCGATGTATTGGGGGGGAAGTGGTTCGGGAACCAGTGTGCAACAGTCGAGTAACGGAGCCTCTGATGGTGCCGGTGGTGCGGGCCATCATGGATCAGGTGGAGATGGTGGAGACTACCAGGGTAGTAGTAACAATGGTGGTTCTTCGTATGGTAACGGAACTGAGAACGGTTCTTCGGGAGGCAATGTATCTTCGAGTAGTTCGACACTATTGTCCACAGGAGGACGAGGGGGCGGAGTCATTGAGTTGTATGCATATTCAATCACAGTCAACGGCACGGTATCTGTAGATGGTGAAGATGGTGACGCAGGAGTGATCCCTCCGGGTGGAAATGGCCCAGGATCAAGTGGTGCAGGAGGCGGTAGCGGCGGCTCCTTACTGTTGCAGGCCAATACCATCAGTATTGCAACTACAGGCAGCGTAACTTCCTCTGGAGGAGATGGAGGAGATGGTTCAAACGGCCAGTGCGCAACAGGCCCTTGTCTATTCATGTACAATGGCGGCAATGGTGGAGGAGGAGGTAGTGGTGGTACTGTCAAGATAATCAACTCCACCAATGGATTGTCGAATAGTGGAGGCATTCGAGTATTAGGTGGCTCGGGTGGTTTGGGTGGTCAAGCATACGGAACTGGAAGCCCCGGGGGCCCGGGTGGTTCGGGAGGTGTAGGTCAGATAGTTTACTCCGGTATTGGCAGCGCCACAGGACCCGAATTCGTAGAAGCTGGAAATTGGACTAGCGACCGCATATTCACGGGCGGCCATCTAGTAGAGGCTATTCAAGCCAATATCACCTACAACATCCCCGCGCAAACAAATCTCAGTGTCGAATATCGAGTGACCATCGACAATATTTCGTGGTCTGGGTGGCAATCGGCCAATTTATCCCACATGAGTTGGGATAGATTGCAAGGGATTCAGTTCAGGGCTTGGTTTTCTACTTCTGACGAGTCGACCTCACCGAGAATCTCCGCTTTGAATCTTCAGTATCAACGCTGGGATTCTCTTGATGATTTGAATCTCTCACTCTCTACTCAACAATTGCTTGGGCCTGCAGATATTGGAGTGAGTTCACAATCTTCCTATTCGTCTAACACGATTAGCCTCCTGAATCTTCCAGTACATGCAAATGCAATAGATGATGCATATTTGTTGTTGACCGGATTCAACAGTAGTGGAGAGAATCTAGAACTGGAATTAGGAGGCCAAACTTTGCTGGATGTAGCAGCATCTGAGATTCCTGAATATGGATTTGATTTGCGTATCAATCGCAGCATCTTGAATTCGGTTTGGCCCACTACAGGAATTATTGGATCTGATGGAATCGAGCGAGGTAGTATTGACATTTCCATCGTTAGTCCAGTAGGGCAATACACTCTGAACCAATCCAACTCCATGTTGGCTTACGAATTTGAGAGCGTATTGGATTTGAAGCCAGCTATGGATGCTCATGTTGATGTTACTGTAGGGAGTTGGTACAATGCAACCGCCAATCGATTGCCTTCCTTTGAACTGATTATTGAAGCAGATGCAGATGTAGCGGGTGCGCAATTCTATTGTGAGAATTTGAGTGTTGATTGGTTGGATGATATGGCCCCTGAATTAAATGAGGCCTGGTTTGAAGAGAATGGCGACAAGAAGAGCACATTCAGATTGGGTTCTACAGTTGAGATACATGTCAAGGATTGGATATTGGAAAACGATCTTGTTGTGGACTCTTGGTTACAAGAGAACCCTGTTGCCGCTGGTTTGACTACTGTTGTCACTTTGGGTTCCTCGACCACCGCTGGTTCCGGCGCAAGCGACATCCAAAATACTGCATACGTTCCTTTGTTAGAAGATTGGCTACAACAGAACAACTCGCAATTGAATATCATCAATCATGGCCAAGGTGGGGCGAGAATCAGCGATTATCAGAACAAGTTGCCACAGATTATTGCGGCTCAGCCACAAGTGGTCACTTTCCTTCCATTCGGTGACTATGCTGGTACTCCAGTTAACCAATGGTGGAGTGACTATCTCCCATTGTTGGAGGAGATTGAAGATACAGGTGCCTACGTACTATTCTTTGACCAGAGAATAGATCCTGCATATGTGTGTGGAAATGGTAGTGGGCCAGGTGGCTGCTATTCTGCTTCAGAAGCGCACAAGGTCAATCAGAAGAACGATGCAATCGCAGCAATAGGAGCAAATCTAAGCAACTTCATCCTGATTCCTTACTATGATACCAATGCTGCCCATCCGGAGTGGAATGCTCCTGATGGTCACCCAAATGATACAGGACATGCCGAGATTGCTCAGCGGTTCAAGAATGCATTCACAGATTTGCTGCACTATCATTACATCCCTACCAGCCCCTCTCAATTACTGTATCATGACTTAACTAACAAGAAATATCGAACTACATTTGATACCTCTGCATTGGACCCTACTATCGATCATCAGCGTTGGCTTTCGATTAGGATGACTGACGCCCAAGGAAATTCAGTATTCCACGGTTCAGAAAAGTTACTTGAGATGATACCAGAGCGCCCGTGGATTCTCGATATGCAAATCAATAGTAGTAATGGGCCATTGGATGCTGATTCGTTGAATTCTCGCTGGTGGCATAATCAGAGTTTGGAATTTGCAGTGCAAGTGGCATCGAATCGTCCAGACTTGAATCTCAGCATCACTATGTCTCATAGCGACTCAGGAACTGAAATCATACAGTTATCATGGGACTCTTTGAACAGTGAATACACGGGAGAGTGGCAAGCCAGCAGGGAGAATTTAGGAATCTGGGATGTTGAAGTATCATGCGTTGATGAAGCAAGGTCGGAATCTGATCCTAATGGCTTGAGGTCCGGATTAGATGCGCGCATCGAATTCATAGATCTTCAAGTGCCGGTCATTCTTTCAGTACAGGGTGAATGGAGTGATGCGAGCAAGGAAGTGTGGAGAACATATGTCAATTGGCAATCCGAAGATGGCGAGGATGTCAACGGATCAGTTACTGTAAGCAAGCCCGATGGTTCTCATTATCGCACCCTTCTTTTGGTGGAGGATCAAGTTGGTTCTGGACATGCAGACCTTTCAGTAGGGATGATGGAACCGGGCGTCTATGGAATCGATGTAGCGCTTGCAGATGAATTGGGTAATGTTGCGCCTGAATTCGTCGTCGGTACTCCCGATTCATACTTGACGATAGATCCTCCGATTCCCGATCCTTGGAGCGAAATTGGAAATCCTGTTTGGAATGGATGGAACCTCACTCTGAATGGAACGATCTACAATGAGAGCGAGCAGGAAGTAAACTTGCAATTGTTGGTTGACGATTCCGAAGTAGGAGATTTGCAAATCGTCATCGAAGAACAAGAGTGGTCGGTAGAATTGGATATGCGGGTTTGGTTGGCAGGTGAACGCCGTATCGATGTGTTGACTTGCGATTCTGAAAATAGATGCTCGGTCAATTCTACCATCATCGATTCTACAGAAGCATTGTCGACTAGAATATCAGCTAACTGCAGCGATGTTGAGGCAAATTCGGATGGAGTGATTAATGCGAGTATGTGCGAAGTTTCCAATGATGGCGATTGGGGCAGTCAGATTCGCATTCGTCTTATGGCTCCTGCTACCAAAGGAGTCTGTACTGAACAATTCCTTCTAGAGAGTGGCTTGCAATCAACTTTCGAGGCTTGTCGTTTGCTGGAAGAAAGCAAAGGAAACATGACGCTTGGTTTCTATGTTGAAGCTCTTGATGTTAGGGGCGAATGGGTCATCGTTGGGCAACATGAAACCATATTGATTGGTCCTTCAGAGGTGCCGGAAGTCCCATCTGAGGAAGAGGAAGAAGATAAGGAAGAAGAAACAAACAGTGAATCTGAATCCAAGGAAGCAGTTACCAACGAAGATAACACTGCTCTTTGGGTCAGTATCGTTTCAGCCATCTCGGCAGTTGCTATCGCCTTCATGCTCATTTCCAGAAGGAATGCTGGAAAGGAAGGTGAAAACGTAGACCTTTGGGGTGCTGAAGATCCTGCTAATCTCCCGACACCTATGGATCAGGATTTGGCTGAAGCATTGGTATCGACACCAGACCCTTCTTTGCCACAGAGCACTGTCAGCAATAAGCCAATGTGGGTAGATAACTGGCAGAAATTACCGCCTGGAGGCTCTTACAGCAATAATGAGGCTGGGCAGTGGTATCAAGATGGAGAAGGCGATTGGTGGTTTTCTGCAAGTGATGGTTCGTGGTCTAGAAATTCATGATTTGTTAGCGTGAGGTTCTTGACCCCCCGCCTTCAGGAGTCGACGATGGCAGTCCGATTGAAGGGTCCAGTAAGGTACCGTTTCAAGTCAGATTCTGAGGACGTGAGTGTTCTAATCGAGGGCGACGCTGAATGGGTTGCTCAGCAACTGATATTGATTGGTCTTGAGGGCGTGGGTTGGACTATGCCGATGACTGCTACCTCAAGTCAGGTTCAGAGGGGACGTGAATCTACTTCTGCTTCCGAACAAGAAGTTGAGGTCAAACCTCCCAAGGACATGGGACCACCACCTGACCCCTCTCGTATTCCAACCGTTCGTAGACAAATCGGTAGCCTTGATTTGGCAGCAGGTTTGGTTTCCTTGGGTGTTGAACAGCCAGTTCGTCCTGATCCTTTGGAAATCGCTGAGGCTCTTGAGGACCTCGAGGAACAACCTCAACCGGTACAAGATCCCTTATCGAGCGATCCTATGGCTGAAGCATGGTTACGTGAGATAATGCGAGTAGCTGTGAGAGATTTTGGAGTGACTGGTCTTTCTGTTGAGGCCATTGAAAAGGCTGCTCAAGGAAGATTAGGCGGTAGAGAAGACCTCGAATTGGAGGTTTGGCTGGATGTTTTATTCAGGCACGGAAAATTGGTCAAGATACACGGCGGACAGAAGTTGGGGTATGGTCCCAGTCCAACGTGGTTGTCGGGCAAGGTAAAGAGCCATTTGTGAAGCGAAAAGGCAATCCCTTCACTCGGCCATACTCATTTGTCGCTAATCGACCTACTGCGTCCCAGTTTATGACATATTCAATAGTCGTGATGACAAAGGGATTTAATAGATAGTGAGAGTCGCGAGAGCAAGTGATGATGATGCCTCGTAACAATGACCTCCTTCGTGTGCGCGCAAGAAGCGTTTGCCTTGTGGCGCTGATGCTGACTTCGTTGATGGCCAGTGCAACTTTTGCAACTGCCTCAGTATCAAGAGCCTATGCTACCAACCGTGACCCTCTAGATGTCGCCCTCGGTGATTTCGATTGTGATGGCGACCAAGATGTAGCAGTTGCAACCTCTGGTACTCACACAATCAGTGTGCACTGGAATGATGGAACTGGAGATATTAGCGAGCGTACCGATATCTGGGTTTCAGGAGAAACTGACCGCGTTGATGCCGAGTGGGACGACTTTGCCAACGTTTTCGAGATAGAGGTTGGAGAATTCGATGGTAATGCTGGAGATGATATTGTAATTTATCAGAGGAATAACCCGTTCAAGCAGGATGAGAATGGTAATCCTGCGGGAGAGCCGGGTAACATCACTTTCCTCAACAATAACGGTTGCAGCGATAATGGATTTACCATCGGTCAGAGATTTTCGCACTTCTACGTCTGGGATATTGCTGCTGCAGATCTTGATGGCGACGGTAATGATGAGGTTGTAGTTGTCGACCTATTGGCAGATATTTCTTCACAGCGAATGGTCATGTATCAAGGTCCAATTTCCAGCGCAACTCAGGCTAAGGTCACAAGCCTTGGACCTTCTACTACAGCAAGATATCTTGAGGTAAGACTGGGTGACTGGGGAGAATCTCAAGTTGGAACAACTGGTTCCTGTATGGATAAAGATGCGTGGTTGCTAAGAGAAAGAGGTGCGGATTACACCACTGGACAGTACACTACGCAAGGAAATGATGACAATTTCACCGTATTGGAGTTCAATTGTTTGACAGATACGTTCCCTACAGATATCGCAACAGCCACTCCACATACCATTCAGATGGGAACCACTTGGGGTGACCATTCGATTGCAGATATGGATAATGATGGAGTCATCGATGTTGTGGCAATGACCGATGGAAATATCGAGAACATGACTTACAAGACCAGCACTTCTGTTGGAACTTGGAGCAGTTCCAAACTCGCTTATTTCGGACCATACATTGCTTGGTATGGTTTCATTGCCGACCTTAATGGAGACCAAGAGCCTGATTTCATCAACCCGACTCTGGCTGAGCAGATCAATTCCACAACCAGTACTGGAACTACCAGTGAAGGATATTATCTGACTCCTCCAACCACTTGTCAAGTCACTCTATCGGATGGAAACGGTGGACACTTGAACCCTCTTTCCTATCCGATGGGCCGCCGGCCAACCGCAGTTGCAGTTGGCCAGATTGCAGGAGGGTCATCTAGCCCTCTAGACATAGTCGTCGGTGAGGATGGAAAGGACTTCGGAAGCTGGATCGATAACATGGGTTGGCAAGGCCAGTATGACAGATTGACAGTAATCGAGATGGACAACAAGGATTTGGAGGTATCAAGAATTCAAGTTGAACCAACCGATCGATATTATGGAATAATTGGAGAAGGAACTCGCAACGTCAACGTTACAGTGACCAACACTGGAATGAACATTCTAAACGGCGCTGCTGACATAGAGGTGACTCTGGAACAGGTGGATGAATCTTCCAGTTCAAACGATAGCGTTTATTCACAGGATTTCGATGGCAATGAGGATACTACTGGATGTTCTGGTGGTTGCTCATGGACGTACGAAGAGTATCGTGGCGAAACCAACTTCTGGCATCTTGAGACAAACCATTCCACAGGTGCTTCCGCTGGAAACAATGCTCCTGAGAATTCAGCCAACTACCTCAAGCAGGATGATTTCATGTGGGCAGGAACCATGCGTACCAACAGCAGTGGTG
>CAXRJJ010000120.1:0-17686 GCA_964230945.1 Yoonia sp.
GTGGAGCGCCAGTTGAATCATCACCCCATCCACCCATGGCTGCGAACTGCCGTTCAGATATCTTTGAACGATTCTTGTTAGCGAACTCATTCTCTAACCTGTCGAGTTTCTTTGCTCTCTTACGCTTTCTACGTCGCCACCACAGACCCATCATTCCAAGGCTGACAGCCCCATAGCCCCACATCTCCTGCATCAAGAAAGCCCAGCCAATGACGAATGAAATCGACAAGGTATCCGTCTGACCTGCTTCTGGCAAGGTGTATGACACTTTTTGACGCCCATCGCTTTCGATGATCGTGCTTCGACCATTTGCAGATTCAAAGGTACCGAATTCCAATCCTGCTGGTAGAATAAGCGAAAATGAAATCGCTGGAATAATATCGCTAGCATCTTCACCGAAATCCATTCCTTCCATCGGTATCTCGAATGGAGCTCCTCCATCATCGATGACGAATCCACTGCTATCGGTTTTTACATTGGCAGCAAAACCATTGTCTCCAAGAATCTTGGTGAATCCCTCAAAGAATGGCATCAATGGAGAATGCATCGAAGCGGTAGTCAGAGACATATCGCTACCACCTTCCCATGCAGCGGTCAAGGAAGTTGTCTTGATTTCTATTGAGACTTCCAACGGCGTACTATCTCCTACGCTTGTGCTCTCTGGTGGATCTAGATTAGATACCGTGGTTACCACTTCTATCTGTGACAAATCGATCTTGTTTCCACTCTCTCTAGTAGCCTCAACACCTGCTTCATGAATTGCGTCGGTGAGAACACCACCCAAACTATCACCGAAATTGATGAGACCTTGGCGCGTGAAAACGATACTCAAATCTTCATCCATCATAGGAACAGTGGTGTTGAATGGTTCGCTCATCCTACCCCCGATATCGATTATCAAACGAATGAGGTCGGCCGGAACCACAGGCATATCCAGAGAAGCATCCTCATTCGACAAGGCATCTCGTCCAATTTCGGGCAAGCCCATTCTGTAGAGTCTGAAAGTAGCACTGCCACTGAATTCCAATTCTGCTGACTGGCTCCATTCATACAGTGCGAATTTCGAGATGTCCAATTCCACCTCGAATGTGGCGCAGGTCTGTTGATTAGCCTGACAGACAGTTTCTTCTCCGTCCATTATCGGCTTTCTCCAATCATATGGATTAGTTCCTGCAATTCCTAAGACTGCGCTATTCTCGGAGAATACTACTTCTCCTGTTCCATCAGGAGTGTCGACCCAATCAGGAAGGATTAGTCTAACCTCTACGTTGGTTGGTGGCAGATTATCTGGAATCATGTCAGTTACGAAACTCTCACCCATATCCGTCTCAATTGATAGCCCCGCGTTGAGAATAGTTTGCAAATCAGCATTCGTGATGACATCGAGATCGAATTTGGTATCCTCTAATGGAATGTAACTCTTGGCCATTTCAAGAAGGCTGAATTCGAAACTATTACTGCTAGACTCCAACAATACAGGATAAGTCCCTGACATAGCGTTCTGCCCTTGCACACAATACCTATCATGATCATCTGAAGGAGGGCTTGCCTCACCACATGTGGAACCTGCAATGTGATGGAAATTCAAACCTCCAACGCCAGCAATGGTTCGCCATTCAGGAGTATCCATCTGGACCTTGCCCTCTCCAACTATGGCACTGATACCATCCGCAATAGCGTCAACTGGGAAGTTGTCTGTGAAATTACTCATATCGACCAAACCATTGGCCTCTGCCATACGTATTCCATCTGCAGTAACCCAAGGTATTGTTGCTCCAGAACTATTGTCCACCATGCTAATGCCCCAATCTTGCATAGTTTGAGAATCGATGTACATCAACTCAATCGAAACATCGAGAGAGGCTGCAGCCTCATTTGACATATCGAGAACTACAGAGATATCCACTGCAGTATCATTCTCAGTATCTATTTCTACAGGGATCGTTGATGTTGTTCTTCTAGCGATTGACAGAGTAACCTCTTCTTCCAAAGTAGAATCATTGTTTGTCGCCGCCCTATTGTCAATAGTCCACCTACCGACATCATACGAATATGCTCCGTCGGAACGAGATTGTAGTGAACCAGGTGCATTTGCAGTGCCCGTGACTCCATTGATAGTTGCATAGGAAGGTGGTTCAATCTCGAAGATGTTCTTGTGTCCTACCATTCCAAAGATTGTGAATGGAGTGGAAATCTCAGAACCCCTGGTCAAGAGACCCTGGTCGGACCTCTCTCGGTCCAAATCAGCAGAATCTGCCAATTGGAACTTGGTAGTAGCCAAATCGATAGTAGCCGAAATGGAGATGCAAATTGGTGGGTTGTAAGGATCTTCAGCATATGCTCCTTCACCAATAGCATCGGTACTACTGTCCTGTGAACAGTGATCCGAAGAACCAACACTGCCGCGCTCAAGATATTCCACATTCAAGGAGACAACATCACCAAAACCACTGTCCAACAAGTCGCTTACTGCAGATTCAGTTTGGTTGAGAATCATATCGTCAACAGTCTGTCCCCCGACACTGAAAGTTGAATCTCCGAAGAAATTTCTCAGATAATCTGCAGGTAATCCATTTTCACTGAATTGATCTGCAGCCTCTGCGGGTAATCCCGGGAATAGAGTGTTCAAACCACCCACCTTGGAATCGTTGAATTCGTGCATAGCCCACTCCATCGACAAACCGATTTGGGAAGTGCTGATCATCTCGAATGTATATTCGCCCTCAATCCACTCTTTTGCGACTGGCGTCATATCTGTAGAAGGGTTCAACTGATCGCATTCTCCACCGTTAGTAGCGGCACAGATATCCCCGAAAGAGAAACTCCTTGCAGAGGTTTCAGCCTCTTCTTCTGTCTCTAGTGAAATGCCCATGAATTGCATCGAAAGCATCAGAATGATGACTACCAAGATTGTTTTGCGGCCGCAGGATTGACTCTCGCCCATGTTCTCCCCGAAGGGGAGGACCCACTCCTGCCATATAACAGACTATCCGACGCCTGTTGCATGGCGGATGGTGAATCATTGAGTAGAATTGCACTCATCGTGCCGTCAGAAAGGGCTGAAGAAGCGCGTATTCTGGCTTCTGAAGCGGGTTTACTCGATAACTCAGTGCACCCATTGAGACTGGAAGGTGAGATTGCTTGGCCATTGCTTTCGGAAATTGACTGCAACTATGGCCGAACCCAAATAATGCGATTCGATTCTAGAGAGAAGATTGACCCACATGCTCGCCTTGCAGAGGCTTTGCAAGGAATGACTCCACCTAGCCGTTGGCAGATTCTAGAGGATCTGGTATTACTACCACAAGACTCGTTACCCGATGGTGATGAAGACACATGGCAAGCAGTCGCCAAAGCCCTGAATTGCAGACGGGTTGCAAGACAAGCAGAAGTTGATCCTGGACCTATGCGTAGCAGTAGAATTGAGATGCTGTTGGGGAATTATGGATGGGTAAATCATCAAGAAAACGGAGTAAGATATGTCTTCGATGCAAGTAAAGTCATGTTCAGTAGTGGGAACATAACCGAACGCAGGCGAATGGGAGAAGTAGATGCAGCGGGCGAAGTTGTCGTAGATCTCTACGCAGGCATAGGCTACTACACCTTACCACTAATCTGTAATGCCGGAGTATCAAAAGTCCATGCTTGTGAAATGAACCCGCACAGTATCGATGCCTTGACCAAGGGATTGATCGCCAACATGGTGGGTGACAGATGTTTGATACATAGAGGCGATAATCAAGAGACTGCGCCAATGCTCAAAGATTGTGCTGACAGAGTTATTCTCGGCCTGTTGCCGTCTTCAAAAAAGGCCTGGCCATTGGCAGTGAACTGTCTGAAACCGGAAGGTGGAATCCTGCACGTTCACATGAATTCTGACGTTGATTCTCTAAATGATGGAAGTTTTGTTACTTCCACAGTTCAAGAATTTGAAAATCTAGGTTGCCAAGTAGAGTTGATTCATCTTGAAGATGTCAAATCATATTCTCCACACGTCAGACATGTAGTTCTTGACCTAGCGGTCACGAAGTTGTGAAACTGGTCACATCCGACCAGGTATCCCCATTGTTGTTATCTCCAACCACGCGGGAATAGTAGGTTGTTGAAGAGAGTAAACCGCTCAATGAATGGCTATTGTGACCCACATAAGAAGCGCCAACATCAGTACAAGTTGTCCATGCTGCCCTGTTGGTTCCACCATCAAAAAGACCCCAACATACCGTCAAATTGGTAGAGGTACCATTGTCATAGACATCCCACTCGAAATCTGCACTGCTGCTGGAAACATTGGTTGCTGTTTCATTGCGGAAAATCACGTCATACTCGTAAACCCAGCCGCGAAGCGGGTCATCCACCCATACAGGAAGATGAAGCAACGAATCTCGGGTCTCCTGCGTCAATGGAAATCCCCATGCCTCATGGTATGGAGCGAGATTGTAGCCGGTGGTTGACGACAATTCAATCACCCAACGATTGAACTCTTCAGTATCTCCACTCGGTGGATCGCTCATCGTGTAATAGGCACTCAGTGCCTCAGTAATCGGTTCCCAACCAAATTCCTCCTGAATCTGTATGTAGGTCTCCAAGGCGGTCCAAACGCTCCAAGATGAAATCTGACTACCACCCTGGAAGTAATTCTCAGTCCTTGTCTCCCTACTCTGTGTATTCATCGCCGCATGGCCTGCCCCGAGGTCGATTCCAACCAATTCAGTCATCAATTTCACCGAATAGAGATTGCAAGTAGTTTCGGTGGTCCCAGGTAGAGTCGAAGGCATCCATTGATGGTTGTGCCCAAGTTCATGGAACATTCCCCAATCACCCTGACTCCACATCTGCGTTGAATTCAGGACCCCCGCAGAAGATGCGGTGTGGGCCATAAATGGATAGCCGCTATGCATCCAACCAGCACTAATTTGCACATCGAAAACTGCTCTTTCTACCCGCGGCCAAGGTGTATATCCTGAGAGATTGTGTTCCATCAAGAGTGCCTGATCCCAGAAATCCATGGTTGCATTAGGAGTATCCAAAGAACGAATGTCATCGGATGGTACACTGAGGATGAAATTGTCTGATTCAATCTCTGCCCAAGGAGCCGGATGGTATCTGATGGTACTGTTCCAAAGAGCGAGATTGGTTTCACCTTGTATCCAATATGGAGCAAGAACTGCATTTTCTATACTGACATTGAACATATCCAATGTCTTTCCAGCAGGAATACGGATGTATATGGCCCCTCCAAAGGCATTTCCTACCTCGATAGTTGCATTGTCAACCTCGAAGACTCGATAGATGATTGGATGTCTACTCAGGGTATCTTTACCCCACAGATTATCCGTATGTGCGCCAACCAGAACGTTCACTCCAGTTCCAATGATACTTGCAGGGAAGGTCACATTCACAACCTCACCAGCAGCGGCATAGAGCCCTGTTCCCATCCTTCCATCTGCACGTGCTCCAGCATATCCGAAATTGCTTGGTAAACCAGCGAATGTTCCATTGATCTCAACGATTCTATTGACCCTTGTCGCATTGGCCAAAACATCGCCGGGGAAGTCCTTGGTACTCGGGTGATATGGCAATTCAGCCGCTGGCAGAAGAGACAACAGACGATCCTGTATCTTTAGCAACAATCTATCCAATGGGTCTCCAGAAGCCAGATCAAAAGTATTGGATGCGGAAATCTGGACCCAACCGGTACCGTTGGTCATCTCTCTGACAGGACCCCAGACGAAATCAAAATCCAATGGAATCTGAGAGAGAACCCGTTCAAGAGTTTCACCAGCGATACTCTTGTCTGTAGTGCTCATCAATTCACCATCCACGAAGTATGCTTCTACCGCTTCCAACGCATTGCGCGTTCTATGGAATTCGGAATGAGGTTCTCCTCGCAGATCAAGTGAAACCGAGCCTGATGACGAAGAAACAAACAATCCTGTAGTGCCGACTATCTTGTTTCCAGGGTATTGATGGGCGACATCACTATTGGAATATGACCAATACCATGAGTGCCCTCCCAGTACCACGCCTCCACCTGCGGTGATGAAATTCTCAAGAGCCGTGTTCTCTGCATCCGAATAGCTGTTCCAGAAATCACCGATGAAACAGTCGAAAGAAGACAGGTCCGAAGGCCATGCATTACTCTGAACAGAATATCCTTCTGCACTCAATTCATCCTCAAAATGGTCATAATCGACCTGTACGCCTACGACCTTGTTGGTTCCCCCGCACGCCCATTTGATTACGTTCAATGAGAAGGCGGTCTCATTTCCTCCACTTTGCTTAGCTACCATACTCTCATGGCCATATCCAACTATGCGGCCTTTTCCTGAATGAGATGCTGAAACGATTGGACGGTTGTTCCAATCGATTGCCACAGGAAATGACCACTCTCCAAGCGGAAGAATCAGGGATGGCCATGAAGAGCCATAATCGAGAGTTCCAACACCTGCGGATATCTCTCTCCAATCAGCGTCCAAATCATGCACAGCAATGGACAGATTTGCTTCAAAAGAGCCACCTGAATTATTTGCCCAGATTCGATATGTGCGCCAGTCACTTCCTTCGCTGGGAATACCTTCAATACTGCCATTTGGCTGTAATGAAAGACCGTTTGGCAGTGATGGCTCGACTTCCCACGTAGTAATCTCTGGACCTTCATTGAAAGCGCGAATGAATACACTTCCATTGGCTTCAACAGCAAACATCGTTCCATTCTCCCAAGAGATGTTGGCAGGAGTCATGTCAGCGATTCTCAGCCTCAATAATAGCGAAGTGGAACCTCCTGTATTGTTTGCCCAGACAGTATGATTCGTCCATTCATGAAGAGTATCTGCATCACCGTGAATTCTTCCATTCTCAAACAGTAGACCTACAGGAAGTTGAGGAGATATATCCCACTCCACAGGAGTGCCACCATCCCATGTCGGAATCAAATCCAAAGAACTCCTTTGCCAAGCCAAATCAACCTCAGCAACTCCATAGGTCAAATTCTTGACCGGTTCATCGATGACAATCAACTCGATTGAAGTTGAAATTGTTCCCCCGGTATTGTTGGCCCAGACAGTATGGATGCTGCTTTGGACAAGATTAGGAGAAATCCCTGATATCCAACCATTTGAAGAGTTGAAAGTCAACCCTGCTGGAAGAGATGGTTCAATCTCCCAAACTGAAACTGCACCCCCTTCTATCCATGGGACCATGGGGCCAATGCTGGTATTGACCGTGAATAAGTGCGGAGCCGCGGGATAGAACATGCCAAATGGTGCTTGATCATGAATACATATTCTGATGTTGAATATACTGGATCCTGCTAGATTGCTTGCATTGATGCTGTAATTACCACATGGAGTCACATTCTGCGGCATACCTTTCAGCCAACCGATTGAATCTATCGATAGACCTGAAGGCAAAGCGGGAGTGACCGTCCAATCAGTGACTTCTCCACCATCGATAAGGGATGGAATCAATGGAGTGATTTCGACTCCTACAGTAAAGACATGTAATTCCGAAGGATAGGACAGTTGCCCAGGCGGCATATCGAATACTATGATGCTCAGATTGAATATGGCAGTTCCTACATTGTTCGATGCGATAATGGAGTAATTCTCTGAATCTTGAATCTCTAGAGCCACACCGCTGATTACCCCACTCTCACTATTGATATTGATGCCATTCGGCAAAGTTGGATTTACAGCCCAATGGTCAGGTCCGTCTCCAGAGAATGAAGGAATCAAATGAATAGCGTCACCGATGTGGAAATTGAACTCTGCAATCCCGTAATCCAGATGAATTGGCGCAACCATGGGTCTGCATCCTTCCTCAACTTTGACTTCGATAGACGAACATTCAACATCGATTGGCGCATCATAAACATCGACAATGCATTCACCATCAACCTTGATTTCATTCTCCTCACATGTCACCACCACTTCTGGTTCATTGAAACTCTGAGAATAAATCACGGCTCCGCTTCCAGTCAACAAACCAACAAGAATGATGGCGGCGACGATGGTACCTTTGTTCCCCACGGAATCGCGGAAATGATACTTGACATTCAATCCTGCGCTTCATCCGGAGGAATTAATTCCACAGGTTCAATGACACGTGAGGCCTGAAATGCAATTGCAGTCAACACTCCAAGTATAACCATGGCCACGAATAATGTAAGACCGTTCGTGCTTTCGCTGGAATCACTCTGCGGAGTCGGTTCCTCCGTTTCCTCAATGGTGGCATTTTCATCCAGAATTACTCCCAACATCGAAATTTCAACGATTCTGGCTTCGTACAAAGGACGTCCTGCTGAAGAGGCAGGATTCTGAATCCCTTCCAATCCAGTCGGGTCATCGGAAGTAGGAACCAAGGCGATGGCACGGACATGGCTCATTCCATCTCTGACTACGCCAAATGTCGCATAGCCCTCATCATCACGGTTCTCAGGATCTAGACCGTGCGCCTCAGTCTCCGCAATATACCATTGAGAATCAGCAGAATCCGGGTCTTGGCTCCTTGCCATACCTATTGCACCATCAACATGAGAAAGATTCTCATTATGCTCAAGTGGAATCGTCTCACCCGTTCCCCCGCTGCCACATCCGGGACTGGTAGCCGGATATACACCCGCTGCCTTACAGGTCGGGTCTCCACTTTGAGTGACGAAATCGTCGATGACGCGGTGGAAGAATATCCCATCATAGAGATCCATCTCAACATGTTCAACCATATTTGTCACAGTAATAGGAGCCCATTCTTCAAACAACTCGATGATTATCTCACCCTCAACTCTGGACTGGAGATGTCCGGGTTGGTAATCCACATGAATTTTGATTACTGGGTCACCTGGGCGCGGTTCATCCATTGGACTGCCTTCCAATTCAGGACCATCACTCCAATTGCTGGGGTCAACAGTTTGATTGCGCCAATCTCCATCATCTCCGCTGGCTTCAACGTCTTGAGAAAGTCCTGAAGAAGATGGAGCAGACAGGGCAAGAAGCAGCATCAACAGCACTGCATATTCGCCCCTCATGTTCACCTGATACCGCTGATGGACATCAAACTCACCCCTCCAAAACTTGACATCAATTTGCATATTACCGGACAATTCATGTGTTGAAAGCCTCGGCTAATGTCATGAGCGAAGAAGTAACTGCAGCAAAACCAGAACTGCTGAAATGGGCTATGATACTAACCGGTGTGTCATTGTTGGTCATCGTTTGGCAAGGAATGTCTGGAATCGGTCAACTAGGATACACATTCGAAGGATGGATGTTAGGAGACCTACACGCGCGCACAGGCGAAATCGGATTGCTTCTGGCAGCAGCAGCTAGCATCTTGTTCATACTATCAAAAGTCGAAGAAAAGAGCCTCAAAGGAATGTCATTCGGATATACGACCGCTTGGATTATTCAGATCGGTTTGTCTCATTCCTATAATGGCCCTCATTGGATGGGTATGGTTCACGTTATGCTGGCTTTCCTCATGTTCGGACATGGCCTGATGATGATGCCGAAATTCAAGCAAGCCTTGGCCGAAGATGCTTGAAACGCGCTAAGCCGGTAATCGTCAGCCTGAAGGCTGACATGCTCATGCGAGAGTGATGTCAGAACCCCTCATCGCCGAATTGGTCGATGAAACGCCGGTGGAATATGCCGATCCTAAATCACGTCGTGAACTCGATATGGCACTGGCATCAACAGGTGCAATGATTCTAGTTTTCATTTTTCTCGCCGCAGGAATCGGCGGTAGTCTAACCGAATATGGGCAAACTGAAGATGCCCCCGAATGGTGGGAGTATCCTATCCAAGACCGTTGGAAACTGGACCTCAATCTAACATCTTGGCGTAGCCAACTACCCGAAAAGGGAGAGTGGGATATCCTACCGATGACTGAGCATTTCGTTAATGTTGATTTGCCTTTAGAAGAAAGGGATGCAGGTTACCCAGAGCCACCACAGATGCACCTTGCACTTTGGCTACCAGAGGTTCCACCTGGAACAAAAGTTCCAGTGATTGCAACAATCCACCCCTACTACGATTTCGGAGCGCCCGGAGACAAATCCTCTCCCAACACGGAACCTGACAGAGGAGTAGGGAAGTGGATCTACGAGGAATTCGTCCCACATGGATATGCCTTGGCTCAAGTCTCAACCTTCGGAACTGGAAAATCAACGCATTGTCAGGATGTCAAAGGAAGAGGTGAACAAATCGGTATAGATGCTGCAGTTCGCTGGTTAGGAGAACAGGAGTGGTCTAATGGAAACGTTGGCCTAATGGGTAAATCCTACGCTGGAACTACAAATTGGGAGGCGGCACAATTTGAGAATCAATACCTCAAGACGATCGTACCAATTAGTGGAAGCATCGGAGTGCAGCAGATGTTCTACCGCAACGGTTCAAGCGAGACAAGAGCGCTGTTGTACGATGTTCTCTACGAAGGAGCAACGGTTGACGGTGACTTCAGTGATATGCGAATGTGCAGCGATGATTTGATTGGTCCTGCAAGCCCTTGGACAACTTATACCGCGGCTGAACTCGGTGGTGCGCAATGGAATGACTACTGGGAAGAGAGGTATCACCTCCCGGATGTCTTAGCGAATCATCGAGGTAGCGTCTACATCGTATGGGGGATGCAAGATTGGAATGTCGATCCATATCATTTCTCTCCAACCCACAAATTGTTGGAAGATAGAGGCATCACAGTTAGGGGCATCTATGGACAATGGGCACATAATTATCCAGATCAAATCGAGATACATAGTGGGCTGGAAAGCGGTTTTGGCGCTGAAGCATTTCCAAACATGACCCGTATGGATTGGGCTATCGAAATCTTCGTTTGGTTCGAACACTATCTGAAAGGGATTGGACCTGAGCCTGAAAGCCTTGTACAAATTCAACGCAACGATGGAAAATGGCACCTTGAAGAGACTTGGCCGCCAAAAGATGTTGTAGATCTTGAAATTGGCTTAGACGAAATGCAGACTACTGGTCAAAGAGTCTCAAGCATCAGCAGCGTAACTCTAGAGAGCGAACCATTCGACGAGGAAACTCACATCTCTGGACTACCTACCCTCCACCTCTCGGTACAAGCACTGTGTAGAGGCGGGCAAATCTTTGCTACGATGAAAGATGGAACCACCGGCTTGAGACTTGGGCATGCAGTCATGGATCTACGTTATCGCGATGGAGGATATGATGCCAAGATTACGGTTCCATTCTTGACCTACAACATGCAAATGGAGTTCAATCCGATGGATGTAGTCATTCCAAAAGGCCATACTTTGTTGATCGAATTGACTGAAACTGGTATGGATTATCTGCCATCTCCGGATTGTGCTGCTGTTGGAATCAATGTCAATACCGATTCCTCTTCCGTACTTAGCCTACCTCTGGTGGACAGACCTGAAGAGGACCCAAGATGGTTCAATGTCCCTGGGCCAGTTGACCCGAACAACCTGAGTATGAGCGGGGCCTTGTGATGAAGGTCCTCGCGTTTGAGGACTCATTTGATATCGAAGCATTACTGATTTCTGCTTCAGTCGATATGTCTTCAATCGAATTCAAGCAATTATGGAATACAGAAAATTGGTTACAGGAAATCAACCAATTCATGCCCGAGTTCTTGTTACTCGACCATTTCATCCCTCCAACCAAAGGTCTTGAAGTTCTACAGATGCTCAATCTGGAAGTGCATCATTCCCGCGCTCAAAGGCCTGAGACAATCATCGCCATGAGCTCCTCGTCTATGGCCAACCAAAGGATGCTCCAATTCGGCGCAGATATCGGAATCGTCAAGATGGATTTAGCTACTCTAGACATCTGGCCTAAAGATACTGGACATCCAAATGTCACTCCTCTGTGAGTGGCCAACCATATGGTAAATCGTCCTCATCGACGAAAACCACGTTTACCCCTACACCGGTCCTATGGAATGCGATTAACTCGATACCATGAATCGAATGTCCTGTCACCGCCTTTCCCAAAACGGGGCGCTTGCTAGCAGCCATCTTTCTCTTGAACCAACTTCCTCTTACTTCTGATTCGGGACGCTTAGAGCCGGCAACCATCCTGCGTTCACCCTCCACGCCTTCGACCCATGGAGCACTCCATTCAGGCGAGAACTCGACCCCGAGTATCATGTCAACTCCTTCTGTCCATTGTGCGGCCTGTGCATCTGCTCCTGAGGGTATGGCCGGACAATTTGGATGGGTATGCAACCAATGTGTGAAACGGCCACCTCGCGGGCCACGATCAGCGCCGAAGATATCATCGGTCCACTCTTCCGGAAGGTGGTGTACTGTCATTGAATTTCCACGGTTAACCATCTGTGCTTCTCCGATTGTATAGCCCTGACCTGCGAATAGGTCGCTCCTCGATTCACTACCGGTGAATAATTCGGCTACTTCTGGTAAGACCTTGCGTTCTGGGTCTACATCCATACCTACCAGGATCTCATCAGGCAGGGACTGAAAGCACCAAGATAAGAGGTCGACAAGCATACTTCCAGGCATCTGAATAATTGAGGAATATGAGTCTCTCTTGTCAAAAGACTCCCTGTTGTATGCGGTCATTGCATCGGCCAACCACTGCTCGACCACGATACTTCCCGAATAAGCGTGGTAGGACTATGCTCATAAGTGGTGAACCATGACTAATGGCACGAGGGGACCTGATGGCCAAGAAGAAGGGCTTCGGCAAATTCATGGGGGCCTTGACTGGTTCGCCCTATGAAAAACTCCTCAAGCGCATTGAAAAAGGTGCCAAAGAATTCGATGGCGACGACAGAGCCATGTCCCGTTTGGTCAAGAAAATGCTAAGAGAAATTCAGCAGAATTTCGAAGATGACAATATCGATGCCGAAGAACATGACCTACTGGTTGAGGAATTGGAAGATATCGATCCCGAGGGAAGAGAATTACCCAAAATCGAGGAAGACGACGGAATGTTGTATGACTCCAATGTCACTGATGACTCTAAGTTGAAGAGTAGAGCTGTGGACCTCGATGATTTGATGTCAGCAAAGGGAGATTCCTTCACAGGTAGTTACGGTCGCGACGAATTCGAAGAATTCAGACAGAAAATGTCTCAAGATTTCTATGCAGACTCGGATGAAGCCGTCGCCGCAGGTGATCACCATTCTGAAATTCGCACTCAAACTAGAGTGTTTGCTGACCAAGATGCTGACCTTGCTGCCGTTAAGCAAGCCATTGCTCAGGAGACCGGTATGAAGACCGATGAAATGATTCGAGAGGAAGAGGAACGTGCAGCAGCAGAAGCGGCTGAACAGCAGAACGATTCCTACAGTATCGATGAAGATGGTACTGAATGGTGGCAAGATGATGACGGCTACTGGTGGTTCAGGCCCGAAGGCGAAGCAGAATGGCTACCCTACGATGAATGAGGTATTCCGTCCTCATTCCATCCACGTATGCGATAGTATTCCGACAAGCAGGCTTGTTCATCTTCGTCATTCACGAATGAAACCATACCCTTGGCTGGACCGTCCGGCAAAGCATCTCGCCTCAATCGATAAGAAAGAAAATCCTGGTCTTTTGGAGTCGCCCCAATTTTATTCCAATGTTCAACATTCCATTGACGGGCAGCATCCCATTGTGCTGCAGCACGCCGATGCAAATCCTCAATGCTGGCAGTATCTCCTGTAATCCCATTGAATGCCTGCACCATAACATCGTCTGGAGTAGCGTCGCTGGCGAAAGCACAGAGAATCATGCTGTCTCTAATCACGCTCTTATGCTGAGATTGAATCAATTCGGGCATCAAATCCAATGCTGAAGAATTTGGAACTCCTGTGGGATTCTTGTAGCCTGCTCGCATATGGTTAGCCCCAACATTGCAAGTCATGTATGCCATTCCATTTCCTCTCTTACCGCGTGGATCCCAGGCTGGCAAATCCAGTCCTTTACAGTGCGCAGTCAATTGAGTCGCAGCAAAACCAGTATTCTCCTCCACCCAAACCGAACAAGCAACTGCTCCACCTGCTAGAGTACCAAACAATGTTCCATCCCCTACCTCAGCGTTGGCAAGACGCTCAAGTGCCAGAGGTGGTAACTCCGGAATACCAAAGTCCCATTCAACCAAATCACCCGCTCGATAATTTCCACGTGACGATGCCGCAACAAAGGCTGGAGAATCTTCGCTTTCCGACCACCCCTCTGGGAACCATCCTCTCTGCGCTAATTCACAGATCAATGACAAAGCAGCCCCACTCGAAATAGTATCCAATCCAAACTTGTTACAAGCATCGTTACCATCCATGACATCGAGGGAAGATTCCAATCCTAGATTTGAGCCCAACATGGCTAAGGTCTCGTACTCCGGTCTCTCAGTCCTCTCAATGTGGATTGGTTTACCCTTGATGCCCTGAGGGCGGTCGGCCGCCTCGCAAGCGATAGGGCAAGGCCTGCAACAACCTGACTGCTTGGCATCAGGAAGTGAATCATGCCAGAATTCACCCGATAGAGCGACGGTATCCAATTGTCTAACTTTCTTCGATTGTTGAATCACAGAACCTGTTGTCGAAGTGTAATTCAATGTGGGCATCCGACCCATTTCACTCGCATAGATTGGCGCCCTACTGGTTCCAAAGCGATAGAATGGATCTCCGGCCTTGCGATACTCGCCCATCTTCTGACGTTGTTTCTTCACAGCCCCAAGGTATTGGGTATCATCAGCAACTCGCGACTCACCCGAAGCAAGTACTGAGATTGCCTTGAGGTTCTTGGTACCGAATTGCGCCCCAGTACCGCCGCGACCTGCGGCCCTTCTTCCAGCGGTTATCGGGCTGGAAATACGAATCCCTGCCTCTCCTGCTGGCCCGATGGAAAATACATCCTGAACTTCGGTCTTGGCTGCAATCGCCTTCTCGGTCTGCCAAGTTGTCATTCCACGGAGTTCTTCTGCATCATGCAAAGAAACCTCTTGATCTTCAATCTGTAGCCGAGTCATACTTTCAGATTGGCCATGAATGTACAGCCCATCCCAACCAGCCAATCGTAAATCGTGTCCGAAATCTCCACCGATGTATGTATCGATGTAGACATTGGTCAAAGGTGAGCGGGAACATACTACCGCCCTACCTGATGAACCTACTTTGGAACCTTGGAACGGCCCAGTCATGACTAGAACTGGCGTAGATGGATGCATCGCAGGGTCTGCGACTCCAGTCACCGGATGGCGTAAATCGTATGCCTCGTCATCGGTTGTATCACACGATGTCAATAGACGAGTCGCCAAACCTTTGCCACCGATGGTGGAAAGCAAAGTCTCCTTATCGAGGAGTTGCTCTTTGAGAGAACCAGTGGATAGGTCGACCTCGAGATAACGGCCCGCATAGCCGTCATGTCGCCAGAAGGATGCCATCGTAACTGCAAGAAAGGAACTCGCTCATCATCCTTCGCAAGAATCGTTTGACCACTCTACCGCGGAAATATCATCGCTCAATTCGACCATGCGCCGATGATTTTCACCAATATCGCCTCTTCCAAGTCGCGATTGACTGTGTAGAGTCAATTCAGCAGCTCCGTTAACACAAGATACCGAGACGAAAACATCGTCAGCAAAGAACCAGAATTCGGTGTGATCTACACCATGCAATATCGTCGAATCACCCTCTTCCTCAAGCGAAATGACCGAAGCGAACCAACGCTCCTCAAACCAATTCTCTAGTTCGGAGATTACTTCTTCCTTGGAGGCATTGAAGCGCAAGGGCTCCAAGCCATCTGATCTGAACGAAGTGCCATCATGTGCAATCCGCACGCAATTCATGCTGTCTTCAGGACATTCTGAGGGCATGCTTGAAGTGACGAACATACTGTTTGAAATCTGAATCATCAGAACCAAAACAAGCCACCCTGCAAACAATCCAGCAGGCCACTTTACCTTAGAGGGGAGTCGTTTCCACCTAGCGACGATTGAATCGTCGGACAACTAATCACCTTCGGGAATATTTTCCATTGACCTTGTCAAAGACGATAGGCACGCCTATTGGAACTTCGAGTGTCTTCACTTCCTCTATCGACATCTCTTCAAGATGCATGATTATGCTGCGCAATGTGTTACCGTGTGCGGCGATGAAGATATTCTTGCCAGATGCAAGAGCTGGAAAAATCGTCTCCTCCATGTATGGAATCGTACGTTCTGCAACCAGTTTCAAACTCTCCCCATTGGGCGGAGGAATGTCGAAAGAACGTCGCCAGATGTGAACCTGTTCTTCACCATATTCTGTGAGAATATCTTTCTTGTTCTGTCCCTGAAGGTCACCATACATGCGCTCGTTTAAACGCCATGAAATGTAGACTGGCACAACGTTCTCTGGCTCGCCATGGATATATGCCAACTCATTCATCTTGCGCTGGTTCTCATCGCCACTGTCTGAATCGTGTTTGAATACCGGAACTATTCCATTGGAGTTCTGAGCGACTACGATCATGGCAGTCATTTGCGCCCGTATCAACAACGAGGTGTGTACCTCATCGATTTGAAGATCCGCGATATCCTTACCTGCCTGAATGGCATCATCGATTCCCTTCTTTGACAAAGGAACATCTACCCATCCTGTAAACAGGTTGAGAGCATTCCAAGCGGATTGACAGTGACGCATCAAAATCAGGTGTGGCATCTCTCTCAATTTCCGACCCCACGCGGAACGCCCTTCAACATGCCTGTTCGGACTTATGCCGCAATCGAAGGGATGAGTGTCAGAATCAACAATGGTCCTGCTGACATCGCGATATCCCTCAATAGAATCAGAATCAAATTTTGATTATACTCAAACACCGCTTGCTCGAACTTCTTCTCGATGGTAGTATCGACCTTGTCGACCAATGCTGTTGCACCTCTTCGCACCGCCTCCACAGCAACTCCAGCAATCGCTCCAAGCACTCCCTTGTTGACCGCTTTACCACCTACTGCTCCTTCTATTGCAGCCTGCGCCAACGGCTTTTCTGATTCATCCTCGCCCCTACCTATTCGCTTCAACCAGGTGCGAGCACCGAGTACCAGACCAGCTCTCTTTCGCAACTTGTCGATATCCTGCTCAAGAACTGCTTGCATCATCATTCGAACTCTGAATACGCGCAATAAATCCAGATACATCCAGATTAAGAAAGCACCCAGTAACAAAACCAAGCCTGTCGCATTCACTTCAGACCAACTCTGCCAACCGAGCGGGTCGACCATCAAACGAACGATCAATACCAACAATGGTGGCAAACAGAAGGCGAGAATTTCATTGAATGCTAACAGACCTAAGCCCTTGATCGGCAATTCTCTGATTTGCTTGATGGCCCAACCACCATGCGGTGCAAGGACCTTGATTACCTGGTAAAGAGGTCTTGATACCAAAAGTAACCTGAATAGAAATGGTAGGAAGGCGATGTACCAGACGTATGCCTGCCACGGCCCCGTCGGCGGAAAGTCCGGAAACACCAGTTCCATGTTTATCGACAGGGGTAGTCCTACTCATACTCTTTCGGGTCATAGGATAAGTGGCGCACATATGAAAAATCCAATTTCAACGAAAAACTAACAACTCTATCTTATCGTCTATATCGTCTAGTTTGTACTGAACGTGAAGGCTTGTTTGTTCTCTTTCGAGTTGTCCTATTAGGACTTGTTTTTACTCTAGTTTTCCAATTTCTATTACTTGATTTGGTGGATTTTTTATTATTAGCAGA
>CAXRJJ010000121.1:0-8216 GCA_964230945.1 Yoonia sp.
AGGGTAAGCGGATCGATGACAACGACCGATTCTTCGGACTCGTCTTGGTCCATTGGCTCGTCTTGGTCCATTGGCTCGTCTTGTTCAACATACATGACGGTTGCAGCAAGGCTTGCGGCAAGAATGAGGAGGGAAACGCCCCATATCACATCTTTATTCACGCCCCTAACCTCAAGGTAGTGCAAATAAATCTATCATGCAATTATGTGAAATGCGATGAAATTCAGAGCAAACGATATTGATGGATTATTGACAATTACAACCTTAAATCACAACAAAACTACGGTAATTTCGATTTTCAGGACGGTGTCAGGTTGGGTTCCGGTAGGTTTGGGTGGCTTAGTCGGCACAATCAAGGCCAAACAGCCGATTCAAAGGGTACCCTTTCGAACAATTAGTAATTCAATTATGGACCAATTAGTGTCAATAAATTTGGTGTAAAAAAACAGGCCAAAAAGTGGAGCGCCGAGAGGGAGATTCGAACTCCCGCGTCCAGGGGACAGTGGATTTCGAATCCACCGCAATACCGGGCTATGCGATCTCGGCTTGTAGGCAGCGGCTGAAGCGAGGCAGTCATAAGAGTGATGCAACAGGCCGATACATGCTGGTCAGCGTATTGAACGGAGGCGAGATAACCTCGCTGGAATTCACCGAGGCAACCTCCGTCTCAGAAGTCCTACAAAAGATGGAAATTACTCCCTCAACGGTATTGGTCATCCATCAGGATTCAGTGATTCCGCACAATGCAAAAATCACAGATGACATCGAATTGGAATTGATTATTGTCTCATCAGGAGGATGAAATCAATCTCGAAGAACCTGAGCGATTCTTCTTGGCGCGCAACACCACTTGGCCACCAGCGTTGACCATGACTTGGAAATCTCGTGCCTGTACTACTTCTCCGCGATTTGTCGCATTGTCTAACAACATAGAATGGATCTTGTCATCCCATGCTTCCACAGGGATAACTCCTGTTGAATCCACCAACCTTGCACCCCACTTGCGAGAAATGCTACCGTTTGAACGCACCCTTTCTCGATGGTCGAAGGAGAATGCAAGGCCAACGACTGAAACTTCCATTGGCTCGATTTCAGACATCAGACAATCTCCCTCTCTCCTTTCATCTGCAGCCTGAATACGGCCATCTTTACCTAACTTCAATCGCTTCATCCAATTCATTCCTTTCTTGACAGAACCACCAGTTGCATTGAACAATCTTAGCCCCATGCCCTCCTGCCATTCTGGCATTTCAACCGCATCATCGAGAACGACATTCACCTGTCCTTCTTCCATATGTAGAGTGAACTCTCTCTTTCGTATTCCAGCGTCGAATGGGAACTGTAACTCCTCGGTCAATCGATATGCGTGGCCCCATGCGACAAGTCGGGGATCAATATCTTCAATTGCAGTAAAACTACCTTCTGCGCTTGGCAAAGAAATGGGGCCAGAACGCGGACATACTGACTCATAATCACAATGCGTGCACCTAGTCAAAGGATGTAGGTCCTCATCAATTGGAACTCCTCCAGCAGAGAATTGGCGATAGGCCGCAGGCTCTGCAGGAAAATCTTCAGCGATGGCATCATCCTCTTGGGCGTTCAACCAATCCTCGTGCAAACCTTTTCCGATATCTGATAATTCTTCATCTGAAGGAACCGCGATAGTTTTGCGAGAATTAGCACCGAGATACCATATCTCCAATCCATCGGGTGACTTGTTTTCATGCATATCCCACCATAACCAAGCATAAGTCCGCATCTGCTTGACATAATCACCAGATCGATCTCCAGCCCCCACGCTTGCCTTGATGTCAACTATCCTGATACCATTCCATCGGTAAATCAAGTCGTATTCTCCCTGAAACCAATTATCTCGGTGTATACAGGTGAGAGAGAAGTCATCAGCATCTGGGTCCACGAACCATGGCCGGGCGAGCTCCCACGCCTCTACCCATGAGATTCTGCCTTCTTCCTTGGCGCATGGGTGTGAATCGCTCCAAACATATGGGAAGCCATCTGGTGCAGGCCATTCAGGGCGATTGGCTCCAGACCTCCATTGTGCAAGTGATACCTCGTCCAATTCCTCTATACAGTTCTCAACTTCATCTAGATGCATGTTCAATCCATTGAATGCCATATTTCTAGCCCGCTCAAAATCGGTCTTGGTATATTCCTCAAAGTCTCCCGTACGATTGGAATCCTTAGCCCACTCCTCTCCTGCTTCGCGCCAGCAGCGTTGAAAATGAATATCCAAACGTTCACTTGCCCACGCATGTAACTCATTGCGATTAAGTGGCCACGTCGCTTTGGAAAGGGGTTCTACTTCAGGGCCACGCCATCCCTCTTTGGAACGGCTTGGACGCTGAACAGGATCTAGATTGCCTCCTGCCCATGATGCCTCGAATTCCTGCAATGGACTATCCATCCATTCCGACTGAACATCAGATGGCACCAGAACTGGCGAATCCCTGAAAGTTCTGCAAAGTGCTGCCTCCACTGCTCTACCCATTGCTAGAATAGGTGGAGACTCTCCTCTAAGCCCCTGACGATAGCGGTGAAACCACTGCCTCGGACAGTTTGCCAGCATTGCAGATTGAGTGTGAGATAGACGATTGTACGGCCCAATGGGGTCATCTGAAGGAGGATGGTGGACCGGCATGTGAGTTGGTTTACGTCCAAGGCATATCAACGATGGCCTTACCTGAAAGAAGCCGGCATGTCTTCAGAAAGTTGCCAATCTCTTTGCCTGACCTCGATTCTTGTTCCTTGCGGAGAAATCCTGAGTTGCGGAAGCCCTGCTCGCCAACCTAATTCCGCTGAAATCACAAGGATTCTATCGCCAACAGAAATGTCGGCAAAGGTCTCGGTCATCCCCCAACCAAAAACCACATTCTCAATGATATCGCAACCATCCCAGAGATGAAAGTTCACCATGGTCCAGGGCTTACCATCAATTCGCATCCCGTGACTGGTTCTTCTAGAAACAACCAAGCCATCGACATTGGCTCTTGTCGGAAGCAAACCGATCCTTGTAGTCTCGATATCTTCCGCTTGCTCCAATGGTATCAAGGAACTATGCGAATCA
Organism: Yoonia sp.; assembly: GCA_964230945.1. GTDB lineage: Archaea > Thermoplasmatota > Poseidoniia > Poseidoniales > Poseidoniaceae > UBA226. Next base: position 3,086 of record CAXRJJ010000121.1, read on the forward strand.
AGATACAGTCTCGCAGCACCCCGCCAAACGCCAGGTGCGGCATTTTTGACTACCCAAGGGCCATCAGGAACATCTCTCAATTCTAGACAGGTTCCAGGTGCCATTTCTTCCAGCACTACGCTTGCTTGTGAACCGCTACTCAACACTGCCCCATGAACCGGTTCACCAAAGTGATTGGACATAGGCCCCCACTTCCCACCTAATTTACCTGAAACGTTGAGGCGGTTTGGGATCTCAGAGATAGGTGATGCTGGGTCGCGAGGAACCAAACGCTGAACCACCTCTTTTCTCTCAAGTCCCAACATCCTAGGGGGCAATATATTGGACAATCCCTCATCTTTCAATTCGTCAGAAACAGCATCGCAGATGAAACGGGCGTGGCATCGCTTGCAAGTTCCCTGTGGACCCTCTTCCTTCCACTCACTTGGTTCGGCCTCAGGCCAAGTCTGTCTTTGGCCATCTGCAGAAGTCATTCTCGACCAGATCTCATGTAACTCTCCATCCTTTTCTGCGAGTTCATCATCACTCCACTGCGAAATTTCTACTATATTCGAAGAACCAAGGTACCAACCTTGTAGTGAATTAACTTCCGTGATTAGTGAATCCTCTGTACGAGTACGCAGGAACAACCACTGATAGAACTGTAATTGGCTAGCAAGACCCTGAGACCAGCCGCTGCTTCCATCTCCTGATTTGATGTCGACTAACCCAGCCTTGCCAGACCATCTATGGAGCATGTCAAGTTCTCCAGCAGCCCAACCATCTGGATGGTATAGGCGCTGAGGCTGCCATACCCTAGGATCCTTCATCCATGGTCTAGCGATAATCCAAGCCTCCATCCAAGTGACTTCTCCTTCTTGCATATCGGTTGATTCAACTGACTCAGAAGACAAAGCCAGTTTCAGTGAGTTACCAGGGACCTTCTCGGGAATTGGAAACCTCGCTTCTTCCGACCAACGCGGCGCACAGACTAGATGTGGATCTCCTTTTCTTCTCCACGATTCAAGATGAGGCCCCCCTCCTGAGGAATGGCATGCCTCTACCTCTGCAAGTTGCATCTCAATGCCCGCTTTGAGTAATTCCTCCACTCTAGCAGCGGTCAATTCTGACCATTCACGACCTTCCATCTTGAATGGGGCTTTGTTCCATTTTTCCTCACCCATCTCTATCACTAAACTGGCGGATGCTTCAACTCTAGCCATGAGATATTCGCGGATATCCTGCAACGATTCTGGCTCAAGGACGTCGTGTGGAACCTTGTCAGGGATATCCTTGTGGAATGAAACCCAGCCGGGTGGTGAATCGATTGGACGATATCCTGGATCTTCCATCAATAGACCGACCAATGCATCCTCAACTAATATCCCAAGAATCATCTCAGGATTTACCGGACCGGAAAGACCCTGTTTGTTGCGATGAAACCATTGCCTTGGGCACCTTTGCCAAGTCACCAAACCGCTGGCGGACAGGCGCATTCTACTGCGCCCGACGGGGCCCCCCAATGGCGGAGTTCCGACTGGCATGTACACCCTGTAATCACTATCAATCATCAATCCGCCGGCCCAATGGATTCCCCCCGAGGTCAGTCAAAGACTAAAACCGGCGGAGCAGAGGGTGGGTCGGGAATAGCGATGTGCGGCATCATCGGCATCGTCGCCACCGAGGAATCCAAGGTGGCTCAGCTAATCTATGACGGGCTTACCGTGTTACAGCACCGCGGTCAAGATGCAGCCGGAATTGTGACCTCTGATGGAGACAACCTATACCAGCGCAAGGCCAACGGTTTGGTCAAGGATGTGTTCAGGCAAAGGCACATGGATAGACTAGAAGGACACATGGGCATCGGGCATGTCAGATACCCTACCGCAGGCACCTCATCTGGTGCTGAAGCACAGCCATTCTACACTAATTCTCCTTACGGAATCAGCCTTGCTCACAATGGAAATCTAACCAATGCCCCTGATCTGAGAAAATCGTTGATGGATGACTTACGGCACCTCAACACATCCAGTGATTCAGAAGTTTTGATGAATATTTTAGCCAACGAACTTCACAAAGAGCGCAAATTGGTCATCCAAAAGGACCTGTATTTAGACACCAATGCAATATTCAATGCAGTATCCCGAGTACATCAGGAAACCAGTGGAAGTTATGCTGTTGTTGCGATGATTAGCGGCTATGGATTGCTAGGATTCAGAGACCCCTATGGAATACGCCCACTTTGCCTTGGACGTAGAGTGGAAGATGATGGAAGAGAAGAGTGGCTGATTGCCAGCGAATCGGTTGCAATGGTCTCATTGGGCTTTGAACACGTCAAGGATATCGCACCGGGTGAAGCTGTATTCATTGCCGCAGGAGGCCAGATGTTCTCTCAACAATGCGCTGAGGAGCCTAAATATCATCCATGCATCTTTGAACAAGTCTATTTCGCTAGACCAGACTCAGTTATTGATGGAATAAGTGTGCATGCTTCGAGATTGGAGATGGGTAGAAAATTGGCTAAACGAATCAAAGATGAGTACCAAGGTGATATCGATGTGGTGATTCCAGTTCCAGATAGTGGTAGAATTGCCGCAATGGAATTAGCAAATGAAGCGGGGATTCCCTTCAGAGAAGGCTTCGTGAAAAATCGATACGTAGGCCGAACTTTCATCATGCCAGGACAGACTATTCGTCAGGATTCAGTTCGTAAGAAACTCAACCCAATACCTCAGGAGTTCGCTGGGAAAACCGTCTTGTTAGTTGATGACTCAATAGTCAGAGGGAATACAAGCCGCAAAATCGTTCAGATGGCTAGAGATGCTGGTGCCTCCAAGGTCCTGTTCGCCAGTGCGGCGCCTCCCGTAGTCCATCCTAACGTCTACGGAATCGATATGCCAGCAAAAGGTGAGTATATTGCCCATGGCAAAAATACAGAGGAGATTTGCGCCTCAATCGGTGCAGACTGGCTAATCTATCAGACCCTTGATGATCTCATTGACTCATGTTCAAACGGTTCTCTTGGACTCTCAAGTTTTGATGCTTCATGCTTCAATGGAGAGTATATCACTGGTGATATCGATGATGTCTATCTTCAGACTCTGGAAAATGAGCGAAATGATGTCGCCAAGACCAAGCGACATGTTGATGACGAGATTCTTGAGATTCACAATCAGGAGTGAAGACTCTAGAGGGAACAGCATGGCTGTTGAACAACGTTCATGGGCACTCCGTTTTGGAGAACTTGGGCTGAAATCTCCCCGTGTCAGACGCAATTTTGAGAGGGTACTCAGAAGCAGTCTGGAAAGAGCCGCTATTCGGAATGGCATGGACCTATTCTTTGAGCGACAAGAAAGCCTGATGCTTGCATTCTCACATGCTGAGCCTGTACGCGTTGAGGAGATTTTCAGGCGATGCTTTGGACTGGTAGGGGCAGACCCGATTTCACCTATGCAACTCGACCCCGAAGTTATCGCCAAAGCAGCAGTTGAAAGAGACCCAAAAAGGGGCGAGTACAGAACCTTCGCAGTTCGCTGTAAGAGAAGTGGGGCCAAACAGAACTGGAGCAGCCAAGAATTCGCAGGTGAAGTTGGATATCATATGCTACAGATGGACCCAGAACTGAAAGTTGATCTCAGCAATCCACAGATTACAGTAAAAGTGCATATGAGTGCTTCTCAAGCTTGGTTAATGGAAGATAGAATCCCTGGACCAGGAGGCCTTCCATGCGGCGTACAGGGTAATGTCATTGCAAAAATCAGCAACCGAAACCAACTATTGAGTGCATGGCAAGTAATGCGTAGAGGTGCAGCAATCATCCCTTTGCCGGGATGTGATGAAGAATTGATGGCTATTCTCGACGAGTGGGACCCCGGAATTCTTGAGGCCAGCAAGGGGAACCCTTCTGCTGCAAGGCGAAAAAGACAGGGGAAACGCACACCATGGGGATTCATTGGGATAATGAGAGATGAAGCGGAAGAATTGATTCGAATAGACCGTGATAGAATTACTCCTGCCGTTGAATTGGACGCTACTCAGGGATGGAATGAGGTAGAGAAAAGCGCTCTACTTGAACATCTGTTGGACCCTGCTTCAAAGCCGTGGGGACATGCCGGAAACCCAAACTTGATGTCGTGGATAACATGAAGAACAATGTCGTTGTGTAAGGGATGATAGCATGCCGATGGTCATCGACCCACTTGCGACCATAGAGACTTCAACTCTGCTTTCTGATTTGGCATTCTCGGGCGATGGAGAATATCTTGCATGGGGCGAAATCGAGGGTTCATTTCACATCGCTGAATCAGACGGTAGTAAACCAAACCAACTCGAATTGGATGGAGCACCCGGCCCCATTGAACCACTCTCAAAGAATCGTTTTGTCATGGGAATGTCCGACGCTGACCTGCACTTGGTCTCAACAGATGGTGAAGTTCTGTGGACACATGAAGTGGCAGGAGGATGTGACCTGCTAAGTGTCTCTGTAAGCGGTGGCCTGATCGCCTTAATCGATGGCAGCAGGTCGCTCCACCTTCTCGATATTCATGGCCGAAGTCTGCACCACTACTCAGGTAGTGAATTGAATTTGGTAGCCGTTGACAAAGTAGGTCGAACTGTTGCAGTAGCAGATGATGAAGGGGTTGTCACCGTCATCGACCGAACCGGAGAAACTAGATTTCAGAGAAAGCCAAGTTCCAACTCCGCCGAGAGGGTTACCGCCATTGGATTCCAATCGGATGGGCATCTAGTCATAGCCAAAGAAACACTTGGATTGGCAGCAAATGATGAAAACGAACTAGAGGCAGAGTGGTGGAGCCCTCTAGGAAACAAGACCCATACTGCAGAATTATCAGCGAGATGCACAGGTATCGCAGTACATTCAGATGGCTGTTGGCTCAGTCAATTCGATGGCCGTATTCTCAAGGCCGTAATCGGCTCAGAACCTGAGCAAATTTGGCAATCATCCTATGCAATCCAAAGACTTGCTACCATCGGTGATGACTTGTTGGTTGCTAGTTGGTTCCATCTCTACAGAATTTCTGACAAAGACATGGATGGCGAACCGGCTTGGCAGATTGAACATGCAGGAATCGTAGAGCATTTAGCCGTGGATTCCGATGGAAACAAAATCGCTCTTGGAGGAGAGGACCAG
>CAXRJJ010000122.1:0-12701 GCA_964230945.1 Yoonia sp.
TGATGGTTGTCAACTTCCTGACAATACGGTCTCTTTGTGGAATGATGGTGTTGACCGCTTGTATATTCTATACAATTTCAATTTCGTTCTGGACTCATTTGAAATTGACCCAGTACCTTCACAATCAATCGATTATGACGACGATACAATCGTAGGTGGTGAATGGTTCGATGCTGGCCATCATTCATTCCTAGGTGGTGCAACGGGACTGATTGCCGCTGCTACCAATTCAACAGTAGGCGCCTTCGATGGTACCTGTGGAACCCTCCTTGTCATTGAACTCGATATGAACTCTGGCGACCAATTCCCGAATAACTTGTCTTGGGATTTTGATGAGAATGCAGGATTCTTCGATGGTTCGGGCACCAAGATGAGCGTCACATTCCAAGAGTGGTCAGATCCGCCCTCTCTGCATTCAGAAATGACATGGGATGCAGGAAATCAAGAATTCGATGTATATGTTGATATCTATGATTTAGATACTAGCGAGACGTATAATTTCGATTGGGAGTTATGGGTATTTGAAGGGCAACAAATCACAAGTGGTTCTTCCACTATTGGCTCAGGTACCCCCTCGCCTGCAGAAATGGTTTATTCTTTCCAAGATTCAGATTATTCTTTCAACAACGGCACAGATTATTGTTTCTGGATGCAATTAGAATTAGGTGGAAACGATTTGGTTTCTGATGAAGTATGTGCTAGGTTCCCCGGTTCAGGAGGCGCTGGCGGAAGTAATGTTTCGTGGGGATTCTACGACTATTGTTACTTTGATGTCGTCCGCAAGAATCCGAATGATGAAGACGGGTTGTATTGGTGTGGAGAAGATGAGGATGAAGCTGATTTGAATGGTGTGTGGTGGTATTGGTGTGAAGGGACTCCTGAAGGTGCTTACCAATGTACTGATGGTTACGGACATGGAAACCAACCAGACAATGGCACAGGAAATCAAACCCAACAAGAGCCAAATCCTACGTTGAACGTTGAATTCAAAGAAGAGAGTAGCAACGAATGTGAAGAAGGTGAAATACCATGTGTAGATGGTGTAGATGGTATTTTTTGGTTGCAAGATATAGAGATTGAACTCACAGATTCATGGATTGGATACAATCATTCCGTTTCCATCAAGTTGTATGATTCTGATGATAATACTCTGTATTCATATTTCTCGCCAATAGATGATGCTGACGGTTGGAAAAACATAGGGGAAGAATCCACCTATTCTGATCTATCAATTGAGTTGACAGATGATGACACATGGGAATTCTGGCAAGGCTCTACACGTTATGTTACTATTATGGACAATAATGAAGCACATTCACTTGAACTACCATATTTCGAAGCCGGAGAATATTGCGTGGAAATCTCTCTTGGCTACCAGATTAATTCAACAGATACGCCAATGGGTTCGGTCAAGAATCTGTTTGACAAGGAAGTCTTCTGTGGAACCTTTGAGCATGATGCCTTCGAGGGCATCATTTGGGATGGAATGGAGGAAGAAGAAAAGGGCTTAGTTGACCGATTAACTGCGAACCCGATCGTAAGTAAAATCCTAGATTTCATGGAATCTACAACTGGGCAGATAGTTTCCATCCTCCTTGGTATATTGGCATTCGCTGGTAGAATGGTCCTTGCTCGCGGTCAGCGAGCCAAGAACAAGAGAGTACGCAAATTCGCTCAGCGTATACGCAAGGCTGAGACTGTTGGTAGGCTGAAGATCATCGAGCAAGATGTCGAGAAGGCCCACGACAAGAACAAGTTGCCACGTGGCGGATATGGAGACCTTATGGAACAGATTGAAGCACGATTGGAGAAACTAGGATTCGATGAAAACCCACAGGATGGTGGTACTTCTGGTGATTGGAGTTCTAATGATGGTGCTGATGAATGGCAGGATGATTTCCAGCAGGCCGCCGATATGATGTGGGAGACACAGGACATGATGGCCGATGCTAGAGAGGATGCATCTATGGCCAGACAAGCGATTGAGGATATGCAGCAGCAACTCGGATTAGATGGCCGCTATGGAAGCGAGCCAGAGCCAGAGAAGAAGCACTATGAGCGAACTGGCCTGAGATTGTCTGATACCTCAAAGTCCGCAGGGCCATCCTTACCCTCTTCTAAATTCGGAGACGGTGGTGCTCCAAGAGCAGATGATCTAGTTTCATCTATTCTTTCCAAGAATATTGCACCGAAGGACCCCTGTCATTGTGGTAGCAAGAAGATGTACAAGGATTGTCATATGAAGAGAGATAAGGCTCGCAGAGGAAGGCGCTGATTTCGAACAAATCAACTGAAATAATGCTGATAATCGAATCTGAACTGCCTCAGGATTCTGATGATTGATTCATCAAGTCGTCCAACTCGTCGTTGAATTCCTTGACGGATTCCGGGTCCCTGTCGCTCCCTGCTAGAAGTACTTCGTACCCTCCTTCCTTGACCAATGATTCTAGAGTGGCAAATTCCGCTGGCATGCTGAAATCGACAGAACTGGCGAAACCTCCCTCGATGTTTCGGGCTTCCTCTTCCCAAGTTGAGGATGTTTTAATGACGTTTTGAACGAACTCATCGACCAAGTCAACTGAGGTAGGAGGTGTGTTGAGCACTTCTTCGGCCCTTCTTCGGAATTGTAGGTATGTATTCCTGACTTCACCCAATTTTTTGGCCACCGCACGAATTGCTTGTGGGGCCTTTTCATCAACCTTGGTTTTGCCTAGGCGCTTGTTTAGTTTCTCAAGGTCCTTACGTGCATTGTTCAGTCCCGCGTTAATTGCGTCCTTTGCCTTGGCTAGATCCCTGAGAGTTTGTCCGATGTTTTCGGAACGTTCCTCTATCGAAGCCCGTAACTGTGTTTCAAGGTCTTTTACCTCCTGAGACATACTCTGGAACAATTGCTCTTCTTTGGAAGATAGAGTCCGTATTTTCGCTTTGACATCCCTTTCGTTACGCCCCATGTCACTCCTCCCTTGGTAAGTACCCAATCGCGCATATGCTTCAAGGTGTCGCATCACAACAGGAGCCTGAGAATACATGAACGATGGCATTGTCAAGAGGGTCGAATAATCGGCCCGTAGGGCCGTTGAGCAATGGTAACATACTTGAGTGCATTAAGCAGGGAATGGCATGGTGATTGAGTGAGCGCGCCTGAAGATATGCTCACGGTCCTGTATCAAGCACGGCTTGAGGACCTGCGAGAAATGGCCAGTGACATAGGTTTGTCCAAGGTCGGAAATGTTGAGCAGTTGCGCGCTGCATTGATCAAACATCACTGTCTTTCGGGTTGGGACCTTTCTTCGGAAGCAATCCAAAACTTGTCAAATACCGACTTGGGCTCTATTCTTGCAACCTTTGGAATCAAGAAGTCAGGTTCAATCAAGGAAAAGAAGCAACGACTATGGTTGCATCTGAATAAGGATCCAAAGCAGTTGAGTGCTGACATGCTCGACAGTTTGACTAGAGATCAGTTGCATGAATTGTGCGTTCACCTCAGTCTACCTCGTTCTGGTAGCAAGTCGCAATTGTTGGGACGCGTTGCTGGAGTTCTTGCCTCCCAGGAAAATGGCTGGGGCAAGGTCAAGAAGAGTCTGAGGAGGCCACGTGGACGCCAAAGTGCAGCCCCGCCTCTACCTCGCCCACCTTCAGAACAACCTACCGTAGCAACTCCTATCGAACCAGCACCAGTTGTTATCGACGATGAAGAAATAGGTCCAGACGACTTGCTAATTGAGAGTGTTCTGGAGATTGAGCCAACTGTCGAATTACCACCTCTTGAGCCGATACCTGAGCCGGAGCCAGAATTTAGTGCCCCAATGGCTCTGCCATCCACGCCACTTCCTGCCGTTCTCAGAGATGAGATGTCTTCAGAGCGACAATTGGCATTGCGTACTGAGGTCGAGCGTTTCGTTTCGAGGCACGAAGGAAATTGGAGTTTTGAGGAAGAGGCTGCATTTAGGGCTCAATTAAGCGCCAGTGGAATGCCGATAGATGATGTTCGATTATCTCAAACTATTGCGGACTGGATGGCTGCTGCGCGCGACCGTTGGCATGTATCAGATGTTGATTTGACCAGCGAGTTATCAGGTGTAGCCGACGTAGGTAGTGAGCAGGGCCTGCTTGAACTTGAACAGAGGATGCCTGAATTAGATTCGGCCTTGCGCGACTTCTTGTTGATCAGCGATGCCCAAGATAGTGAAGACGTTGAATCCTTCCTCGACAGTTTGGCAGATACTGGAATTCAGGTGGGCTTGGCCCCAGTAAAGGCAAGAGTGTTGGCTCGCTTGGCTGAAATTACCCGCCTTGTAGAAGAAGAACGCGCCGCCTACCACGTTGGCCCCGGTTCTTGGCGCGAGAGAGAGGCGTTACGCAAATTCGAGAAGGTGAGGCCAAGATTGGTGGAGGGATTGGAGACAATCCTCGAGGCTGCTGGAGAGGACCACGTACAGGCCAGAATGGCATTTGAGAGATTGGCAAGAGAATACGATTTGGATCTTCGAATGGCCTCGATTAGTGGCCGTTTGCACGGTTTGTTCGACCTGCATGTCAGTCTTGCAGCACAGGCTGCTTCAGTAGACCCAAAGGCTGCCCGAAGGGAACGCCTGATCAAGGTGCTTCAACATGGAGCAGTGCACCTATCCAACTCCTCACAGAAGACATTGGACAGACTTGAGCGAAACATCGCTGCTTTCGAACAGGTTGTAGAATCCATTCTACGCAAGCACGAGGGAGAATATGGCCCTGGTTCGCAGGCTCTATTGGTGAGGTTCCTTGAATCTCGTGGATATGTGGTAAACACTCCTGAATTGAGGCCTAGAGTAGTTGCTTGTGGCGGGATTGTTGGAGTGGAATTAGGATTCTTGTCTCCAAAGGATGTACCTCCTCTACCAACCGGAGTTTCATTATCAGAGACCGAGATAGACGCTGTGGTTGCAGAATTGAGAACGGTGGTCCGCCAATTCAAATCGGTGGATGCTTATGATGAGACCGAGGAAGCGAAGGAAGAATTGCAGATTGGCGAATCAGTTTCCGATGCTAATGATGACCTTGTTAGGGCACGCTCCAAGATGGGGCATGCGGATTCACTGCTCGAGAAGCTACGCATCTCAGTGGATGAAGAAGACGAGGATTGAATCAATCCAATTCAAAGAATCGAATCTTCTCTTGCGGATTTTCAGGGTTGGCGAATCCTTCGCTTGCAACCAAGGTTAATTCTTTCCAATTCAGATTCATGTTGACACTCTCTTCATAGGCGAATTCCAGAGGAGCAGTCCTTTCTTGTCCTATGGTTCTAGAACCGTCCTTGGAGACCATCTCCATGCGCATTTCGACTCTAGTTCCACCGTTGATCACTCTCCCTTCTACATCCAACAATGATTCTCTTACAGGGAGGTCTTCATTCGCTTCTGCTTCTCTGAGAATGACTCCTACGCCGCGTTGTTCGCTATGGATGGCAACCAATTCCCTGATGCTCGCCTCAACATTTTGCCACAGGAAGTATTCCGTCTTCAGAGCAGATTCGGAGACCCTATCATGCATGATTTTGATTCTCTCTGTCGGGAAGCCTGAACGGCAGACTAACAGGCTGATGCCAGAGAATGTAGGTGGGATGAAATGGGCCCTGTCTCGCTGATTACGTTGCAGTCCTAATGTGTGTCTGCGGTTGCGAATACCTGCCATCTCCCAGCGACTTCGATCAATGATGAAGGCGTCGATATCTTTGTCCACCAGCAATCCGTGTAACCAAGGAACAACTGCGCTCCAATCTCCATCTTCTGGAGGGTTGAATTTGTCTGCTGCTTTTGCCAATGAGAGAATCTTGCAATCGGGACGCGCTCTTCGCATCTGCCTCCTTAGTAATGGATGAGGACAAATGATAATGCCTCGCCGCGGAAGGTACTCAGGTTTGTCTTCGCTGATTAACACCCAACTGGGGTCTCGTCGAGGGAACACTGCTGCGATTTCCAGCCCGGCCTTTTCTTCAATACTTGCCCATTCTTCTCCAGACATCAGAATCAAATCGGACTCCGCTTTGACCAATGAGGTGATGGCGCCTTCAAAGTCGGGCACTTCCAATTCAGTGATATGCAAGTTCCCTTCTTTGTTTTCTATAGCAGTTTTTCTGCGGAGATAATGGTCCTTAGTTCCGGAACCATCCTCTGGTCGAACAGCAACGCGAAGGACCTCTTCTTGCATACCATCGACCTCGGCGGGCAGGGCCCGCAGGAAGATGGCGTTAGCCACCCGTTGATATATCCGACCCTTGGGTCAGGGGATGAACATGCCAGACCTAATGATATACGAAGACAAGATTCGCGCCTACAAGAATCGCATTGAAGCGGATTTGCTAGTATTGCTTGAAGAGGCGATAAAACGCGACGGGGAAGTAGCCCAACTGGCATCTTCGATGGTCTTGGCTGGTGGAAAGAGAACTCGTTGTATAGTAACTTGGATTGCTTATGAATTGGCAGGTGGGACGGATATAGACGGAGTTATTCCTTTGGCCTTGGCATTTGAATTAATTCATACTGCTACCCTGATCCATGATGACATACATGATTCCGCCAAGTACAGGAGAGGCATCCAGACCTTGCACGAGAAATATGGTCTTGCCAAGGCGATTATTGCCGGAGATTGGCTTTTTGTACAAGGGTTTGAACTTGGCGGAGGATACGGCAAAGATGTAGTTGAAATCGTAGCCAGATGCTGTTCTGATATCGCTTCTGCAGAATTGAAGCAACTTACTCATATCTCGGATCTAAGTACAACTCCTCAGGATTATGAAGAGGTGGTAAAAGGAAAGACTGCAGGCCCATTCTCTGCTGGGTGCAGGGTTGCTGGGATTTTGGCAGGTTGCAGCCCTGAACAGATTGAAGCCTTGACAAATTTCGGTATGCAACTGGGTATTTCCTTTCAGTTAGTAGATGATATTCTCGATTTATTGGGCGATACCCGCATGGGAAAACCTCGTGGTGCTGATGTCATGGATGGTAAGATGACCCTGCCTCTGATTCATGGTTTGACCATGCTTCATGGGGATGCAAGGCAAAGATTGTCTGAAGTCATCGATGGTTTCAACGACTCTCTTTGGGATGAGTTGATTGACTTGTTGAATCAGGCTGGAAGCATCGAGTATTCCAAAGCATTAGTCAGAACCCACATGGAGAGGGGTTTAGAGGAATTGAGCAATTTCGCAGATTGCGAAGCCAAGCAATTGCTCATCGATTTAGCAACCGAACTCATCGACAGGAATCTCTGAAGGTGTTCCGATGGGGTCCCGTCAGGAGGAAGCTCAGCATATATTGGCTGAGTCATCTGAATATGATGTAATCATCATTGGAGGCGGCCCGTCTGGGAGCACTGTTGCCAGATATGCAGCTCAGGGTGGTGCCAACGTATTGGTCATCGACGGAAGGGACCCGATAGGAACTCCCCTACAATGCGGTGAATTGGTTCCTAGCAATGATGAGATGCGACGCTTATGCCCAGATGTTCCTGAAATCGATGATTTGTTTCAGACCCCAGATGAAGCGATTTCAAGATATTCCAAGAGTATGCATCTAGTTCCGCCATCAGGAAAGGCACTGAAGTATGATTTTGAGGGCTTGGTTCTCAATCGCGTGGCTCATGATGAAGCATTGGTAGAATTGGCAAAGAAGTCTGGAGCCAATTATCTAGTAGATCAACATGTCAAATCGGTGGAAGGAGACGTTGTGACCTTGCGAAGTGGAAAGAAGTTCCAAGCCAAGGTCATCGTAGGTGCTGGCGGACATAATGACCCAATAAGAAGAGACCATTGGAATGAGAAATCACTGAAGATCCCTGTAAAATTCGTCTTAATGGAAGGTGATTATGGTGATGCTGTGGAACTCCATTTCGGGTCGATGGCGCCCGGAGGTTATGCCTGGATGTTCCCCAAATCAAGTGGTGCCAACATCGGTTTGGGTATTCAGAGGAATTTCTCAAAGGGTAAGACGATGAATCAGTATGCAGACGAATTCATTTCCAAATACGATGGTGAAGTAACTTTCGAAGGAGCCGGTTCTTTGCCTATGTCAGGCACAATCAAGACCTTTGTCAAGGGGAATTACATGTTGGTTGGAGATGCTGCAGGCATGGTTCTGCCCTCTAATGGTGCAGGAATTACCATTGCAATGATCGGTGGAAGAATTGCGGGGCAGGTTATCGCTGAGCATCTTACAGATGGAATCCCACTCAAGGAGTATGAAGTGCGATGGAAGAAGCAGATGGGTAAAGTGATGCGAAATTCGAAGCGTTCATTCCGTCTAGGAAGCATTCTCTTCAGATTACCAGATTGGATACTGAATCGGCTGTTCAATCGCTTGACAAAAGGAATCATCTGGAGAGCGGTTACTTGTCGCCGAATGCTCTGGGTTATCTAGTGAAACATGTTCAAAGCAGGAAATTTTGAGTAGGGCAACTTTGACTTGCTTCTCCGCAATCCCAAATCATGACGCGAGTCACATCCATCCGTGAAAATAAGCCCCGAATAGTAAATGTAAGTAATAACCGACAAGCCTCGCTAAGTGCGATTTCAGTAATGATTCTGATGTTGTTAGCAAGTCTAGTACCAATGCTGGCAATAGACTCACCGGGGCCTCCGAAGGAGGCCCTTGAAGAAATTGATGAAATTCAATCCTCTTCGGGTTCAAGTTCAGAATATGACCTGTCGGTTGGAGGCAAGCACATGGGAACGGGTGAATATTGGCAGAGGAATACACACGATATCACCGCAAATGATTGGGATGGCGATGGCTTGGCTAATTCTGTAGACCGCTTCCCAACCGATTTCGCACGACCAACTCAGTCATTGGGAGAGAGGATTCAGTGCCCTGAAGATGTCAAATTACCATGTTTCGATGAATTCGGTTTCTCGATGACAAGCGACCCTATCGTTAAGTTCACCGACCACAATTACCCATTTGATGTAGCATGGGCCGATGTAGATGGAGATGGCGACCAAGACATGACGATTGCATCTTCAAGCAAGGTGAGTATCTACTACAATGAAAATGGAATCATCCCTTCTGAAACGGATACCAAATTCGATGCTGGCGATTTCATCTCCAGTTTTGATTGGGCAGACATGGATTCTGATGGTGATCTAGATTTGTTGGTTGGAAATTACCCCTCCGTGAATCTCAATACCCTTGAGGTCCAGAGTACTGGTGGTCATAATCGCGTATACATCAACAATGGGAATGGATTGGATAGCACGCCAATTTGGTCAAATAATGCCAGTGGTATGTTGACTGCAGAGGTTGCATGGGCTGATGTCAACGGCGATGGTTTGCTGGATGCGTTCTTTGGAAACAGAATGTGGTTTGATGAAACATCTTCGAACACAAACGATCCAGCGATGAAGAACCATATCTACCTTAACGATGGCAGCGGTTCTTTGCAGAATACTCCTTGGTGGTCTAGTGATTCAACCTATTCTACCACCGGAGTTGAATTTGCAGACATCAACGGTGATGGTGATGTGGACATGTTGGTAACCAACGAACAGAGTAGAACTAGTGGCAACGAAAGGTGGGGCGGATACCTAGAATATTACGAGAACGATGGTGGCTTTTCCACTACTCCAACTTGGACTAATTCATCTGAACTAGCCATAGAGAGTCGTGACATTGCGGTTCTTTCCGATATAGATGGGGATAATGACCTAGATTTGGCCTATGCTCAGGAGGGAGGTGCAATCGAGATTCTAGAATTCGATTCTGGCACATTCCAGGATGATATCTATTGGACCAGTTGTAAAGAGACTCCAGATATTGGAGGTGGCTACATTCAGGATGGATACTGTGAAACTCGATTTGGAGCGGTTGCGTGGGGTGACATGAATCAAGATGGCCAAGAGGACATCATCGCAATGACAAGTTCGGGAGATGGTTCCTGTATCTTCCTGAACAATGGGGGCAACCTATCTTTCTCACCTTCATGGTGTGATGAAGAAGAGGGTCAGTGGACTACAATGGACCTCGGTGATCTCGATGGAGATGGCGACCTTGACATCATGCGTTCCAGCCTAGATGCGGGCCGAGCAGAGATTCTATTGAATCCTGCAAGGACAACTAGCACTATTGAAGGAAGCTCAAGTTATGGAGAATTATACGTTGGCGTACCAACAATCCCCTTTGAGGAACAGCGCTCTTGCCGCCAAGGAACTGTGGTGAACGGTTCATTACAATTTGAAGATAGGTGGTGCGATAGTGTTTCCTCCAATGACTTCTATCTAAACATTGATTCTTCTAACCGACGAGTTATGGATGTAGAGATATATCCCACAGAAGGAGAGCCGTTCTATGTCGTTTCAGAACAAAATGTGGTATACGTGAATAGCAAAGATAGTAGTGAATATACGGGAATGGTGGTGGATAAGGACAGTTCTGTTGACGAATTAGTCGTAGGAGATGTTGATGGAGATGGTGATTTTGATATTGTTGGTGCAAGCCAAAATCGCCTCGTAACCTATCTGAGACAAGACTATGTGGTTAGCGAATACGATTCATCAACTACATGTCCAGGTGGATCCTATTGCCCCCTCGGGATGTGGCAAAATTATACATACTCATTCATTTCTATAGAGTGGAATAGTTCTGGTCATAACGGTGATTTTGATATTCATTCTATGTCTTTGGTAGACGTTGATGGTGACGGCGACCTAGACCTTTCCTATGCTCTTGAGGACTGGGATACGACCTCGACTCCTGGAGTTTGTATTCACGGGAATACCGATGGCTTAGGAAATTTCACCGATGAACCGTCATGGTGTGGCTTACCGATGACGGAAGCAACCGATATTGCATGGGATGATTTCGATGATGATGGAGACCCCGATCTCGCAGTAGCAGCGGATGGAAACCCGGTTGTGGTCTTTGTTAATGGCGGAGGAAGTGGCTTTGTCAAGGCTGAACTGAATCACCCCCAATGTTTAGCAAATTGTCAATTCCGCTCAATTATTTGGGCCGATTTGGATAACGACGGCTACAAGGAACTGATCGCTGGAGGCCAGATGGTTCGTCCAGTAATATTCCCCAACAATGGAGGAGTAATTCATTCTTCTAATTCAGCCTCTTTGGATGACATGCCTTCAACCAATGATATCGCAGTTGCCGATATCGATAGAAATGGATATCTCGATTTGATTATGGGTGAGAGAGACGGTGGAGATACAATCTATCTGAATGATGCGGGAACAATCGCTAGCACTGCTTCATGGACAGATAGCACCAATCTAGGAAGAACTGAAGGAATTGCTGTATTAGATGTAGATGCAGATGGCGGCATCGATATTATCTCTCAAAATCAAGATGAAATTCTCTTATTGGGAACTGCCTTTGACAACGATGGGGACATGGTTCCTGACGAGGATTACGATGACTTAGATGCAGGAACTGATGATTTAGATGGGATGCCATTAGATCCAACCCAGTGGGAAGATTCTGACCAAGATGGCTATGGTGAGGAAGAGCGAGGTATGTTGCCGGACTCTTGCCCAAATATCTGGGGTGAATCATGGCGCGACCGTTGGGGTTGTGCTGATGAGGATGGAGACGGAGAATCAAACCTCTACGATGATTTCTGGATCAAGGATACCCAGTGGGATGACACAGATGGGGATGGCCTTGGAGACAACTATGGTAATCCAAGTTGGGCCTCTCAGAGAATGATGTATTGGCCTGGTGAATTCATTCCAGGTGCTCACAACCCTGACCCATTCCCAATGGACCGCGACAATGACGGCTATGAGGACGCCGAACTATTCGATGACAATGCTACTGGAGACTTCGATGATTGCGTCTTCAATTTTGGTAAGAGCCGATTCGATCTATTCGGCTGCCCTGATGCGGATAACGACGGTTGGAGCGATGAAGGAGATGCTTTCCCTGGAGACCCAACACAATGGGCGGATGAAGATGGTGATGGGTATGGCGATAACCCGATGGGTGCAATGGCAGATGGTTGCTTGAACACTTATGGTAACTCAACCGAGGACATGTATGGATGTCCTGACGAAGACGGAGACGGCTGGTCAACTCTCAGTGATACCGATGATGATGATATATTGGAGTGGAAGGATTTCGATGGCGATGGTATTGGCGACAATGGTGACCAGTGCCCCTATGACGCCGGAAATGTGCAGATGGGTCCAGACAGAGGTTGCCCTGACAATGATGGTGACGGCGTGGCTGACCGTAGCGATGCTTTCCCGAATAATCAACAACAATGGGAAGACGAAGATGAGGACGGTTTCGGAGATAATCAGGCTGCGGGGCTTCACGACGATTGCCCTGATGAAGAGGGTGAATCTTTCCGTATGCAGGTACGCGGTTGCGTAGACAGCGACAACGATGGTTTTGCTGATGAAATAGAGGATTGCGACGATGTCCCCGGCCTCTCTCATATTGCCATGTTGGGTTGTCCAGACAGCGATGGAGATGGCTTACCTGATGAAGTGGACTTTTACCCCGGACCGCATGGTGGAACTGCCGATGATTATGATGGAGATGGCACTCTCAACATCGAAGATGCCTTCGAGTTTGATCGCACTCAAGATACCGATAACGATGGTGATGGCCGAGGTGATAACCAGTCTGATGGAGCAACCACTCCTGACATGGTCCCATTCGATTCCGGCGCATGGAGTGACTCGGATGGTGATGGATTCACCGACCAGTTGAACAATC
>CAXRJJ010000123.1:0-4274 GCA_964230945.1 Yoonia sp.
GATGTTGCCAGTACCGAATTCCATTCTCCAGAGGTATATACTTTTGATGGAAAGAAAATGAATGGCAAGGAGTTGGCAGATATCTACAGCAATTGGTTGGATGAATATCCGCTATTGTCTATTGAAGATGCATTCGGCGAAGATGATTGGCAATCATGGACATCCTTCATGCAAGAGGATGGAGACAGAGTCCAATTGGTCGGTGACGATTTATTCGTAACTCAATCAGAAAGGCTCGCACAAGGGATTGAATCTGCAGCAGCCAACGCTATACTTGTCAAGGTGAATCAAGTCGGTACAGTCACAGAAACACTCGAAACGATGGCCATGGCAGAGGAAGCAGGATTCAATCGCGTCATCAGTCACAGGAGTGGAGAGACTGAGGATACAACAATTGCAGATTTAGCGGTTGGGACAAGAGCGGGCCAGATCAAGACGGGCGCACCAGCGAGAAGCGATCGAACAGCCAAATACAATCAGTTGTTGAGAATTAGCGAGGAAATCGAAGATTTCGCACACCCATTCTGAGGTGGCAACGTGAGCCTAGGAGAACCTAGAGTCCTTGGGCCTGAGAAGATGCCTTCAGAGGCTTATTTTCATGCGCGCTGGCAAACATTACGCAAACCTTTGGGCTTACCTCTTGGCACTGAGAGATTGCCCGATGACCAACAGGCCATACATGCATGGGTAGAGGAAGCCGGAGAGATTATCGCAGTTGGAAGAGCACACCTAATCCCTCCTGAGAGCGCTGGTGCTATGCAAGATCATTCGGGGGCAAGCGCTAGTATGTGCCCTTCATTTACTCCACTTGAAGGGGAAGAAGGATTTCCACAACCAATGGAATTACGCCCTGCATTTCACGTCCGACAAATGGGAACACTTGTTGAATGGCGGCGTCAGGGCCTAGCTGCACAGATTCTCCGAGCACTGGAAGAAGCCTGTGCCGAGATATGGAAATGCAATAGTGGTTGGTTACAAGCAAGAGTGGAGGCCATTCCATTCTATGATAGCCAGGGTTGGACTGTTTTTGGAGAGGAATATCAGATTGAAGGAGTGGGTCCACATTATTCGATGTGGAAGGGCCTTGGGGTGAATGGATGAATGCAGGCGAGGCTTTGTCAAAGTGGAAAACAGCCTCATTGGACTTAGAATCTCCCCGCGGTGCCAAGAAAGAGGAGAGTGCTCTATTGAGCACACCTCATGTTCTATTGACCGAAGATGGAGAATGTGTTGGACATGCCGCATTTCGTAGAGTCGGCTCTTGCATCGAATTGCATAGTGTTGTCATCGCTACACATCTACGAGGTAAAGGAAGGTCACATGTTTTGTTGGAAATGGCATTATCTCGATGGAGTCAAGATAGAATCCTGAATGGTTCCAGCGTACAGCCCTCTGTCGACTTGGCTGCAGCAGTAAGGGGGGAGGAACCAATCGAAATTCCTTGGCGAAGAGATTTGATATGTTTCACAAGACATCCTTCGTTAGCAGCCAGTCTAATCGCCGCAGGATTCAACCATTCTCTTCCCAAGAGGAGATGGTGGAGTTTGTGGTTACGTCGACATCCCCTAGGGCGATTGAGTAGCCGAACTATGCTCAGTATCTTGTTCAATCGACTGATTCGTGGGCTCAAATTGTTGTTTAGTGGAGAGGACCTTCCTAAAGGAGCAAAACGCCCAGGTTTCATCAAACTCTGGATGCAGAGACATCGTCGTCTTTTTCACCAATTGACATATTTGTCAGCAAACCGGTTGTTTATACTCAAAGCAGACGCAGAGGTGTCAGTGGGTGTTCGTTCTCAAGACGAAGAAGATATGCAAGATAGGTTACAAGGAATGGGGCTTGATATTTCGATACATACTCACGATCGAAGGGATTCAAAATCAACTCAAGATTCAGAATCATGGGATTCTGGTAATGTGGATGAGACACCATTCATCGATTTGACTGAAGAAGAATAATTCATGCTTGTAAGAGAGCACGGACCGAGATTTGAACTCGGGTTTCAGGATCTGCAGTCCCGCACATAGCCGCTCTGTCATCCGTGCGCAGTATATCCTGATGACAGGTTCTATTTCAAGACGCTTGAATGAACGATAGACCCTGCACTATGGTTCTCCGCAGGATTAGGGAGCCATCATGTTGAAGGCTGTATTGCTGCTGGGTAGATTGTCGAACAGCGATTGAGGTGAGCGTATTCCAGAGCTAAACGACAATATCGAATCAGTGGGTAGCGGATTCTCGAATTTTCTTATCGCGCCACCTGAAGATGTTATCAGATTCACAGTAGGGCAGCCAGATTTCGTGACATCAGAGGCGATTCGCCAAACAGCAATCGATGAACTTCAAGCGGGAAACACATTCTACACCCGTTCTGCCGGCGACCTATCTCTATGCTCTGCACTTGCTGAATGGCTTGATGAGAAGTTCTCGATAAAGACAGATTCAGAACAAATTGTCATTACACCAGGGTGCAAACAAGCCCTATTCTATGGGTTTCTAGGTTTGGGCAATCCTGGCGATGAAGTCCTGCTTCTAGCCCCTGCTTGGCCGTCTTATGCCTCTATGGTCAAGCACCTGAGTATGGTTCCAGTTGATGTACCAGTGAATATGAATGGGTTTCATCCTGATATGGAAGCACTTGAAGCGGCAGTCACAGAAAAAAGCAAATTTCTCGTAATCAATTCTCCAAATAACCCAACCGGGGCAGTGTATACCAAAGAAGAGGTTGAAGCCTTAGTGGCATTTGCCTGCAAACACGATTTATGGATTCTCGATGATATGATCTATGCAACTATGACTTGGGGCGATTCTACATACACTTCTCCAAGCACCATTCCCGGAGGTCAAGATAGAACCATGACTATTGGTGGATGGAGTAAGGCATGGGCGATGACCGGTTGGAGACTAGGTTACATCACAGGCCCTGAGAATGCAATGAAGGCTATACGTTTGTGTCAGAGTAATACCGCATCCCATGCACCCACTTTCTTGATGCCTGCTGCTCGAACCGCACTTTCAGATGAAGAACGCCGCCTCGAGATGGAGAGATCTTTCTCTGAACGAAGATCTGTCATCCTAAAAGAACTGAAAACTATCCCTCAAATCAAATTCTGGGAACCAGAGGGGGCATTCTACGTAATGATAGATATTTCAGGCACCGGTATGGATTCCATTGAATTTGCAGAACGAGCAATGTCAGAGGCCAAAGTCCAACTCATTCCTTGTTCTCTGATGCCTTATGGTGAAGGGATGTGTAGAATTTCATATGCCACAGATATGGATAACATAATTGAGGGATGCTCGAGACTCAGAGATTGGCTTACAGGGTTGCAATCTGTGTGATGCTCCGTATAGCATCATTGAAATAGGGTCCCGTAAGAGCGGTATGCAGAGGGAACGTTGGGTTCCCTATGAACGACCCGTGAACACAGATGAGTGAGGTACTGGAAGAAAACGATGGACTGCGGACAAATATGGCCCTGGATAAGGGATTCATATCAGCACTGTTTGAGTGCTCCGCAGACCGCTCTAAAATCGAGGGGCCCAGTGCGAATGCGTTTTTTGGCGCATCTCCGCGTATTGAATTGCCATTTCACATATGGCAGGCGAACGTAAAGAGAGAACAGCGGGTTCTCTGATCAAAATAAATGGAGAGATCAAGATGATGAAGAATAAGAAAACAATGAGCATGCTTGTGGCAATGTTCCTCGCTCTGTCCGCACTTAGTGCGGTCAGTGGGGATGGTTCGGATCCCCTGGACCCGTCTGACGGCGGTGCCTATTGGGATTGAGACGGACTTACCAATGCAGAGGAGCAGACCCACGGAACGAACATGAACAACCCGGACAGCGACAACGACGGTCTGCCTGATGGTTGGGAAGTAGCCAATGGACTGAACCCATTGAACGCTGGTGACAGCGCCGTGGATTCAGACGGTGATGGCTTGACCAACTATCAAGAGTACCTGAAGGGCACCAACCCGTTCAACGCCGATACCGATGGTGACGGCAAGGGCGACGCGACGGACCAGTTCCCGACCGACCCGAACGATGGTGAGAGTTCCGACTCCGATGGAGACGGAATCCCTGACGCTTACGACCCGGATTTCCAGCAATCACAGGCTGGTAGTGGAGACGGTGGCACCCAAGGTGGCGGCGAATCTGAAGATCAGGGACAAGGCGAAGGTGAAGGTCAAGGACAAGGTCAGGGACAAGGTCAAGGACAGGGTCAAGGACAGGGTCAAGGACAAGGTCAGGGACAAGGTCAAGGACAGG
>CAXRJJ010000124.1:0-5475 GCA_964230945.1 Yoonia sp.
AGACAGCGCCCCCCTGGATAGAATATCACTGGCTCTAGCCAGAGCATCCGAAGCTCCCGACTCTCTTTCGGTCTTGATCTGACCTGTAGCCTTTACAATAAACGACACTCCTATGGTGGTGAAGTGCTCATCCTTGGCAAGGTAATGCAACTTCTTCCTGATTGTCGAGATGACTACTACTGGATCGACATGTGATAGATGATTGGCAGCGAAAATTGCGGCACCCTTGCGTGGAATCCTATCCATTCCAGTCGGCTTGATACGAAGAAAGAAACGCAGTACTGGAACCACGGTTCGCTGCAGGAAACCATAGGTTCTGGTACTTGGCAGCGGTATTCCTGTGCCATCAATGCGGACGTCGGCGGCAAGGCCTTTCCAAGCTTCAACTACCTCCGACATGATGCTGTCGTGAATCCACTGAGCCTTGTATGTGGCGGCTGTTGATTGGCCAAAGAGGCGTTTACATCGGTATGGTCATCAAAGCGAAAGCGTTGCGCCAAGCATGCACAACAGGGCGATGCTAGTACTGTTGATGTTCTGTGTGCAACCCTTGGTCATGCCTGTGGCTGCGGCCTCGTGGGAAGAAGACGGTTGGTTGAATAATCAATATGCAGATGAGAGACTACAAGCAGGAGATGAATTCGGCTGCTATGCGGTTCCGGGACTATCTTGGCAGGCGGACCCTGGCGCTGTAGCATTGGAATGCCGAAACTACATCGAGCAGCGTATCGATGCTTCCATCTGGGGTGAGAGCCCTCTGTCATCTTGGGCTCCGAGTGGCCTGACTTACATCGAACACGCAGCGATCGACACTCAAGGATTCCCAGTGCATGGAGACCTCACTGAACTTGCAGATAGCGCTTGGCACGATGCTGAAGATGAACCCCAGCAGAATGAGGACTGGTACAACCTTGGACGCAGAGGCGGAAGTCTTGAACGCGACATGAATGACCTTGATTCGGTTAAGGCAGAAGCGGCAAAGGGAGGATTGCTCAACTTCTACTGGATCGGCAAAGTGGACTCAACCACCATTCGACATGATTCAGAACTTGAAGACTGGTTGCTTTCTAGCGATGCATGGTTCACTACATGGGGCGTGGCATGGAGCACTTGGGTGATTCAACGCTGCCACCAATTCGAACATGATACCCGTTCCAGCGATTCAAATGGCAATTGGATCTTCTTGGTCACTAGACCTAGTCAATGCTTGGCTATGGAGAACCGTTCATGGGACATACCTGTTACTTGGCGAATAAATGCAAATGGTTCTGGAGTTAACTCTGTCACAATGAATAGTACCGGAGAATCGTTGCCATTACTGGATGTAACTGAAAACCAACTACAGCGTGGTTGGAGAATGGATGGCGATGATTTGTTGCTTACGATTGAAGTTGGCACAGAGGTTCAAATCACCTTCAATGATTCTGGGGCAGATATCGACATTCTCGATGAAGATTGGTTCAATGGCCGTAGTTTCGCTGTAACCATAGCGTCGCATTCAACAGATGACCTGTTTACTTCCTCGAAACGCTTCGATGCCGATTCAGATTTGAGATTCACTTGGTTGTTAAGCCCTAGAGAGAGCAGATCTTCATCACCTTGGTTGCCTGTAGTCGGGGTTGTCGTGATACTCGGTTCGATGCTGGCCTATTCCATTTTGATTCGAAGAGATCGAGAAAAACAACTACTAGAAGAGGAATGAATGTCATTGCTCAGTCAAATCATTGAAGAACCGTCCTCAGGGAGGGGGTTTGAACCGCATGCAGCAGTACCTCGATTTAATCAGGAGAATCCTCGATGAAGGAGCCCTAAAGGAGGACAGAACCGGCACTGGCACACTTTCTGTTTTCGGCCATCAAATGCGTTTCGATCTATCCGAAGGATTCCCAATGGTAACCACCAAGAAATTGCATCTCAAGTCTATAGTTCATGAATTGCTCTGGTTCCTCAAAGGAGATACCAATGTCAAGTATCTACAGGAAAATGGTGTTCGAATATGGAATGAGTGGGCCGATGAAGAGGGCGAGTTGGGGCCTGTCTACGGCAAACAATGGATACATTGTAAAAGTGGAGATGATGATGTCATCGACCAGATTGCGCAAGCCATTGAGATGATTCGCAACAACCCAAGTTCCAGAAGAATAATCGTTAGCGCATGGAATGTTGCCGAACTTGAACAGATGGCGCTGATGCCTTGTCACGCCTTCTTCCAATTCTATGTTAACCAAGGAAAATTATCGTGCCAACTATACCAACGTAGTGCTGATGTATTCCTTGGAGTTCCTTTCAATATCGCTTCATACAGTTTGCTAGTTCACATGATGGCTCAGGTCTGCGAACTCGAAGTAGGTGAATTCGTCCACACCATTGGCGATGCGCATCTGTACCTCAACCACCTTGAGCAGGCTAATGAGCAGATTACTAGGACGCCACTTCCGCTTCCCACCCTACATCTTAACCCAGAAATCAAGGATATCGATTCATTTGGCTTCGATAGTATCGAAATTCGAGACTATGAGCATCATCCACATATCAGCGCCCCAATTTCAGTTTGAGGAGTCGATATGGAACTGGTTGGCCTCGTTGCAACCGATATCGATGGTGCTATTGGAATTGAGGGGCGACTTCCTTGGCGCTTGCCTTCAGATCTCAAGCGTTTCAAACAGAGAACTATGGGCAGTCCAATAATCATGGGCCGCAAGACTTGGGATTCAATCGGCAGAGCCTTGCCTGGCAGATTGAATATCGTCCTTTCTCGCAGTGCTGAAATCGATGGGATAGTTGTGGCCCGATCACCTGAAGCAGCAATATCTGCATGTGGTTCTGCCAAGGAAGCATTCATCATCGGTGGTGGTGAAATCTACAAGCTGTTCAAACTAGATACTCTGGAGTTGACCATTGTACAAACTAAAGTTGAGTCTGCAGATACCTATTTTGAGATTCCAAACGATATGAATTTAATCAGTGAAGGCACCCCAATTCAAGAAGAAGGGGATGAATTCCCATGGGTCCTCAAGGTACTGAAAACGGAAAAATGAACAGGGCTCTTGATATAATCAAGAGCATGGAGTATTATATCCATGTAAATGCTCCGAGAAACGGTGAAGATGCGAGCAAAGGTAATTTTCTTGGCTGCAATTATGCTTACTTCAATAATTGGACCGATATATTCTTCAGAACTGGTTGAAGCAGATGAAAGAATGTCAACTTCCATTGGAAACATGCCCAAGAACATTGCTGAAACTGGTGATACGGGCCAATATACGTCAATGAAAGTCGATGGAATGAACAACCCACATATCGCCTATTACGATGCTGATAATGCCGATTTGATATACACCAAATACGATGGATGGAATTGGAATACAACAACCATAGATTCCGATGGAGATGTTGGTTCGCATGCCTCGCTGGTTCTCGACAAGTTCGACAATCCACACATCTCATACTATGATGCAACAAATCAGGATTTGAAGTACGCTCATTTTGATGGATCCCAATGGATGAATACTAGTGTGGATTCTGATGGAGATGTTGGCTCCTATACATCAATTGACGTCAGTACCAATACCAATCCGCATATCGCTTACCGAGATGAATCCAATACCAATCTGAAATACGCCTACTACAATGGTAGTGCATGGATCAACATGACCTTGGACGGAGATTGGGGGGGAATGGATAACGTAGGGAAACATGCCTCCATAGCCTTAGATTCTGGAAATTGGCCACATATCGCCTATTACAATGAAACTGGAGGCGATTTGATGTACATGTACAATGATGGAACCTCATGGTACAGATTCACCGCATATGCAACCAACAATGTTGGGCTACATGCAAGCATTGCATTGGATTCGAATGATTTACCTCAATTCGTCCATTACAATATGCAGTTTCAGAACTTGATGTATACTACATTCGACGGAGGTAATTGGACAACCGATACTGTTGATTCTGATGGCAGAGTTGGAGAATTTTGCACCATTGCTCTAGATTCAAACGATTTGCCGCATGTAGCATATCTTGACCGAGACAATAGTGGTAGAATCAAATATGGACACCTAAACCAATCTTGGACTCTTTCTGCAATCGATGAAGAAGGCGAGTATATTTCGATAGATATTGATTCAAGAGAGAGAGCTCATTTCTCATATTATGATCTCTCTGACAAAGATTTGCGCTATCTCTCTCATTCGGGGGCTAATGTTGACCAAATCACTGATGAGATTACCTTCAACAAAGATTGGGGCGGCATAGGAATGGTTCTCGATAGCCAAGAGGTACCACATATAGCATATCAAAATCATAGTGATGGAAACTACAAGGTATCATATGCAACCCTGAATGTTTCAGCAACCGAAAGCTCAGGCTCCAATGTCTGGATTATTGAAACAATTGATGGTTCTCTAGGTAACTATGCGGGAAGTTGGCTCTCTATTGACGTAGATAGTCAAGATAGGCCACATGTCTCATACTTCGCAGGAGATAACATCGATGAAATAAGATA
Source organism: Yoonia sp. (assembly GCA_964230945.1). Classification (GTDB taxonomy): domain Archaea; phylum Thermoplasmatota; class Poseidoniia; order Poseidoniales; family Poseidoniaceae; genus UBA226. The sequence goes on from CAXRJJ010000124.1 coordinate 4,511, forward strand.
TGCATTCAGAAATGATTCCGGTTGGCAAAACCATACCGTTGATGATGGGATAGATAGATTGGGGTTCTATTCTTCAATCAAAATAGACTCTACTGACAATCCACAAATCGTCTATTCAAGATTAGGTGGAAACCATTTGAGATATGCGATGTATGACGGATCAACTTGGCATACTGAGAACATAGGAACTAGCGCTGGTGGCGATAAGAAAAGTTTGCAACTTGTCCTGAGCAATGCTGACGTCCCTCATATCTGCTTTTTTGATGGAAACTCAGGTCAAATGGGATACGCAACATATAGCGGTTCTTCTTGGGTCAAAGATACAAATGTAATTAGTGATGATTTAGATTATCAAGAGTCCCAAGCAAGAGGAAAATGGTGTGACATCGAAGTTGATCAATTTGGCACGCCACACATCTCTTTCGATTACAATGCCTATTCACAATTAGGATATCTTGTCAAAAATGGAAGTTCATGGGATGGTTGGAATCTTTCCGCTGTTGCTAGTGGTGAAACTGCTGTCTACACACAATTGGAATTCGATAATTCTGAAAACCCATGCATTGCTCATCAAAATACCCATGTGGGAGAAAATAACAACTATCGTGATGTCTACTTGACCTGTTACAATGCAACTTCTGGAGAGATGGTGCAAAGAGATACGGGACTTTTTGATTCAGATTTCTACTACTCCTCTACTAAATGGGGACGTTACCTGAATCTGCAACTTGATGGAAATGACAGTGCACACATGGCATTCTATGATCAAACTTCTAAGAACATCATGTATTATACCGATAATTACTATCCAACATTTGATACAGACGGAGATGGTATTCCAGATTCAGAAGACAACTTTCCTTCAAACCCATCAGAAACTGCTGATTATGATGGCGATGGAACTGGCGACAACGCAGATAATGATGATGACAATGATGGTGTAATCGAGCTGGCTGATGATTGCC
>CAXRJJ010000125.1:0-17701 GCA_964230945.1 Yoonia sp.
ACTCGCATGGCTTAATCGAACTCCAATAGCGGTCGCCTCTGGCAGGATCAACCAGATTTGTTTGCAGGATTTCTCCTTCTGCACTGATCCTTAAGACGACATCACAAGTTGTCACTTATTGGTTATTTTTGGTTGGAACACTCTTTTTTAGAGTTGCTCTATCTTACACACATTATCTGTGTAACCTGATCACCTTCCTCAGCTCTGAGCGTGCGACCCCCGCAGGGAGTCGGTTTCTCGGAACCGCATTGCTTCGGCATCACGTCATCATAGATGCCGGTCTTCATCGCTCCAAAGAGCTCTGCCGGCAACGCCTTTGAGAGGACGTAAGCAACCATCGGACCTACCTTTCCTATATGAACATGACGCGCATGCTCCGCTTAGAAATCGTGGCACTGCTCGCAAATATCAGCAACTTGCTAATATTGCAAATCACTCAGCACCGAAGAACTGTCTGAGCATCGGATGCATCTCCATCGCCTGTTCTTTTTGGATCTGTTCATACGTACGTAATATGATACCTACAGCAAGTAACAGACCCGTACCAGTAGCGTTACCTATGGTGCCGAGGAGGTCAGCACCCGCGGCAAGTAATCCTACGAATGCACCACTGAACAGCGTCACAGGTGGAATATACCGTTGCAGAATCTTCTCTAGAACCAGTGGATTCTTTCTGAATCCTGGTATTTGCATACCAGTTCTCTCAATTTGTTTAGCGACATCCTTGGCACCCATGTTGGTTGTCTCAATCCAGAACTTCGCGAAAACCATCGAACCCAATGTCATTACTCCGACATATACTACGACGTGTAACATAATCTGACTCAATGAATGGCCATAGATATCGCCTCGTTGATCTAATAACGGCAACAGCCAATCACCTACCCCATTAACCATCGAAGAATACCAAGCGAAACCGTCTGAGGGAGTACTTTGACCCGGCTCATATGTTCCAAAGAATTCGGCTTGGGACCACCAACCCTCACGACCGAGTATCGGAACCGTAGATAATGTCGGATGACTCCAGAACAATAGGGTGAACATGTTGATGTTTGCCAATAGAGCGGCCATCAAAATAACCGGAATGTTGCTTGCGTATACCAAGCGTATCGGATACTTACCCTTGTGACCACGCACCTTTCCATGCGTCAATGGCAACTCCAGTTTACTCGATTCAGCATAAGCCACTACAAGGAACACAATAATTGACGAAGCTAACGCTACAATCGGATTGACGTGCGTCAGTAGAATCATCTCGAATCCGTTCTGCGACACTAATTGAGCATTCGACGCAGTCCGGAACATGTAGAATATCATTGGTAAGACACCAGAAGGTGGGTTCTCTATGCTGTAGCCGATTCCCTTAGTCACCGGTAGAGGCGACAAAGTACCAACGAATGTCGACTGAGCAACACCGGCTGCAATGAATAGAGAGATACCTGAACCTATACCCCATTTGCTGACCAATTCGTCGAGTAAGAACACTAGGTAGGAACCGGCGAATAGTTGACCTACGATAATCATGTTAGCCCAACCCGAACCAAGGCTCGAAATCAGACCTGGGTCAGGATCTAGGAAACCGTAGGTCTGCGGAATAGATTCAACTGGAATCATTACCAGAACCAACAACTTCTGCACTCCTTGGTAGAGTGCCTTGTCATCGGAGTCTTGCAAATCGAGTTTGATGATCTTGGCACCAGCGAACAACTGCATGATGATTGAACCGGTAACAATCGGACCGATTCCAAGATGCATGATGGTACCGCTGGCACCAGCCATGATTGCTCGGAATCCAGAGAAGATATCCAAAGCCTGTCCGGACAGTCCCCAAATCATGACGTTGGTCATAGCGAAGTATAGAATCAGAACGAAAGTTGTAGTCCACAACTTCTGCATGAATCGAACGTGTCCATCAGGCTTAGTTATGGTAGGGTAGACGTCTACGAAACGACGTAGAGCGTACAATCGGCTCGATTCGGAACCAGTATAGAATAAACATGTCAAGGCAGCTGCTACGCCGAATCCCATCAGTAGTACTCCTACGAAGAGATAGCCTACTGCTTCCTTGTCGACGAACCAAGAATACCAAGAACTGAAACCGACAAAAGTCAACCAAACCAGGAGTTTACCGTACTTTCCAATGATTGGAACATCCTGAAGACCTTCGGGAAGATCTCGCATGAAACACCACATCAGGAAACCGATGTAGAGAATGGAAAGTCCCAGCCCTAGAATCGCTCTGTCTCTGAGGACTTGATCAACCGAGTCACCCATCAAGTTATCCTGTTGCCAATACAACATTATGGCGTAGTAACTTATGGCAATAAGACCAATCGCCCATGTCACTGGTCGTCTAACTACCATTCATTCCCCTCCCTGCGCCTTGTAATCATTGTCTAGTAGTTTGGCATTGATTTGATACTAAAGAAGCAATCACTCGACGTCCTCAGCATCTTCGGATTCTTCCCACTCGTCTTCTTCCCACTCATCATCGATAGAAACACTACCGCCAGCAGCCTCTACTTTAGCGATGGCTTTGGGGCTAGCAGCATCAACGGTAATATTGAGCGCAGTCTTGATTTGACCGCTTCCAAGCAACTTATCGATGCCCATCTCGGTCAAGTTGAGATCATCTCCTTTGCGCTCCATCTTCTCAAGATCGCAAACATTGCAGGTGACGTTCACCTTACGTAGGCTTGGATTTCGATTAAAACCGTGCATACCCCAGTGATTTGGCATATACTTGATTCGAGTCATTACTCTGTGCTTATTCATACCTGCATTTCCACGCCCACCGCGCTTTCCAGCTCCGCGTCCAGCCTTGTGTCCACGTCCGTGAGTACGGCAACGTCCTCGGAATTTATTGGTCCTACTTACCATGTCATTCACCTCAAATCATTCTGGCAGCCAATGCCTCGATTTCATCTCCTCGTGGGCCCAAGGCTCCACCAACTCTGAAAGAACGCTTGATGCCACCCCAGCCCTTAGCGCCACGGGGTGGATGAAGGCGGAATACCCGCTTCATACCCTCGACACTCTTGACGGTTGCATCACCAGAGGCAATGGCCTTGGCCAAAGCCCCGATATTCGCGAATTCACTGTTATCGGCGACGACCTCATCGGTCACAGGCTTGTCTCCAGACATCCTTCCACGCTCAGACAACAAAGTGTTGATAGTATCCTCAGAAACTTCTCCCCAAGTGATGTAATCCTTGGCCTTCTGAAGCATTCCACGGTACTGGTCGTTCTCAGGAATCAAGACTGCGTGGTTGACACGAGTCAGATTCAACATGTGCATTGTCTCCTTGATACTTCGCTCGACACCAACGTCGGAACGTACTCTGATTACCAACCAAGTCATTCTAGAATCCTCCCTTGTACCATGAAGAGTCTCTGACGCTGGTCATCGCTGACACGGGTCTTGTTCATCTCGATAAGTGCGTTGTATGTAGCCAATGCGTAGTTAATTGTGGTGCGAGTCTGACCCTTGGAACGGCTCAGAATATCGCTGATACCTGCCAACTCGAGAATCTTCTTTCCAGTCTGCCCTACAACCAATCCCTTACCTGCAGCAGCAGGCATCAGGGTAACTCTAGTCGAACCTGCACGACCTGTCACCTTGAATGGGATACTGGTTCCTGGACCTGCACTGGATTCCCATGAACCATTACCTCGCTGTACTGAGATTATGTTCAACTTAGCAGCATCGATCGCTTTGCGAATAGTGTTTGCCACTTCCTTACCCTTGGCGATTGCCAAGCCAACGTAGCCGTCGCGATTTCCTACACAAGCCATAACGTTGAATCGAACCCTACGTCCGCTGTCCGTCATTCTTTGAATCATGTTGACTGTGATGACCTCGTCCTCAAGGTTAGGCAACAATGCATCGATGACCTCGACCTCTCGTACTGGCATACCACTGCGGATCGCCTGCTCCATGGTCACTATCTCTCCGGAAAGAACTGCTTTACCTAGGCGAGTCTTTGGAGTCCACTTTCGCAAAGCCTCGAAAGGATCTGGACCAACACCTCGGCGCCTCCTTGGAGCATCCTCACTAACTTCTGGAGGGTTGTAAGCCAAATGTAGACCAGGTGCCTGATTCTCTGGCAATACTACTGGCGCCTCCATAGGCTCGATTGGCATGGCTTCGGGCTCTGGAGCCTGAACAACTTCGACTTCCTCAACCGTCTCTTCAACAGCATCTACCTGTTCATCGCTCATTCAAACGCCCCCTCTATCTTCTTGCGAGTTCCTTCAACCTGCGCTGCAACATCCTCTGAGATGTGGGCGCCATTGAGACGATCCTCATCTGGTAGAGCAGATTCTCCATGTGGAATATCCATTCCCGCATCGACCATACCCTTGAGGGCAGCAAAAATTCGTGAGCCGGGAGTTGAGGCAGCAAGTCCGATATCGAGCACAGCCTCTTCATGTCCTGCTGCGGATGCAGCCTTACCCATTGCATAACCAACAAGGTAGGATGCTGGCAAGGATTTGCGCGAAGATGACTCGGGCCAAGCGTACTTCTTGACCAGAGTGTTGCCATTGACATTGACTAGAACCTCATCTCCAGATGCGACATAATTGACCAATTGGCAAGTAATCTGGGTATTGGACACCCTGACCACAGCCCTAGGCTTGCGAGCTCTTAACAATCTGCTACGCCTATGATAATCGGTCTCACCGCTACGTCGACGGCGATATGCCAACCTCTTCCTACGACCCTGAACCATCAATCTTCACCTCCAAGTTGGACGCCATCTGAGTTCATTTGCTGGCGCATGTGAGCGATAGAACGGTATGAACCACCCTTCGCTTTACGGTAGTAGTATCGATATTGACTGGCTTCGATGGTGCCATCATCGCGCATCTCGGTCAGCGTGCGCCTCTGGGAACGGATGGTCTTCATCCATCTCTGCTTGCGAGGGTTTCGGCTGTTGGCTGAACCCTTACGCTTTCCTTGACCCTTCATTCGACCCTTAGCCTTCTGAGCCGAGATATGTCGGGCGCGCACACGACTGGTACCCTTGATTGGGCGAGCCTTGATCCAACCTTCCTCGATGAACTCTCGGATGTCGTCCTTTTGTACCGCAGTCGCCACCTGATCGACGAATGCAGGGTGGACCCAGACTCTGTTGACTCCACACTTGAGCAACTGTGCTGCCATCTTCTTCTGATTAGTAATCTGCATCACAATCCCCTCCTTCTGTTTAGGATACGAATGCCTAGTTCATCGGCTCTTGTGTGAATGCGCTCGCGCTTTCGACCACCAACAGTTCGACCAACTCTTGCAGCCTCGGTCTCTGGGTCAATCTTCTCAAGATCATCTGGATTGTGAACCATGACCTCGCGGAATCCGCTTGGGTGCAGCCCTCTTGCCAAAGATACCTTGCCATGGCCAACCCTGACCAATGAGCTACGATACTTGTAATTTCGACGCTGCTTGTTATCCATCCCCTTGGGTTTCCTCCAACCACTGCGAGATAGACGCTTGTAGCGGAACCATTCGGTTCTCTGGAATACTGGGGTGGCTTTCTTCTGAGCGGCTCTCAATTCCAAAGCAGCCTTAGTCTCGTCATCTAGTACAGGTTTCTGCTTTGCAACATGGAACTCTGGCTCATCATCATCCCAGTCATCATCATCATCATCGTAGTCATCGTATTCATCATCATCTGAATCCTCTTCAAGGGCTTCTTCCTCAAGAACCTCTTCTACGACTTCTTCTTCCTGTTCCTGAGATTCGCTGAGTCGGGCGATAAGTTCTGACTTGTTACCTCCAACTTTCAAGCCCTTCTCCCTGAGCAAATCTTTCAACTCAGAGACGGTCATGTCTTCGTATTCCTCTGACATCTTAATCACTCCTTACCGACCAGGTATATGCCGTCCTGGAAAACCCGGCGATCTCTCTTCTTGACAGTTGCACAACGCTCGATATTAGCAGCGGTCTGTCCAACCTTCTCCTTATCAGCGCCTGAAACAACGACTTCGACTTTGTTCTTGATCTCGACCTTGACATCTGCAGGAGACCAAGGTAATTCTGCTCTACGTGGAACCTTCTCTCCGAAGTAATTGTTGACGATGAGAGCATTTCCTTCGACCTTGAGGGTCATTGGGAAGTGACTGTACAATGCCTTGAGATGGTAGGTGAATCCTTCTGAAACTCCCTTGACCATATTGCGCAGATGTGCAGCCCAAGTTCCCGCCAATGCCTTTTCCTTGCGACGTGGAATGTCCACTCTGACAATTGCAGCGCCGCCCTCGAGCAAAATCTCTACCTTGTCATGTACAAAGGTTCGCGAAAGGCTACCATTCTCTCCCGAGACGGTTGCTACGCCATCTGAATAACTGACGTTGACGCCATCAGGCGTCTGCACCACGTGTTCTATTCTATCTAACAATGCCACATAATCACCTCAGAAAACATAGGCCAGCAAACGGCCACCTATTCTTGACGACTTAGCGTCGTAATGGTGCATAACACCTTGATTGGTTGTAAGAATCAACAAACCAAAATCTTGAGCGGGCAAATAGCGAGATTCCCACTTCTCGTATTCCTGTCTACGTACAGAGTGGCGTGGCTTGACGACACCACACTGGTTGATAGCACCGCGCAGCTCTACATTGTATGAGCCACCGCGTCCATCATCTTCCTTATCGAAAGTTCCAATGTATCCTGCATGCTGCATGATTTCTAGTACTGAACCTATCAACTTGCTTGCAGGGCTAACGCTCACGTTGTAGCGTCCCGCCTGCTCAGCGTTGAATATCTTAGCCAAAGCATCATTTAATGGATCGAATTGCATCTCTATCTCCCCTCAACTGAACTTCTTGAAACCGATATCTCGGCCTATATCTCTGAAACACTGGCGGCATAGCCTGAGTCCATGACGACGAATCATTCCTCGCTTACGTCCGCAACGGCGGCAGCCGATGGTGCGTCCAATCGTCTCTCCGTGATCTCTTGCCATTTTCACTCCTCCATGATAGTCAGTCCGAATCTGTTCTGGAACCACTGACGAGATTCCTCTGGGCTGACAGAATGATCGCTACCGACCTTGCGGCTTCGCCTGCGACGGCGGCTTACTCTGTGCCCTGGTCTTTCAAGAACTACATTGATGTCCATTCCAAAGATTCCAATATCCGGATCATACTTTTGGTCTGGGAAATCGGTATAGTCCCTGATACCGAATGAAAGATTGCCTTGAGCATCGAAGTTCCAAGCAGGAATACTGTTTTCTCTTACCCAGAAAGCATCCTTCAGGAATTTCTCCATCTTCTCAGCATCGCGCATTGTGACTTTGCAACCGATGGGGAATCCCTTGCGCACTTTGAGGTCTCGATTCTGAATCTTACCCATAGTGCGGACCGAACTCAAGCCGGTTAACAACTCAAGTACGCGCTCAGCAGTCTGCAAACGCTCTCCGCCTTCTCCAACTCCGATATTGATGGAGACCTTGGCAATTCGTGGCTCTAGCATTGGATTACTATTCTCACTCATGCACCCACCTCCAGACCTGGTAGTGGAGTATCCTTTCCAACTATGAAGACATATTGTGCCACAGTACCGAAGTCGTCAAACTCGACCTCATTAGGCATGCTTGAACGCTTTACGATGAACTCCTTGATACGGGCGACTGTTCCTACGTGGCTTCCACCTATCAGATATGCAGGGGCACCATCTTCGAATGGAATGTGCTGCATGATCTGCTGATCGGGGAGGCTAATCTGTAGACTGTCACCAGTACTGTATGCCTTTGCATCATCGATGATGATACAACGTCCGTCGTGTAAATTCAACTGAGTCTTTCCACCCTTCAATGTTGACTTGCCATCGATTCTGCACAACTTCCACTCGGCATCGCTTGGTGCAATCTGGTGGTAGCGCAATTTTCCATTGCTGTCCAAGAGGCAACGATAGTTGATATCCCCTAGAGTAAGTACGTCCATCAGTCCTACGCCACGGCGCGCATCACGCACTAGGCGTCCATCGACCTTGACTAAACCGTTGTGAAGAATAGAACGTACCTCACGTGAATTCTTTGCGAACTTCAAAACATCTCGAACAATGACATTCAATGGCATGCACATCTCTAGCGCATGAGGTCCGGCGTTGGCGCGAGTCACCCATACCGATGTCTTGCGAGGCAGAGCCCAGCTACGTGGCATGTTCAATCGCTTCAGATGGTGGCTTGATCCCATGTTATTCAACTCCTGTCAGTAATGCGCTTCATTCGCATCGGGTCGGTCTCGTCCAACTTGGTGACCACTACATTGGAGGAATGAATTGGAACTCCTTCCTCCTTGTTGTCAGCCTTGGATGATGTGGCTCCTTCGATGAATATACGTGAATTGTCAGAGTCTACGCTGATGACCTTGGCCTCAAGACCGCTGTTTCCACGCGGTCCACCGTGCCTCTTACCCTTGGAAGGCTGTCCATAATCTCCCCTGACGACCTTGACCTGATCTCCAACTCTTACAGTTACGGTCTTGACGCCCGCTAAACGCGAGTCTGTAGTCTGTAGGCGGGCTCGGATACGCTTACGCTTGACGTGCTTTGGAGCAGTAAAGGCAGCCTTGCGCTGCTTGTTTGGATTCTTGCTCTTGACCATTATCTCACCTCAGATTATCTGCTTGGCAGTAGCGGCAATTCTAGGCCAGCGTTCTGCACTTTCTCTGGACACAGGGCCCTTGATATCCGAACCCTGTACCTCACCACGCTCATTTGTCAAAACAACAGCGTTGTCCTCAAACTGAACCCAGGTACCATCAACTCTACGGAATGGACGGCGCTGTCTAATTACAACCGCCCTGTACATTTGCCTTCGAGTTTCAGGGTTACCCTTCTTGACACTGACCTTGATCATATCTCCTACACCTGCTGCAGGGTATCTGCGCATGACTGAACCAATCTTGTAGACCGAAATCAACTGAACGATCTTGGCACCTGTATTATCAGCACAGGTCAACTTTGCTGCAGAGGGTAGACCACGGGTCTGCTTACCTGCGATTCCCTTCATTGCGACTCCCCCTCTGTAGATTCAATGACACAGAATGAAACCGTCTTGGAAAGAGGTCTGCACTCCATGACCTTGACGCTGTCTCCAACGGAGACTTCACCGATACAACTTGGAAGATGAGCGGAAAGACGGCGCATGCGCTTGTCATATCTCTCATACTTCTCCATCTTACGAACGTGGTGTCGCTCGATGACGATGGTACTCTTCATTCCCACACTGGCAACTGTACCTTCTAGAATCTGTCCACGTAGCCTTAGAGAACCATAGAACGGACAATTCTCATCTCCATCCCATTCCCCGTCGGGCCTATTCACATCAACTCCGATATCTCGCATGTAATCACTTCCTGTACCTTCGGTGGATTCGGTCTTCTGGCCTCTGGCCGATCTGGCTGCCGTCGATTACAGCATCCGAATCATCAATGGTGAATCTGATGACGTCCTTGGCCAACCTTGACCTACGTCCTTGTTGCTCGATGACGATGGTGCGCATAGTCTCTGAAACTACAGCGCCATTTCTACCAACGAGTGTTGGATCTGTGGAAGAGACTACGTTGAGATTATGTCCCAACAAAGGCATATTTCGTGCGTCCATTCATCTCACCTCCACTGTATATCCATTTTTCTTGAGTACTTCTGCTGCTTTCTTCTTGTGTTCGCCCTGCAATTCGATGGTCCGTCCCTTAACGGTGCCACCTGCTGCACAACGAGCCTTGAGTGTCTTTGCCAACTGGTCGATATCTATTGCCGAATCATCGATTCCTTCAACAATCGTTACCAGTTTTCCGTACCTCCTTCTCACCGTTGAAATGTAAGCTATCTGTTGTTCCTTAGCTATCTCCTGACATATACATAGTTCATCTGGTAGACCACAAACATTGCATATAGCAGCCACTGAATTCACTCCTTCTTATCCTGATGCATTCTAGTCAACATACGGGCAATGCTGCGCCTAGTTGCCTTGTAAGCACCCATGTTTGCAGCAGTTCCTCCCATGCTCTTCTCTGATTGCAGTTGCAACATCTCCTCGCGCAACTCCTTGAGTCTTGACTTGCGAGCCTCGGGGCTCATGTTGTCGATATCCCTGTTGGTAACGTGGCTCATACAGGCACCTCCACGACGTTGACCTCTACCTCGCCATCTTCATTGACGACGACCTGATCCTTACCATACACAGTTATCTCATGTGGCAACTTAGTTCCTGGCCTCATGATTGCGACGCTGCAACCGATAGTACCCAACTTCTTGATAGCGGTTGAAAATCCTCTATCCATGTGCTCCAGAGCGGTCTCACCACAATACTTGATGTGGCCAGCGATGAATTTCTGAGTTCGGTGTCTTGCTCCGGTTATCTTTCCGTTTAGGACTACGATTACTCCCTTTGCACCGGCTTCCATGATGTTCAGAGCAGTTGAGTGTCCTGCTCGGCGGAAATACCAGCCTCTCTCCAAAGCACTAGCCAACTTCTCAGCCATAATTTGTGCATTCAAAGCAGGCTTCTCTACCTCATCCACCTTGAGCCTTGGATTCTGAATTGCGAACTCGTCGTCCAATCTCCTCTGCAGTTCATTGATGATTCGACCCTTTCGTCCGATGACCATTCCGGGCCTCTCTGCCTTCAGGGTGACCTCAGTTCCTTGAGGAGTACGGCGGATATCTAGACCTCCAAATCCAGCCTTCTTGGTATTGTTCATCAAGAACTCCTTGACTAGATGGCGCTCGACATTACGGTCGATGATTCGTCGAATAACATTCTTATTGCCTGACATGTTTTCACCTCAGAATTCGTCCTCATCTTCCACTTCAGTACTCAGATCTTCAAGGAAAATCTCTAGATTAGTCTGGATGTGATTGCTAGGAGTTGCACGACCTCGTGCGCGTGGAATCCAGCCACGCTTAACCTGTCCACGGTGCGCTGCTACGTGTGTAATGACCATATCTTCAGGCTCGATATCTTCGTGTTCATGCCTTGCGTTTTCCATTGCACTGTTAATCAGTTTGATGAATTCCTTACTGGCTTTGACAGGATATCTTCCCGGACCAATCTTACCTTTCCTGTGTCCAAGGGAACGAGGCCCTGCTCTCTTGCGGTGCCTCATGTTGTTTCCTCTACGGAAGGGAATAGCCTTGGCCTTACGACGAATATCCTCTCGATCGCTATCGATACGAATAACCGACTCCAACAGGTCCAATGCTTGAGATGCAGTCATGTTGCGTATGGCACGGGCAATCTCGAAGCAATGCTTGGAATGGCAATCCAAATTTACTGCGCGTGCGGTTACCAATCTGCTACCTTGTAGCAACTGAGAATATCCCTTCTGGGACCTTGTACGATCTCGACTCATTTTCTCACCTCACTTCAATGGTACGTGCTTTGACGACTTGGTTGCACCAACACCAGGGCCACTGTGTGTGACCGAATTCCTAGTGATTCCAAACTCACCTAGGAAGTGTCCAATCATTTCTGGTTTAATTTCAACCTCATTGAAACCTTGACCATTGTGAATTCCGATAATCTTGCCAACGAACTCTGGAAGGATGACCATGTCCCTGCGGTGGGTGCGAATGACCTGTCCTTCCTTTGCTCGGCGAACACGCTGACGTAGGTGCTCATTCTCTTGAGGCAAGCCTCTGTCAAAAGAGCGACGTGCTCTAGCAGATAGCAATCCCACTACAGACTCTGAATCCGGTTCATCATCGACAGGATACAAGGGCATAGCGAGCAATTTCTCCATGGTATGCCCACGGTAGAGGAATTCTTTCTTGCGGCGCTCGCTGACGCGACCACGCAACTTGCGGGTCTTTCGACGCGCTGCCTTTGGAGTCATGAATCGACGCTTTCTCTTTGCCATCCTTACTCACCTCATTTCCTCTTGCCTCTGCCGCGTCCAGTGCGGCTTGGAGCGATATGTCCGACCTTGCTACCAGGTGGAGCGCCACGTGCGACGCTGTTTGGACCATGTACAGCCTGATGGTTTCCACCACCATGTGGATGATCTACAGGATTCATTGCAACACCGCTTACCTTCGGGTACTGCTTTCCACGAGCCTTGGCCTTGTAGTGCGCTGCACCAGCCTTCATCAATGGCTTCTCGCTTCGACCATGTCCTGCTAGAACTCCAATAGTTGCTCTACAGTTCTCTGGTAGATCCTTAGTCTTACCACTGGGTAGACGGACTCTGATTCGGCCTCCTTCCATGCGGCTTTCGACGACGCAGGAGGCACCACCAGATCTAGCGACCTTACCACCGTCTCCAGGACGTAGTTCGAGATTGTTTACCGGCGTTCCTTCTGGGATGTTTCCAATAGTAGTTACATTACCCGGACGCAAGGTGACATTGTTTCCGAAGGCCAAGTTCTGACCAACTGAGATTCCTTCCGTCGCGACAATCAACGATTCTTCGCCACTTTCCCTCTTCACCCTTGCCAATGGAGCTGTGTGAACTGGGCTGTGAATCAACTCGGTTACCTCTACCATTTCATCACGGATGTTTGGTAGGCGGTTGCGACCTGGGAATCTGTGTGAGTTGACCCTGTATCTTGGGCTGCTACCCTTTCTCTGTGCGCGTATTCTCTTACCCATCGAATCACCTCATCAGAGCGCTCCCAACTTGAGGGCTGCTTCTTCAGCATCATAGCCCTCAGCCAACTTAACGCTGGCATGCTTTCCATTCTTCTCATTTCGAGTGTTAACCTTAGCCACCTTGACATCGAAGAGAATCTCTACTGCTCTTGCAATCTCAGACTTGTTGGCGCTGCGGTGAACAATGAACTCCAGACGATTTCTTGTATCGTATTCTGCATTTATTCTAGCTTCCAGAGACTTCTCTGTCAACCAAGGTGCAATTATGACTTTGTATGGATCCATGATATCACCTCAACTCAAGCGAGTTCCTCCACTGCCTTCTTGGTGAAGACGGTTAGTCTACCAACATCGCCACCGGGCGCAAGATCCTCAGCTGAAAGATCCTTGACTGCAACCACATCGACTCCGGGAATGTTGCCACCGGCCTTGGCCAGTCCTGACTTCTGAGAAACAACTACGAGGACACTCTTTGGTGTGCGATGGCGACGGCCTCGCATCTTGCCCTTACCGGCTCTGACCTTACGACCATTGCGAGCGCGCTGCAAGTCATCACCCAATCCAAGACTCTCAAGAATTGCAACCAGTTTGCGTGTTGCATGTTCAAGGCTGAATACCTCAATATCCATGCTCTCTTCGCCTTCATCTCGAACCTCGGTATAATCACCAATAATTAGAGGAAGAGTATCGATTTCTTCGTGGAAGCGATGGCCGCGGGCTGAAACTATCTCTCGATCAGTGGTAGCTGCCAGTGCACTATCCCTCGCTAGTCGGCGCTCGGTAGCATTCATCGACATGCTCCAATCCTTCTCGACCTTGGGTCCATGGGCCCTGCGTCCACCTCTTGTGTGAGGGTTCTGGGCACCAGTTTTCTGACCGGTCTTTCGCATGATTCTCGAAACACCACGGCCCTTACCCCACCATTCAACTGAATGCCTCATTCCAGGCATTGGGCGCTTCTTGCCCTTCTGCTGCTTGGAACCATAGGCCTGACGGCGATTGGCTCTAGAAACTCTTACTGCCTTGCGGATAACATCGGAACGAACATCTGAATCGAATGCGCTCGGTAGACTGACCTTCTTTCCAGCCTCGATACTGATATCGTAGACTTCCTGCAAACGACCAGCCTCTACTTGATCCTGAGTGATCTCGTTGGTGATGTGGTACACTGCTGCCTTCATCTTCAGACCCCCTGCTTGGATGCTGTACTCACATAGGTAATGTCGATTGGATAGTTGTCCTTGTTCTCAGCGCGGACCGCATCTCTGAGGCGAACCAAACGCTTTGCTGGACCTGGAAGACTACCCTTGATCAACATGTATGGATTGGAGACTTCTCCGTAATTGAGGAAACCACCGGCTGGAGTGATTTCGTTCTCCTCTGGATTCGAGATTCTTAGAATACTCTTGTTGAACTCGGTACGCTGGTGATATCCCTTCTGTCCTGCTTGACGCAGGGTCTTCCTAACGTATCCGGTTCCCTTATCTCCAAGGTTACCATGTTGACGTCGGCGCTTGCTGTTCTTGTGGCTCAGCAACTTTCCACCAAATCTGCGAATAACACCTTGGAATCCGAATCCCTTGGTGATTCCAACCACATCGACGAATGTTCCTTCTTCGTATACATTGCCAATGCCAATTTCCTGACCGAGTTGCTCGCCAGCCCACTCGAGTTGAGCGCTGATGCCTCCTCCTGTCAATCCAAGTTCCATGACTTCAGGGGTCTTGCTTGGCGAACCTGAGACCTTGGATGGCTGAGTTGCTACAATCAGTCTAACCTCACAGAGATCTTCCTCAGACAATGATTCCAAGTGCTTCTTGGAATCGTGTTCCTTGGGTTCTGGAATTCTGCGAGAGATATCTGGAAATGCATCGATTAGGGCGCTACTTTCCAACCATGCCTCGCCTGCGGTTTGCTTACCGTAGGGAGTCATCTTGTAGCCACGTACTCCAAGCACCATCATCTCTGGAACCTCGACTACGGTCACCGGAACGCGGACCTCTTGTCCTGCGCTGGTTGACTTTGGATTGTTGTCCTTGAGAAGAACGTGAGTCATTCCGGCCTTCCAACCTGCGAAACCTTGGACTCTGACTTCATCAGCATCGCTGCTTGGCCAAGACTTGACTCGTCCGAAGTGACGCTGGGCCCTCTTGCGAGGGCTAAACGCCATGCTGCCACGCCTGGGCTTGTGTCTCTTGGCCATATCATCGCCTCCTGTTTGGTTAACGTTGTAGGTGCCTGCAGAGCAGGGCCCACACCGGCCCAGAAAGCGAAGGAACAGCCGTGTCGCCGGCCCATTCCCACGAGCGGGGATCGGGGTTCGGGGTCCTCAGGATTGCCCGTTGCGACTGGCTGCTCACTCTCTGAGCGGCTTGCCGAACTTCCACCCCTTTATGAGTACATCGGTCTAGGCTTGGAGGAGAATCGATGGCATGAGGCCATATTTTAGCGATTTGTACATTCACTTTCAACACACCCCTCTTACGTCATCATTGACATACCTTCGACCCCCCCAGCAGATGAGTGAGCGGCGTGGAAGCAACTGTAGAGCATCCGAATCTGAAGCCTAGGGCGGTAGAAGCTCGGGCTCATCAACTCGATGCTTTGCGTAAGTGTTTGACATTGCCCACTTTGGTCGTGCTACCCACGGGACAGGGTAAGACCGCAATCGAATGGATGGCGATTGCAGAAGCCTTGAACGATGGAGGCAAAGCCATCTTGATGGCACCAACTAATCCGTTGGTGGACCAACATCTGCAAGACCTCGTAAAGGTACTTTCAATTGAACAAGAGAAGATTGTCAGGATTAGTGGAAATGATAATTGGCAGAAGAGGCAGAAGATGATGGCTGAGGCAAGAGTGCTGGTAACTACTCCTCAAATCGTCCGTAATGATGTGCAAAGAGGAACTCTCAATCTTTCAGAAATCGATTTGATGGTATTTGATGAAGCACATCATGCCACTGGAAACCACGCAATGGCCATAGTTGGCGACATGTACCGCTCAATTCCAAATGGCAAGGTTCTGGCATGCACTGCCAGCCCAGGGTCTCACGAGACAATAGTCAAAGAAGTCGTACAAAGACTGGGTATCGAAAGAATTCATGCACTACAATCCACCGATAATCTGCTTGTCCCATACACACAAGGCCTTGAGATAAACGAGCATAGACTGGAAATTCCCGATGAAATCAAGTATCTCGCAGCACCAGTAGAAGACCTGCTTGAAGAACATCTGGATAAATTGCGAAGAATGGGCTTCATTCCAGGTTCAGGCCCAGTCGGAATGAAGGTATTGAGAGAGGGACAAAGGAGAATCAGTATGGCCATCCAACGTGGAAACCCGCAAGGGTACAATGCTGCCAAAATGAATGCTGACGCAATTCGCATCCACAACCTTCTGGGTCTATTGTTAGCTCAAGGACCAAAGACTGCGCTCAAGCATCTTGAGAGATCAGAGAAAAGCAGCAGAGAAGGGGACCGCAAGCAAGCGAGATTCATCGGAATGCCACGAATCAGAGCATTGCTAGGTCTACTCAGAACACAAAAATTGAACCATCCCAAGATGCCGAGAATCAAACGCTTGGTCGAGAACAAAATGAAAATCGATCCAGATTGTAGGATAATCATCTTCACCAATTTCCGTGATACGATGAGTGCAGTTCTCGACGAGTTGAGCACAATGGCTGGAATCAAGGCGGAGGGATTCTTTGGCCAAGCGCGTAAAGGAGGAGAAGGTCTGTCTCAAAAGGAGCAAGTTGCGAGGTTACAGCGATTCAAAGATGGTGATTGCAATGTTCTTGTTGCGACCTCGGTAGGAGAAGAAGGATTGGATGTACCGAGTGCTGATCTTGTGATTTTCCATGAACCAGTCGCCAGTGAAATCAGAACCATCCAAAGACGTGGTAGAACTGCTCGCCATAGAGAAGGACAAGTTGTGGTTCTAGTTGCTGAAGACACTAGAGATGAAGGAATCAGACATGCTGCTGCAGCACGCGAAGCTAAGATGCACAGAGTATTGACAAAAGTACGCCGAGGTTTGTTGAGGGCAAAAGTGGATGATAGTGCTGAGACTAGATTACAGCATTTCACTATCTTGAGTGACGGCTCAGGACCTCTGAAGGCCGCTACTTGGATGTTGAATGAAATCGAAAGATTAGCCCCTAATCTCAAGGAGAAGGAAGTCATCGTGGAAAAAACAGCATCGCTACCAAAACCACGCCCAGGAGTGCGCCCAGAACAACTCAGGCCGCGACAACAGATGAGTATTGACGCATTCATGCCCCAGCCTGATGCTAAGCAATTCACACCAACAAGTGGCGATGAATGGAGTAATCCAGTTCTTGATGGCAGCAGGAGGACTGCCGATGAAACCGATAATCAGGATTGATCATAGGGAAATGCAAGGTTCGTTGGCAAGAACCCTAAACGATTCTGATGTTGAAGTAGAACTGGTCAGACTTAGTGTTGGAGATATTGAGATCGGAGATCGAATCGTCATCGAGCGAAAGAGTTACAGTGACCTATGTAGATCTGTTATCGACGGCAGATTGTTCAAACAAGCAAATCAACTCAAGTCTGCAGGGCCTTGCCCTATTTTGCTAATTGAAGAAGATAGAGATCACACTGAAAATCTACATTCAAACGCTATCAAAGGAGCACTAGCCAGTATAGCAGTAGACCTCGGCATCCCGATATTGCAAAGCCGCGATAGCAAAGATACAGCGGCCTTGATTGAATTAATCGCCAATAGAGAATACAAACGGCAACAGAGGATGATGAATATAATCAGGAATAGGTTCGCAAAAATGGAAGAAAAGGCGAGAGGTGAATCGACGCGATATGCTGCCTATCAAAGACAAGGCGATGGTAAACAGATCCTCGATGCCGAGCAAAAATGTCTCGTCGAGGTACAAGAAATGTTAACCGGTTTTGAGCGCATTCAGATCGAGAAGTGCAAGAGCATCTCGTTTGAGCCAATGGTACTTGCAATCCTATCCTCTTTCCCAGGAATAGGCCCCAAATTGTCGATGCGTTTGCTGCGATATTTCGGAAACCTTCAGAATATCATGAATGCCGAGGAAGGCGACTTACAAGATGCAG
>CAXRJJ010000126.1:0-3260 GCA_964230945.1 Yoonia sp.
GCCAGGAGGGGAGGGGTATTGGATTACATGCCAAGATTCAAGCTTATCATCTGCAGGACAGGGGTGCTGATACCCTTGATGCGAATCTGATGCTGGGTTTCCCTGCTGACGCCAGAGATTATCGAATTGCTGCAAGTATTCTCGATTCCCTAGGTATCGAACGTGTTTGTCTACTTACCAACAACCCGGACAAGGTAGAACAACTATCTATGTACGGAATCGATGTAGTTGAAAGAAAAGCATTGGTTGCTGGCGTGGGAAGCAATAATCGCTCATACCTCTCTACCAAAGCGGATAGAATGGGGCATGTCATCGGAGATGATGCTCTAGATATCGAATGATTTTGATGCAAGCCTTCATGTTCTGTCGCCCTACCAACAGAACGTCAAACATGGATGCCAAGATGCGAGAGGATATTGGTAGAGTTATGGCTCTGACCTGGCGTGGCATCCAAGGCTCCATCAAAGCGGAGGTCGTATCTAGAATCTGGAGTCTTGATCTGCAATGGCTCAAACCCTTGGAAGCAGAAGTTGCTGTTGCTGCTCTTATCGAAGCAGGATGGTTCATTGAAACTGAGTCAGGAATCACCCCCGTATCGATCCCAGCCGATGCAAAAACTCCACTTGGCTGGTTCCCACGCCCCAGTATTCTGATGCATCCAGAAAAATTCGATTCAACACAACAAGTCCAAGAGATTTCCATTGATATAGAACCTAAGACTAAGGAGCAGGATTCGGATTACGATAGTGATAATTCAATTGTAGTTATTGCAGAGGCAACTGGACTGGAAAGCAAAGAAATAAGGCGACGCTGTGAAAGAAAAAAGAGAGCATTGGGGCCGGTTGAAGATTGGTTCTGTCTGGCATTACTGGCTAGAGAACAGGGCTTGGATATCGCTCCATTGATCGATGTCATTCGAAAGTGAACACAACATCATTCAGAAATGTATTCTTTCTCGGAACTCATGACAAGAAGTATTGGAAGTACGATGACTGATAATATCAATGAGAACAATACTGTCAGCGATGTGACCAATCCGAAGTCCCTGATGACTGGCATTGGAGACATCAATAGAACCATGAAACCACACATCGTTGTTCCTGCAGACAAGGCCAATGCGACTCCAGTTGTCGACAATGTTCTTTTCATCGCTTCCCAAGGTCTGTCTCCGACCTTTGATTCAACTTCGAATCTGCGCCACACATGTATCGAATAATCAATTCCAATTCCAATCGTCAAGGCAGTTACCATTACTGTCAAGACATTCCAATTGAGTCCAAAGATGACCATTGAACCAACCACCCATAGCGTTGCTAAAGCAACGGGAGTCAACGCAACCATTGCTGGCATCAATCGTCTGGTGAGGATGAACAGTACGGCGAAAGAGACGCCAAGACTTATCGCGGTGGATTCAACCTGTGAATCATTCAATCCATCCAATACGGCATCAAGCATCACCAGATCACCGGTCACTGTTATGACCGCACTATCTGACATTGCATAACGAATGGTGCCGCTCTTGGTGGTAGAGCCTAGTTGTTGCTCTATCTCCTGAACAATATTGCTGCTTGCTGAACTGGTGCTGGCAACTACTCTGATCTCCATTCGCAATGCTGCTATTTCACCATCAACGAGGTGAACAACCAAGTCGACCCTGTCTTCCCAGGTTCGCCCTGTCAAGGGATCACTGACCTCATCGCTTTCCGCCAGTTCCTGCAATGCGGCAGAAAGATCAACTCCTTGAGAAGCATTATCTCTGACCAATGTGCTACCATACATCGCTAGGTTATGCCGTTCTCCGAATGCATCGTCTCGTTGCACTTTGTCGCGAAGTATCGTGTACACTCCTTCGTAGGCTGGATGTTCATTTGACCTCTCGATACCTACCACTCCGTCGATATGTCCCAATCGAATATCCAACGTATTCAACTGGTCAAGAAGTACTGAATCATCTTTGATAGTATCCTCACCTGTGGCCGGCTCCCAGAACAGGTAAACCAATTTCCACCCTGAAGCAGTATAGGAATCCTGCAATTCCTCTCTGACCTGCATCACGGGCATATCATCATCAAGGAAGTCACCTAGGTCAAACTCTGTATCAAGATTAGCAGCACTGAACAATGAGGCGAAGGAAATGACAACTGCTGAAATGATGACAACCAACTGATGCTTCTTCTGAACCCCTATCACTCGATCCACCATTTGTGGAAACTGCAGAGGCTGACG
Source organism: Yoonia sp. (assembly GCA_964230945.1). GTDB lineage: Archaea > Thermoplasmatota > Poseidoniia > Poseidoniales > Poseidoniaceae > UBA226. The sequence goes on from CAXRJJ010000126.1 coordinate 2,227, forward strand.
AATGACTCGTTTTGTGATCGCTCTATCCATCAGAACATGCATTGAACCAACAACAACAGTTGAAACAATGAATGCTGAAACCACTCCGAAAGCAAGAGCCAAACCAAACGTCCTGACTGGTGGCAGGTCTGAAAGAACATTGGAAAGGAATGCTGCAACAGTAGTCAATACCGCCAAAGATAGTGCGACTGAGAGCTTATTACAGGCGAGCAACCAAGATTGAGGAGCATCAAGACCATCGCCTCGAAACGCCTCATATCTTCTCTGTAGGTGAATCGAATAATCAATTCCTAAGCCAAGTACCAATGGTGCAACTGCAACTTCCAATGCTGAGAATTTGACATTCAGCGCGGCAAGGATTCCATAGGTCCAGATCAATGCACAGGAAAGCCCGACTAGTGGGAAGGCAACTCCTCTGATTGAACGGAAAGCGATAGCCAGAACCACTACTACGACAAGGGTGGCGAAAATTACCAACAATACCAAGTTGTCAAAAGTTCCATCATCGATATCATGAGATATCAAATCCAGAGAAACCACCGAGTAAGTTAATTCTGACTTATCTGAAAGACCACCCATGAAATCTCGAAGCTGATCTTGTTTGACCTGCCTCTCCTTGATCCCCAATGCAGGGTCTATCTCGAAAACCCAGAGTGTTGATACAGCACTGGGAATACCTTGCCCTGCACCATCATCCAAGTAATCACAGACCTTGCTGTATTGCAAGTCCTTGTGAAGCAATGAGTCTCGTGCAAAAGATGCCACAGAATCTACCTGATCATCCCTTTCACTCAAGCAATCAACATCCTCATCGATCACTAAATCGAGTAATTGCGTCCAAGCAGTCAGTTGTGAGACATTGGTTCCATCACCTTCCTCATCGAGTGCCGTCTCGATGATTCCTGGTGCTGTAATCTCAGTGACAATGAAATCTTGCCTGTTCATTGAATATTCGCGGACTTCCAGCAGGTGTTCATGCATGAGTTGCAATGAACCGATGTCTAGGATGTTTTCTCCATCATCCCTTTCGACAT
>CAXRJJ010000127.1:0-5423 GCA_964230945.1 Yoonia sp.
CTCACGCTCTAATGTCAATAGTAGCATTTATGTTACTAACCTTGGTAATTCTGAGGATACATTCCTGATTGAATTGGATGCCTCAGAAGCAGGTGGCTCCTTGTCATATTCACTGTCTGATTCCACCATCACTCTTACTCCCGGAGAATCGGGTAGTATTGGTCTGCAGTTGATGCGAATATCGGATGGACCAGAAGATAGTGTAGACTTGGTATTCACCGCAACTAGTGTGAATGAACCTTCGATCTCTACCTCATGGAATTTGAGTATCCTTGAACAGAGAGTGGGAGTTTCTGTTGTATTCCTGAATACTCCAAACTTGGTTTCTCCCGGGCAGGAATTCAATGGGAGCATGGTTTTGACCAATACTGGTAATGCCCATGATTCCTATCTAATCGCATTGAGTGGGATGGATTGTTACATTGAGGCAGGGGTTGAATTGGCAGCGGGTCAATCCAGTCAAGCCATACCTTTCACTTGTCAGGCCATGGAGGTCTCCTCGTCCTTGTTGGTCAGTATTGATGCAAGTGTCCATTCTCTTTCCGACCCCTCTGCTGAACTGAATTTTGAACATCCTTTGGAACTGACTTCGGGATATACTGCAGGAACCGCAGTTGTTGATATCGCCATTTCAGAAACTGAACTGAGCATGAAATATGATAGTGCCAGTAGCGTATCGGTGACGGTGACCAACAATCTCAATCAGGTCATCAATGTATCCATGTCAGAAGAAGGAGATGATGTGGGTATAATCTACGCCTCTTGGACTAGAACTTCTGATGATGCTCCTTCAAAGAACGCTCAATTAGGCCCCGGTGAATCGGTCAATTTCATGCTACGCCTTGATTCGATGACCAATGATGATTCAACCGGCACAATTACTCTGGTCGCTACTTCTACATTCTCAGGCATTTCAATCGTAGATAGGAGTGAATCTCTGAGTATCAGCATCGTAGGTCCTGAACAATCACCTACTGGTTTGGCTCTGCCCTTTGAATACGAACTCGATAATCAAAAAGGGTTGACAATTATGGCAGGGGGTTGGGTGTTATCGACACTTCTGATATTGTTCATCTACATGAGGGCCAAGTCCAAGAAGTCGCGCAATGATAGTTTCACTGGCATGGACCTCTTACCTCCTCCTCTTCCTGCAGAAGAAGAACCCGAGATTGCTGTTCAAATTCCTCTAACGCCTGTAGCAACTCCCGGAGGACTTGCTGAGGGAGAAGTGAGAATGGATTCTGAGCGCAAGGTAGCCTGCCCTTCATGTTCAATGCGACTGGCTTTGCCAAGAGGTAGCGAACCGCCGTTCAGATTCACTTGCCCAAGTTGCGATTCTTCGATACGAGTTGTGCTCTAATCAGGCCTTCAAGGCGATGAGCAGGAATGCTGTATGTCCGAATGGGCCGTTAACTGGGCGCATCCCTCCTTTGCTTGCTCTGCCCCACTGTCGTTGCATTAATTCTCCAGCCCAATCAACCACAAGGCCTGCGGATTCTGCGGCCTGCCATGCATCTTCCATTTGGCTACTGACTGGGCAATAACAGGCAATTCTTCCACCGACTTTCAATTTGCTGGACAGAACTTTGATTGCACTAACATGGTCCGGTAGGTCTAGAATGATTGCATCGACATTTTCAGGTATCTGATCGGCTACTTCAGAGACGTCTCCGATGATGCAGCGATGTTCTGTTTTGGAGGCCCAAGATTCGATAGCATTCTGTATATTCTCAAGGCCAGTATCTGCATGTTTTTGCCTATTCTCAACAGAAATTAGGAGCCCATCATCTCCTAGCACCCGTAGAATATGCATGCTCAATCCGCCCGAACCTAAACCGGCTTCAACCACGACATCATCCGCACCAATTCCAGACTTGGCAATAATGAATCCAGCATCCTTTGCCGAGATGGTTTGAGCACCACGTTTCATGCTGGAGATAAGTTCAGCGAGGCGAGGTTTTAGAATTGTGAATTCGCGGGTTCCAAGTTTGAATACATCCCCGTATTGTGAATTTCCCAGCATTGCCAAAGTGTCGATAACACCCAATCCTGAAATCTTGCGCGACCCACTTTTGATATCGACTAAAATGCAGTCTCCCTGATTTGAACGCAATACCACTTTTTGGCCTTCTTCAAGTCCAGACATGAACTTTCGAAAACGCTGCTGAAGAAGAAACCATCTACAGGTCTAGGACACCCTTTGAGGAGTTTATTTGCTGATACGTAGTATCAGGCACTTACCGCGTACGTTTATGAACGGACATTAAGACGCGAAGCCATGCGTCGCATGCCGGTAACTGTGTTTGGTCTGACCTTCCTTATGCTTATTTCAGCGTTAGGAGTAGGTTGGTTTGAGCACGAGAATGAAGACTTGAAAATTGAATTAGAAGTAAGTGAAGAACCTATGGCAGCCCCTTCAAACCCTGGACACACCGTTTTTGCACAGTACATAACCTCCGATAACTGTGGCTTCTGCTATCAGTACGGAAGCCCAGCTCATGATCAAGCAAAGAACAGTTTGCCCGATAATTATGTGTACATTTCGTATCACAGTGCAAGTTATGGAAATACTGCCGACGCAGAATCAGGAAACATTGCACCAATCTACGGAGTTAGTCATCTACAGGAGACCGGCGGCGCCCCTAAGACTTCCTTTGGTGATGCAACTCTGAACACCGGCTGCGGTTCAAACACCTGTTGGGATTCATACATCTCTAGCGGTGGCAACATGCATTCCACTGCATCTGATTATGCGATGACAGTAGGCCAGAGCGATAATGGAGACGGAACCACTGATGTGAGTGTCAATGTCAAGTACACTGGTTCTGGAACTACTCCTGCCTCCTTCAAGCTGTACGCTGCGGTGACAGAGAAGGTTTGCCATTCACATGCTTACTCTGATGGTTCGAAGGGACACAACTGCTGGGAAGCATGGCTACTAAACAATGGCGCATATGCAAGCAACAGCGGAAATGTTGGTAGTGGAACTGGTTTTGAGACGATTTCACTAACTGGAAACCAGTGGTCCAGCACCTCATGGACAGTGCCAAACAGCCTAGTCAGTGGAGGCGCTTCCAACATGAACGTGGTATCAGCACTGTACTCCGGATGGAGTACTTCCAGCTTTGGAGAAGATGTTTATGTGGCCGCTGATGGAACCATGACTCCTCCTATTGATGTCGGTATCCAAGACTTTACCGTGTCCAATTCCAATGGCGGAGATTCATGGATTACCGGAGATACATTGGACCTCTCAGTGACCATTAGCAACAATGGTATCGATAATTACAACGATGGTGGAATGATCCGTTTCTACCACGTTTCTGGCGCAACTGAGAATGAGATTGACACTGGAATAATCAATTCCTTGTCCACAAGTGGTAGTGGCTCAACACAGACCATGTCCGCAACATTCGACACAAGTTCCCTATCTGCTAACGCTTGGGATGCGTCTCTGAGAGTCAAGCTGACAGATACTACCGGTGATGGAAACTCTGGAAACAATGTTGCGAATGAGAATATTCTGCATGACATGCCACCCGTCTGCTCCAATCCAACCGTTATCGGAGACCCTGAAGTAGACCGTGGAGAGACAGTTCTAGTGGAAGTGAGAGGAGATCCTGCTGATGGAGTTGATGATATGACTACCATGACTCCTGAATTGGAGATTTCAGTAGCGGATGCAGATACTTGGAGTTCTACTTTGGTCATGGGTGGTCAGACCTTGATGGGCGAGGGTACCTCGAATGAACGCTACGAATTCCAGATTGAACCAGACTCCAGTTTACCGAGTGGCGCCATTGATATCCGCGTCCGTTTCGTTGACGCAGGAGGATTGGTTAGTGATTGGGTAATCAAGGAAGATGCCTTTTCATTGAACAATGCAAAGCCAACTATTGTCGTTGAGCCTTATCCATCTGTCAAGGTAGAAGTTGAAACCGTGGTCAGCATGGTTGGGCATCTAGATGACTCAGAAAGTGGAATCAATGGTCTGAGCGTTACCAGCACAAGTCCGAATTTCGTTTCATGGGATGCATCAACTGGTGAGATGACTGTTCTATTCAACAGCATCCAAAGGGATGTTCACGGCACACCAATGCCAAGTGGAATCTATGTCAATGTGAATGATGGCGAAGATAACACTGGTGGTACTTTGTTGTTCAATGTCATTGAGAATGGTCAGCCACGTTGGGGTGCTGTTCCAACCATGCACATTGACGAAGACAGCAGTGAATCATTGACACTTACTGAATATCTTACCGATACAGATGATACAGGTGCATCAGTAGATGCATCGACATTGTCTATTGCAGTTATCGACAACGACAACCCTGAACTTGTTGATGCCAGTATCTCTGGCCACTCTTTGAATGTCGAGACCGTTGATTCAGATCTATTCGGTCAGGCAAGGTTGACTCTTAGGGCTAGTGATGGTTCTCAGTTCTCAGATACTGTTCTAGTCATCGAGGTGCACAATGTCAATGATGCACCGACACTGAACACTTCATCTTTGGAGGGATTGATGCTCAAGAAGGGCGAGGAATTGATGGTTTCTCTGAACGAATTGATGAATGATGTTGATGATGATAACAACCAGATCCTAGTCGCTGTGGCTGCAAGTCCACAACATGCAGCGCGCCACAATATGTTGTCCAATACCTTGACACTAGGTTGGGATTCAACTGGTGAAAAGACGGTCATGATTACCGTTGTCGATCGCCATGATGACTCGAATACCTATTCATTGACAATAACCGTGTTCGATGCTTTGCCACTACATGTATCTTCAACAGATACTGGTGCGGACATCATAGTTACAATTGACGATGATTTGGTCGGCGGTACTCCAAGTGTAACCTTGGTCCTGAACAATGGCGAGATGGGTCTGAACCATGTGGTCAGTGAGTGGCAGATATGCTCCATCACCGATGGAATTTGCTATGAATTCATGAACATCGATCACAGTGGAAATCAGGACTCATGGACCTTTGGTCTCCCATTTGATCGCAGCGGCAATGGTCTGTTGTACAATGACCAACTCAAGTTGGCAAGTGTTGTAGCAGTCGATGCTGATGGAAATGACCGCAAGTTCCACGGACCAATCTATTGGAACATCACAGAGTATCCTGCTGACCCTGCAGAGATGACTTCAGAGGAATTGTCCGCTCACATTACAGAATTGGAAAACCGAATCGCAGCTCTGGAAGCAGCCATGGAAGATTTGGATTCCTCCAGTGAAGAATACGCTGAAATGGAATCGGAACTCGAACTTGTTGAAGATGATTTGACTGATGCATGTGCTGTTGATGGAGCGCAATGTAAGTCTGATACTAACAGCGGCTCTCTGAACGAAGAGGTCGAATCTGGAGGCATGGGAATGACTGTCATAGTAGGAATTGGAATGGGTGTAATTATTCTCATTC
>CAXRJJ010000128.1:0-15119 GCA_964230945.1 Yoonia sp.
GGTCTTGCAAAGATGACTCCTATGTCCCGACGTAAGGTTTTGGACAATGTTGCTGGAGTTACTTCCTATGATGATGAGATTCGCAAGGCTGATCGCCAAAAATCCCAGGTCGAGGAATATCTCGAACGTATTCAGTTGTTGGAAGAGGAGTTATCTGCTCGCATGAAGGACCTCAAGAAGGAACGTCAAGCGGCCCTCAAGTATCGCGACTTACAGATGGAACTGGAAGATGCCAAGGTCATACTGCTGCAATCTCATCACAGATCGAGGTTGGAAGAGATTGAGTTCATAGCCGTCGAACAGACCAGATATCTTGAGGAGTCCAAGGAACTCAAAATCGTGATTCAGAGTGGCCAGAAAGAATTGCTCGACATGGATGACCGCCTAGCCGAAGTATCCAGACAGATGGCTGAGGTGCTTGGAGATGACAGTGCGGAAATGATGAATCGCATTAACGATATGCGAATTTCTTGCGACCGCAATAAGGACCGGATTTCAGATGCTGAAGATGCAATTCAAGAGACTCTCGAGGAGGTAGATGCTCTACAGCAGGATGCCGATGAGGCAGAATCTGCACATTCAGGCCATTTGGCAGAACTTGCTCAAGCTGAGGAGACCATGAAACAAGCAGATGCTGACCTCAAGGCGGCTGAAGAAGCTGAGAAAGGAGCACGCAAAGCATTGCTTGAGGGTGATCGCAAGACCATCGAGTTGACCAGGGCACAAGGCAAAGCCAATGAGAAATTCCAGATGATGACGCAAGCACTCAATGAGGCCAAACTGGCACATGGCCTTGAGTCTCAGAAAGTCGATATCGCAGCCGAACAATTGGCAGAAGCAGAGGAGATGGAAGCAGAATTACAACTCTCTGTAGATGAATTGGTCATCGAAGGAGAAGAATTGGCTGAATCAGATCCAGAAGTAGATCGCACTTCCATGGCCAAGGAATTGACCACACTGCAGAGGGAAGAAACACGATTGAGTGAGGAAGCCACAGCAGTTGAGACTCGCTTGAGAGAGACTGAGAGAAAACTAGTGGTTGCCCGTAGTGAACTGGAAAGTCGTTCAGGTAGCCGAGATGGAATGGCTAGGGCTGTTCGTAGCGTATTGGAACTACGCGACAGTGGCCAAATCAGAGGAATTCTCGGAACGATCAGCGAGATGTGCTCTCCCAAGGAATCAGCACATGAGGAAGCTTTGGCAACCGCGGTAGGCGGAGGAATGAACAGTATCATTGTCGAGAATGATCAGATTGCCCATGACTGTATGGCGCATCTACGTAAGCATAATGCTGGCAGAGCGACATTTTTGCCATTAAACAAGATTCAGACTGGCCGATCTAGTGGAAAGGCCATGATGACAGCGCGCAAACCAGGAGTTCTTGGTTTTGCATGGGAGATGTTGGAACACGATCCACGCATTGAGAGTGCAGTCAAGTATGTGCTTAGAGATACTCTGGTAGTAGACAGTATGAGTACGGCCCGTGAAAACATGGGTGGCATCAGGATGGTGACTCTCAACGGCGGAGTTACCGAGCCAGGAGGCGCCATGGTCGGTGGAAGTAGAGTCAGACTCAAGGTTAGTTTCGGAGGACGAATCCAAGGAATGAACGAGGTTGACAAACTCGATGCAGAAGTTGTCAGATTACAGGGTCTTGCTGAAACTGTCAATGATCAGTTGCAGACATGTAAGAGGAAACAGCAGGAGTTGAATCATCGCATCAGCAATATCTCGGAAGATGAGAACGCTATGCGCCAACGCCAATGGAAGGAGGACTTGCGCCTATGTGAGCAAAGACTTGCAAAGGCAACTGGTGCTGTAAAATCTCTCAAGAAGAAGTTGTTAGATGCAGAGAAGATCGCCACTCGCAAAGAAGAGGAGTTGCAGAGGGTCAGTGAAGCCTTGCGTGCAGCAGAGTTGACGCGTGATGTGGCGGATGCAGCATTGCAAGAAGCCAGCCCAGCTCATCTACAGGAAAAACTTCGAGAGGTTCAGGAGACTCGTGTGAATGCCTATTCTGCTCAGGCCAAGTCCAAGGCAGTCATCGATGGAGCCAGTGAAAAGGGCCGAATTCTACTCGAACGTGTTGATGAATTGTCCGACAGGAAGGCAAAACTCGAGAAAGAGAATGCAGAACGCTTGCAACAAATCAAGACTTGGCAAGAGGAGATTGCTGCAATCACAGCCGAATTGAAGGAGGCCGAAGCCGCACACAGTCAAATTGCAGAGGAGCACAAGGAATTGGAGTCTGAGCGATTGAGGTTGACCGAGGAGCGAGCGACCTTGCATGCTGGATTGACTCAGAAGGCCAACCAAGCGGATACACTTGAGAAGAGAGCCGGCGAATTCACTTTGCAACTACAACAGAAGAGAGAGGCTTTGGACGAGTTGTTGGATGAGATGGGTACTTCCGGAATAGAACCCGCTGAAGAGAACAAGGCCTTGCCTTCAGTCTCCGAATCCGAGGGCAAGGTTCGTTCCCTAGATCGTAGATTGTCACTAATTGGGGATGTCAACATGCTCGCTATAGAGCAATACGATGCAACCGAAGAGAGGTTGACAGAGTTGAAGGAAGACAACGGCACCTTGCAACAGAGAAGAAAGTCGTTGATCGACTTGACCGAGCGCCTAGAGAAGCAGCGCAAGACAAGATTACTGCATGTTCTGAAGTCGGTGGACAAGAATTTCCGCAAGGTGTACAATGTTCTGTCAGATGGTGGAAGAGGTGAATTGTTCCTTGAGAATCCAGATGAACCGTTCAAGGGTGGACTTTCGATGTGGTGTCAGCCTAGTGGTAAGAGTTCTCGTTGTAAGTTGGAGTCTCTTTCCGGCGGTGAGCAATCGATGGCGGCTCTATCACTGATATTCGCCATCCAGGATTATGACCCAAGTCCATTCTACTACTTCGATGAGGTGGATCAGAATCTCGACGCATTCAATGCAGAGAGAATTGCAACTATGTGTAGAGAACGTAGTGAGCGTGCCCAATTCATCATGGTTACTCTACGAAAGGTAAGCCTGCAATTGGCCGATCATCACATTGGAATAACACACGCAGGAGATGGTTGCAGCCGAAGAATCGCTAACTTCGACCGAGACCGTGCTATCGAATTAGGTGCTGCAGCACTGGCGGAACTGAAGAAACAGAAGGAGAAGCCTGTGCGAGAGGGTTCCTTGATAGATTCCAAGGGATTGCCGAATGCTGAGAATATGCCAAAGATTCCGGAAGCCTTGCCTATGCCAACATCTCTGGGTGGATTGGCAGAGCGTGCCGAGGAGTTGAAGGAAGATATCGAAGAAAATCAAGAGGTGCGGCGTCAAATCGCGGAGGCTGAAGAAGATCAAGCAGCCTTGGAGGAAGAAGCAGAGGTTGCAGCGGATGACCTCGACATCGAGGCTCTAACAGAACAGTGAATGAGGTGTTGATATGCAGTCTAACCTGTCAGCGCATTTCCTTAGGCAGGATATTATCGACAAATTACTGGCAGAAGGAGAATCAGATTCCAAGGAGGCAAGCCTTTACGCCAACAGATTGTTGGAGATTGCCCACATAGAGGATTCAGAACATGCAGGACTGATGGATCCCTTTGACCGCTCAGTAGCCATTGTCTTTGAGTTGTTCAGGGACGAGGACTTGAATCCCTGGAATGTCGATTTGTCGCAATTCCTCAAACTATTTTCTGAGCGAATCAAGAATGATGCCAAGAATGTGGACTTACCTGCTTGTGGCCGCCTAATCCGGCTCGCTTGGGAAGTTCTACATGGACAGGCAGCGGGTCTTCTAGAGCGTGCCCTAAGAGATGATGAGCAGGAAGATGAAGACCTATTCACCGAATGGGGATGGGAGATGGAGTACGATGATGATGAGTTTTCTTTCACTACAAACGTGTTGACTGGTAGTATGGAAGACAAACTCCCAAGCCTGTTCAATGAGAGGATTCGTAGAGATGAAGGTCGGCAAGTTACTCTTGGTGAGTTGCTTTCAGCTCTCAAGGATGCATGCGATGATGCGGATGAACTGAAGTTGCGTGAAGAGAATAGAGTTCGTCATGCTGAAGATGTCAAACACGCTTTGAGTAATGTTGGAGCGAGAATGCACGATGAGAATTTGGACGGAGATATCAAGATGTGCTGGGCTGCGATGAAGAAAGTCGCATTGGATAATGGGCGTAAGTCTGGAGATGAGATCCCAGTCGGGGAAGTCATCGCACAGTTACGCACCGACCTCTTGGAGGAATATGGCAATGAAGTCGAAGGTCTTGATGGAGAAGCCAATGTCACTGCATTCATCTCAACTCTTTTCCTCACGCATCGCGGTTTTGCTGAAGTAAAGCAGAAAGTGGTGCCGAATGGTGAAGTAATATTACTCGATAAATGGCCCGAGTTAACCGATTTTTCCGAAGTTCAAGCTTTGATTCAAGGAGAGAGGGATGAGCATTCACAGAAGATCAAATCTCAGGCAGGAGGAAGGCAGCAACATCTTGCAAGAGTGGCCAGAAGGGCTGAAGAACAGGCTCGTAAAGAGGCTGAGAGGGCAGAAGCAGAAGCAGAAGCCGCGGCAGCAGCAGCAATCGAAGAGGAATCGAATGTAGATTCCGAAGAGGCTGAAGCACCAGTAATCGAAATCACATTACCAGATGGAATGGAGGACTTACAATGAGCTATGAATTGGAAACACTGATTGAAGCAACGCTTTTTGGAGCGGGTAAATCGATGACCGTAGAAGAATTATCTCTTGACTTGGAAGTGTCACAAGCAGAGATATCGGAATCTCTGTCTGCATTGCAGACTTCTCTGAAAAGAAGACGCGGTGGGGCTTTGCAACTAGCAGACATTAGTGGGCGTTGGGCCTTGGAAGTAAAGCCCAAGGTGGCACAGCACCTACCTTGTAATGCTAAGACCGATATCTCTGGGAAGTTATTGAAATCAGCCTCATTGATTGCATTCCATCAACCTATGTTGCAGAGTCGTTTGGTAGAATTACTTGGGCAGAGAACTTATGATCACGTCAGAGAACTTGTTCAACTTGGACTTGTTGAGAGAAGGCGTAAGGGCAATACCAAGCAATTGACCACTACTCGCCGCTTCTCAGAAATATTTGGCTGTCCGCATACGGATAAGCGCAAGGTAAGGGCATGGTTCCGTGAGCAGGCTGCAGGTTTAGGCTTGACTTCTGGAGGTTCAGAGAGGCCAATGGCATTGACTGAGGAACAAACTGAGCTACCCTTGCAGGATGATTCGGGATTCGAAGCGATTGCCCAAAGGGCGGGTGAGCACACTTCAGAAGAGGATGCTATTGAAGAAGCACCTTCAGAAGAGATGGAAATCACTGCAGAAGAGTGATTATTCCTTCCTGTATTCTGCCAAAATACTGTCAATAAGGCTCTGAGTGACCGGTTGCCCCGATTCATTGACCATGTCTGCAACAGCCTCAATTTCATCTCCTTTAGCACCGGATGAGATGGCCATGTTGCGCACATGAAGACGCATATGTCCTGATTGAATGCCGGTGGTTGACAAGGCTCGCATTGCTCCAAGATTCTGAGCAAGTCCTGCACAGGCCATGACTCCGGCCAATTCTCGTGCTGAATCAACCCCTAGAATCTTGAGATTTGTTCGTGCTGCTGGATGAACCTTGGTTGCTCCACCAACTATTCCAACTGCTAGAGGTACCTCGATGCTTCCTTCAAGGTCTCCATCTTCGTTCTGCCACCATTTTGCTAGACTTCCATAGCGCCCTTGGTCGTGAGAGACCCAAGCGTGGCAAGATGCCTCCACTGCTCTCCAATCCTGTCCACATGCCAAGGCAATAGCCGAAATCGCATTCATCGTACCCTTGTTGTGAGTTGTTGCTCTAAATGGGTCGACTGAGGCGAAGCGGAATGCTTCAAGTATTCCCGAAATAATCTCTAGCCCTTCTTCTCGGCCACCTCCATTGGACAATTCCTCAGCGGTAAATGTGGCCCTAGATCTGGCTAGGCGGTGAATGGCTAAGTTGGATAATATGCGAAGATTTGCTCTTCCTCCCGATAATTCCTCAATTCTAGGCGCAACTAATTCCGCCATTGTATTGACCGCATTGGCACCCATGGCATCTTTGCAATCCACCAATATGTGTACTATCAGCATAGAATGTTCCTGGAATGGTCTACAGCGAATCTCCTTGCATCCGCCTCCTAATTTGACCATAGTTGATGGTAGGCTGTTGCATATTTCAACAAGTGAATCAGCATTATCCAATATGGTATTAGTCGCATTTTCAATATCTGGAACATCTAGCAATTGAATCTGCCCAATCATAATGGAATCATCAACTTCGGTTCTGAAGCCACCCTTAGCGTGGCATCTTTTGGCAATGTTCGAGGCTGCTGCAATGACCGATGATTCCTCAATGCAATATGGGATCAAGTATGGTTTGTCATCGATGATGAAATTAGTGGCCAATCCTACTGGTAAAGCCATGGTTCCTACTACATTCTCCACCATCTTGTCTGCCATCTCATCTTCTAAGCCACCTCCATCGCTCAAAGAGGAAATGTCTTCAGCATTCAATCCCGCTACTTGACTCAGTAATTGCCTACGCTCTTCAAGACTCAAACGAAAGAATCCCGGTAGGCGACTGTCATCGACTGGCATCTGAATCTGTTTGTGCGAGTGCTGCTATAGCCTCAAGGTTTGCCATTGTAAAACTAGCACATCAACGCGTTCAACGCGTTAATCAATGCGTTAAATAAGCGTTAATCGACCGTTGAAATGAAATGTAATCATTCAAATTATTCACAATTTATGAAATGAAATGGCGATTGGCTATGCGATTGACGCGTTCAACTAATGCTCCATCAACGCGTCAACGCCTGAACACTTATGAGCCGAAGTAGAATTCCACCCATTCATGCGTAGCCTAGTTCTGGAAGGCCTTCCACCTCTGAGGGAGAACCCATTCAATGGTAGGCCGTTAGAAAGGAATGAATTCCGATTGCTGGGTGGACGGGATAATCAAATCACATTTCTCTCATCATTGATCAGACACCGTTCTCCGAGAATGATTCTGCTCAAAGGTGAACGTGGTTCTGGTAGGACCTCAATGATTCATGCTTTGGCATCTCAAACAGAATTGCATCGTTCATTCACCATGTTCCCACACGAGGAACATGCAATGCGATTGCTAAATGAGACATTTTCGATGTTAGTGGGATTCGATAGACCCCCGCATGTGACTTCCATGGTTGAGCACATGGTCGAAGCAGTATCTTCCTATCATGGACCTCTGCAGTTGATTAGTTATGATTTCCCAAATGCTTCTGGACCCCTTCTATGTTCTTCCATACAACGTTTAACTGGTGCATTAAGGAGGCTCAAAGCTCTGGTATTGGTAACTGTGACGCCTGAACAGTTCCAAGCATTCCCAGATGATTTGGTCAACGAATTCGATAGCGTTGTAGAATTGGAACCTGTTTGCGAGGAAGGAATCAAGGAAATCGTGGAAAGAAGAATAGCCACGGTAAGCCGAAAAGAGTGGAATTGCGACGACGACACTGTTGAGATATTGCATGATGAGACGCAAGGGCATCTAGGGCGCTTGATTCGTCGAATGAGAGACCTGGTGGATGAGGCTAGAGCACAACCTGAACAGAGCAGTTCACATTCGGGTTGGCAGAGAATCAGGAACAGCGGAGGGGCACATAGCACATTGACTCAAGAAGAGAAGACGTTCGAGGAACCTGTGGTAGAGGAAAAACAAGTGGAAGTTCAACCCACCGGCGTTGAAGAAAAACCTGCTGACCCTTGGGATCTCGATACAGAGGAGGATGTAGGAGTCCAGTCCGAGGAGGAATTCATCCAACCAATGCCTATGTTCTCTTTGGAGGATGATTTAGAGGAAGTCGACTCAATGCTTACCGACTCCGATATGGGTCCGCCAATTTCTGCAGGAATGTTCGGTTCTTTGGCACGCAGAAACCGAGATTCGATGATAGAATCCCCCCGATTCACTCCTAGTCAGGATGCACCGGATGTTGATGAGTATGAGGATGAACCTACGATGAGGGACGGAGCAACTGACTTGTGGGTCCACGAGGGCGCTCCTCTCATCGAGAACAACCTTGAATCAGAACAGGCTGCTACCCTAGGACTTCAGATGCCACAACCTTCACTCCAGCCGGAAGTAACAGAGCCATGGGTGCCTCCTTCACCAGTTGTCCAACCACCATCCCTGCCTCCTCAACAGAATATTGTGTCTCAAAACACCGGTTTAGCAGAGCGTTTAGCTGGTTTTGCACCAAGGCCTCAGCGTTGGGATGAACATAGCATGCCATTGGATATCGAGAGAATGCGGAATTTGGCTGAACATGAAAGGGTAATTGTGGAAATAGCAGCACAACGAGAATTCTCACCTTCTGACGAATATCTGGGCAATAGGTTAGCGGTCAAGAGACCGCGTATGTCGCAATTAGCCAATGGGTTATATCGTAGCGGGATACTGTCCGTCAGAAAACATGGCAGAAGCAGATGGTTCAGTCTGACCAATGATGCTCGCGCTCAATTGGTAGCTTGGGGCTTGCTGGAGGAGTCGATATGAGCGAAGAAGCAGAATCCGGATGGAAGGTTGCTTGGTCGTGGAAGGCTGAGGATAGAATCGCTAGATTGTGCCATCTGGGCAATGGAGTTACGGTCGCTGCTGGGCAAGAAATCATTCTAATCAATACAGATGGATATCCTGCATGGAGAACCAAACTACCATTCCGTACCTTCAACATGTGTTCTTCAGAAGATGGTTTGGGGGTGCTAGCAGGGCATGGATTCCATGTTTTGCGTCTATCAGACGGTACTCAATTACACGAAGGCAGGGCAACAAGTGGCGGCTTCTCCGATTTGCTTTCTAGGCCAGGAGGAGGTTGGGTTCTTTCCGACCGCAAGGATCACTTGCATCTGTTCAATGCTGAAGGAAGAGGTATCAGAAGATTGCAAAGTGGCGGAATTAGGAAACTTCTCGGTTGGTTCGATCGGGAGCACTTGTTGGTACACGATGAGGAAGGATACATTCGCTGCATTCGAATGATTGGTGAAGATAGTCAAAGGGTAGTCGAGGATAGAATCTGGAGTTGGTGTAGTCGTCTTGAAGAGGGCCAGTTATTGATGCAGGCAGTAGATGGTGAGATTTGGGAAGGTATCCCGCACCCCTTCGGTTGGGACGTTATTAGGCGAATCGAAACTTTGGGATTAGAGCCTATAGAAGGAGTCATTGCATCGGATGGGTGGTGGATATTGTCGTTGAATGGAGACCTTGAGAGACTACCGCCAGTAGAGGGTTCCAAAGCTATGCAAGGAGGAGATTTGCTGGTCAGTGATTCAGTTTCAACTTTGGTCTCTGCTTCTAGAGATGGTTTGTTGAAGTGGTGGGAGGCTCCGGAATTAGCACTGCGCCGCCGCCGTCGCATCCAATCAGAGGTTGCTCAGGCTAGAGAAGATCTAGATTGGGAGAATCGCAAAACGGTATTCACTGCCGCAAGGCATGCTGAGGAAAATGGACAGTTGTCGAGGGCCGCTGAATTGTACCAGAAACTAGGACGCACTGATGATGTTCGACGTATCCTCAAGATGAAGCGAGAGGAGGCTTAGAATGAATGAGGTTGTGAGTATTGAACTGGTGAACAAATACCTGCAATTGACAGATAGGGCCCGTCAAAAGGCGACGTCTTTGGTTTCTCAAGGAAGCCATGAGGAATCACTTCTCAAAGATATGATGTCCATGTCAGATGACTATCGTAGTGATGCAGAGCATTTCAGGGATAATGGTGACTTAGTCAGGGCCTTTGGCGCAATCAACTATGCGCATGCATGGATTGATGCTGCAGTTCGAATTGGTTTCCTAGATGGACATGAAGATGATGAATTATTCACCTTGCCCTGAAATTTGGCAGGTTCGATGCTCAGACAATTAGTCAATATTGCAAATCATGGATGTTGTCGCTGAGTTCCTTCAGTCGCGAGATTTGATTCTGCATAGTTTCCAACTTTTCTTTGGCTTTGTTCACAATGGGTAGTGTAGCCTCCTTGAAATCTCCAATCAGGCTGTAGATATGCTTTGGTCTACCTCTGCCACCATTATTGGTTATCTCGACTTCGAGGATACCATTCTTCTTGAGGTGAGATATGGCGATGCTGACTTCAGGCTGACGTAGACCGCAAATCTTCTGCAGTCCTGAACTATCATTTGGCCCATTAATCGAAAGAGAAACTAGAACTCTTGCGGCGAAACCATTGGTTCCAACCCGCTTCAACAATTCGACGATTTCCTCAATCTCCTCGCCGTTTAATTGCGAAATCCGAGTATCCGCGCCTCCCATATTTCGGGGGGAACAAGAAGTCCACTTAAACATCGCACCGGCACGTGCCATCGTATCATTCGCTGGCCAATCTCAATCTTTTGTTTGCAACCACTTCTATGACACTGCATGATGCTTCAATCAGCCTGCGTTTCAATTCTCTATCCACTGTCAAGACAGGCCATCCTTTGTCGCTCGCTAGACTTAGAATCTGGTCATCAGTATGTGAATCTCCTGAAACATCTTGTGGAATCGATTTCGATTGAAGTAGTTCTAGAAGCAAGTTACTTCCTCCAGCATTCAGTTTGTTGATCTCTTGTTCAACTGATGGAATCAATACTAATTGGTAAGGCCCAACTAATTCGTTCATACTGATGTCGATATTGATTCCGGCTTCAATCAATGCAACCCATCCACAACTATCGATGATGACCTTCTGCATGGTCATCACTCAACAGATTGTGCCGTAGCCAATCAATCTCCAGCGAGTTCCTACTCTTCTCGAGAGACTTACTCTTGAGCCTGAATCAGCGCATATCGGTAATCTTAGATCCAATGTGGTGATTCCTTTGTCAGAAGCAGATACGAGCCCTACAGAAGTAGCAGTAGCGACATTCACCATCAACATCTCATTTCCGCGCAGGGGTTGAACCTTCTCTGGAACTTCACCTTCTGTACCAACCATCTTTTCCATTAGATTGATTTTGACATCGATGCTGTTCCTTACTTCAGGCAAATCACCTTGCTTTGCCACCACTTGCCCCGAGAGATTGTCAGAAGTAGTGATTAGTGGGTCAAGAGGCGTGGCCATACCACATAGTCCTCCGGCGTGCATATCATCAAGTGAGTTTCCTCCACCTTGCATTCCGATGACTTTGGTTTCGATTGGCTCCCATCTTGTCTTGTTCCCTTCCTCTATCTTTCTTCCAGGACCAATGCTGATTTCATCTCCTACTGTGAATGTTCCTTCTACTATGCTGCCTCCAAGAACTCCACCCTTGAGTTTGGAAGGTCGTGAACCGGGACGGTTGATGTCGAAAGAACGGGCGACGTGCATCAACGCTCTTTCATCCTCGTTGCGTTCAGGAGTTGGGATATACTTCTCTATTGCAGCAATTAGGATGTCCAAGTTGACATCATGGTGGGCTGATACGGGAATAATGGGTGCATCTTCGGCTATCGAACCCTTGAGGAATTCAGTTATCTCAGCGTGGGATTCCATCGCTCTTTCTCTAGTAACTAGGTCGATTTTGTTCTGTACAACAACGATATTGCTTATTCCAGCGATTTCCAAAGCCATCAGATGTTCTCTAGTCTGAGGTTGTGGACATTCTTCATTGGCTGCAATCATCAACATTGCTCCATCCATGATACTAGCACCAGTGATCATGATTGCCATTAGAGTCTCGTGGCCTGGGGCATCGACGAATGAAACCACTCGCTGCAACTCTTTTGCAACATCTTCCTTACCATCTGGTTTGCGACCGGTTGGGTAGTATTGACCATCCTTGGTCTTGTAGAATGCAGTATCAGCATAGCCTAACTTGATGCTGATTCCTCTCTTGCGTTCTTCGGAATGGGTATCGGTCCAAACTCCGCTCAAGGCTTGTGTGAGAGTTGTTTTTCCATGGTCGACGTGCCCGACCAATCCAATGTTCACTTCAGGCTGGGATGGTAGAGAGCGTGCCATTCAACCATTCTCCCAATCTACTCAATCCTCAGAAGCCTCTGAGTCATCCATCTTGCCGAGGATATCGCCGAGCGACTTGTTGCCTGCTTCGACAACTTTGAGATTGAGTTGACGGGTATCGTTGGTTATGGTGTTGCCACGGAAATTTCTCCTCTTGCGCAATCCATCTTCCTTGTAGCGGTAGCGATTTCCTTTCTTGTTGACCAATTTGTGTCCCTTGAATCCAGTGCTGGCTGAAACCAATACTGCCTTGCGTGAACCTCCAGCGAGGTCGCTGCGCATCGGTGTTCCGGTCTTATCTGAACCGCCACATATCTGCAACTTGTATCCGGATAGGGTAGATTCACCTTCTCCAACAAATATTCCATCTACTACATCTCCGATCTTCTTACCGAGGAATTGATTGTAGTTGCTGCCTGATATTTTGAGCGAGTAACTGCGCCCACCATTAGCAGGATCAGTATCGTTGATTACCGCCACGAATTCATTGTCTGCCATGTTGACGACTCCTTATGCAGCCGGCCGACTGTCGGCCTCTATTTATGACCACCGGACCTGATGACGTAGTCATCATCGTCGCAGTCTTGCTTTGACTAGTGCTTCTAAGCGCTTCTCTATGTCGACGGGGAGCAGGTGCGGCATGGAGAAATGTTGGGTGCGACCACGCCCTTCCGAAACCGTACCAGAACGGACTTTCAGGAGGTTACATTGCTCCAGATGCTTCAGGTGCTTCCACAGTGTAGTATGTCCACGTGTCTCTTGCTCATATTCTTCGCAGACCACTCTGTACAACGATTCCGCATCGCCGCTGCTTATCTCAGCCGCATTCTTGAGTCGGCGACAGATCGCTATGAGCAGCAACATCGCATGTGCGGGTAACTCTTCTATTAGGCTGTCATCGCTATTCTCTGGTCTGTTGACCGAAAGAATCTGCACATCCGAAGGTAGAATCTCTGACCTTCCTTCTTTCTCAGCCAATCTTGCTGAATTAGCCAATAGATCGATGACAACTCTAGCATCGCCCGATGGTGCCGCAGCTTCGGCTATCAAGCGTAATACAGAATCTTCTGCACTATCTGGAATCAGTGCTAATTCTGCGCGCTGGCGTACGATTCCTAGCAAGCCTTCCTCATCATAGCCTTCCAAGCGCAGGTGATTGAGGCGTCCAAAACGAGAGATAACTGCTGTCTCAAACATATCCAATACCTGCTCCTGGCTGATAAGAATCAGCGAAAGGGTCCCACCTTCACCGTATTCTTCATCTATGCGCAGAAGTCTATAGATGAGGGAATCACCAGACTTTCGCATCAGGTGGTCTACCTCGTCGAGAATGATGATCATATGGGAATCATCCTTACGCACCATTTTCCTGATACTGCTGAGAATCTCTCCAGTTCCCAATCCTCTATCGGGGTGTCTTGGGTCGAGTTCGTTGACGATACGTTGTAGAACTTGAGATTCGCTAGGATTGTTACGGCAGTTGATATGCATCCACTGAATATTCCTTTTTGCCGAATGATACTTGCTCATCTCTCGGGCAAATACGCGGCTCATAGCACTCTTTCCTGAACCTACAGGTCCAGTTACTACCGCTCTGCCGCTACCATTTGCTGCCTCAATACCACTAAACATACTGGCCAAGGCAACCAATTGATCATCTCTGCCTACCAATACGCTTGGAATCCAATCATGATCGAGCATCTCTGGTTGCTTCAGGACGAGGCCTGCGCCGATACGGTCAATCCAAGATGCCATAGCCGCTCAAGGTGGCCGCCAACCGTTATTGAACATAGCCTTCAGCAGGCGGCACAAGTGCGCAAAACTACGCTTCAAAGCAACTCCTCAATTCAAAATACCAGCCAACACGCATTTGTGAGATTCAAAAACATGGGTAGCGTTCGTAGCGACCCACTGAATCCCCTTTGCACCAATAACAATAATATCAACGGTTTTAGGATAAACCCATTCAATTCATCCCCAAATTAACCAAATTGGAACAGCGATTCCAATTACAATTGGAAGGACCATAGCAAAAATAAAGATTTTAGTGACTTGGTTCTTGATAGGGGCGAGTTCTTCTTCAGTTAATTCGTAAAATTCAGTAAATCTGCATTTATTACAAGTAATGATGTTCAAATCTGCTGCCGTTGCAGATGTTACTCCTCGTGTTCGAACGTGCCTGGGTGCTTTCAAATCTGAACTCCCACACTTTGGGCAGTTACCCGTACTTAGAGCCATGTAAATTCCACAACAACCCGCTCAATAAATACAGAGGGCTCCCCTTCGTATACCCGTTCATATCAAGGGTACCCATTGCAAACCCGTCGTTTCAGAGGGTTTCACATGGGTTGTATAATCATTCAATCTTTCGACTTCATGTAGAAGAGGCCAGCTATTAGTAGCACGCAGGGTAGATTTGCTGTGACCATGTTCATACCTGGATCGATGACGCCTGTTGCAAGGGTGTAGATGTTGACGATGATTAATGGAAGCCAGATGTAGAATTGCATCATTCCAAATGGCTTCAGGTTCTCACCAGTGAATGATTCAGCGGTCCAATTCAGCATTGCAATACCAAACACCGCAGCTCCTGCCCACATACCTACGTTGATCATCCCCTCTGATGTGGTCGAATGCCCAATCAGTTCAAGGAATGTCTTACCGGCAAATACCAGACCAATAGCGAAAATCATGAGATAGGCAGCGTTTATTTTCAGTAGTAACTCCAATGTCAGACCTTTATTTTCGTTTTCCATGCAAAAACCTTAGAGCACCGAGTACTTAGTGTTGTTAGCGAATCTCAATCTCAAAGCACTAATTGTTTGAAAGTTGCAATTAATCGATTCGGATAAGTTACAAGGGGCTATCCGAACATCCACTGAAACGGATATTGAATTTCAAAGGGCTTTCAGTGCGTCCTTCGATAGGCTACCGACGCGTGAATTCACAATTTCCGATTGTCAACTTAATTTGACATACGGATCGTTCCTGTTTTGAGGACTCTACAGTACCACCTTGTATCGCCAAAATATTTCTTATGAGATAAGCGATTGAAGTTTCCATCGATAAATGAATCAGCGATTGTCTTGCAAGGAGATGCAGCG
>CAXRJJ010000129.1:0-8651 GCA_964230945.1 Yoonia sp.
TCGAATCATCATCACAATCTGTGACATCGCCAAAAGTTACTGGAACTATGCTATTATCATTACAGAATATTCCGATATCGCCAACAAAATTGGCTCCGGTTCCCTTCGCCCATGTATGCGGAGGGAAACTTGCAACTTTCAAGCCAGCATTGATCATCGACTCGCATACTAATGAATTCAAGGATAACATATCCTCCCTGACTAATTGAATCGCCTCTTCTTGTCCTTCAATTGAGGCATCCATACCTTGCGCTAGATTGAATTCCTTGGCTCTTTGGTGACCAAATCCTCCTGCTCCATGGACGATTATCGGACTCCATCCTTCTTCCTGTAATCTAAAGATTACATTAGAACAAGCATCTATGATTTCCATTCGAGCGACGCACAGTTTTTCCTTGGCAGTAATCAAACCTCCTCCCAATTTCACTAGGACCCGCTGCGCCATGTAGTAAGGATGGGGCCCTTACTCAAAGTCATTCGCCGGTGGGATGAAGACCAATCGCTTCTTCGTGTAGTCATGGGCGATGATCCAACTGTGGATGAATTTCAACGCCATTTGCAGACTGAATTGGAAAAGTCCGAAGAGATTACCGATGCTGTAGAACGAAGTCGCAGACGCCTACAGATAGAAGCTGCAATTCAGGAAGCCATCGCATTCCGCTACAAATGGAAGGAATTGAAAGATGCTGGGCAAGATCCTCTGGAACTACAGAAAGCGGTTCGATTGGTTGCAAATCTAGATGTCGCCCAAATTAAAACTGCACAGCAAGGAGATTCGGTGTGCAAATATTGCGACTCTATGCTCGAAGGAGACATAGAATTCTGTTCTGCCTGTGGAAAATTCCAGTAATCATTCCTCTTCTTCCCAAATGGCTACTATCTCTGTTATCATTTGGTCGTCTTCAGGCAAGACTTCTACATAGTCACTCGGTATATCTTCACTTAGGTATACTGTAGTTCCAGCTCGATATATGGTATTTCCATCTGCAATTGCACGAACAGTGTCAACTTCAAGGATACGCGGCCTGTGAATTCTCACATGTCCTGCTTCCATGGCATTAGCAATAGTCTTGGACAAGTGTACATGTTGTCGATCTGCTGCTTTAATGCCGTGTTCTAGGTGAGTATTGAGGTCTTCTTCGGTGCAGGGATAGTATAGCGCTTCTGGGATGTCGTCCGTTGGCAGGTCGAGTTCAATCTCAACGCTATGACCGTATGTTGCTCTAACCATATCTCCTTCAACCTGGTATCTGCCCTTTGCTTCAGCAGAAGCAATCGCTTCAAAATGCCACGGCCTCAACCAATGATAATAGTGCCTTGCTTCTTTGAATGCATCGCATAGATCATTACAACTAATCCACCCATTGATGTCCATCTGAAGGTTGAATTTTTCTGGGAAGTGTCGCAGTACTCCTGCCATCAGTCTTCCAATTCCATTCTTTTCCCTCTCGCTCATGATGAACTTGCCTTCTTCGTTGCAAACTGGGCAATTTTGCCCCTCAAAATATCCGTGCGCTCTGCATTGACGTAACATGGAATCAGCCCGGCCAATCGCCCCTTCTTCATAACCTGAACGGTTGAGGTGACCGTGATGTTGAACAGCATCGATGTCTTGGGCGATATATGACAGCAGTCTTGGCCGGATATGCTCGCTCTCCTTTTCATCGCGCTCACAAAGGAGATTTAGCTACTGCTAGGCCTGAAGATATGGCCTCACAAGTAGTCAAGGAATTGATTGAACGAACGGGGATTAACATTGATTTGATCGAGGATCTTAAGATGGGATGTGCATATCCTGAAGGAGTTCAGGGATTGAACATAGGTCGAATCACAACATACCTCAGTGGACTTTCAGCGAGTATTCCTGGAGTGACCTCCAATCGCTTGTGTGGTTCTTCCATGCAAAGTATTCATGATGCAGCAGGTGCTATTGCAACTAATGCAGGAGAATTGTTTCTTTGTGGCGGCGTTGAAAGTATGTCTCTTGTCAAACGAGGTGGCTGGAATCGCGACTTACATCCCGGATTGGAGAATAATTTCCCTCAGGCCTACATCAATATGGGTTTGACAGCTGAAAATCTCGCAGAATCACACTCCATAGATCGTCAAGAACAGGAACTCTTCGCCCTCAATAGTCACGCCAAAGCAGCCTCTGCAAGAGACTCTGGGTTTCTAGATTCAGAATTGGTTTCAATAACTGATAATGAGAAAATCATTTCAGAGGATGGTTGTATACGTGCTGGAACAACAATGGAGAGTATGGCTGGCCTTGCACCCGCATTCAAGGAGGATGGAACAGTTACTGCTGCTACTTCTTCTCCATTGACAGACGGTTCTGCTTTCACAGTTGTGTGTTCACAAGAACATGCAGAAGAGTATGGTTTGAATCTCATGTCCACAATAGTTTCCAGTGCAGTAATTGGTGTCGCTCCAGAAATCATGGGAATTGGTCCTGTAAAGGCCAGTATCAAGGCACTTCATCGTGCGGGTATATCTCTAGACGATATCGATGTAATCGAATTGAATGAGGCGTTTTCAGCACAGTCCTTGGCAGTAATGGCTGATTTAGGGTTGGAATCCGATGACGAAAGGGTCAATATCGATGGAGGGGCGTTGGCTATTGGACATCCATTAGGCGCCAGTGGCGCTAGAATTACCGGCAAGGCTGCATCTTTGTTGCAACGTACCGGAGGAGAATATGCACTTGCAACAATGTGTATCGGCGGAGGCATGGGAATCGCCACCATTCTGCGAAATAATTGAGGGCTCACCTTCGCAAACCTTCTTTGATAAGAGCAGTTCTGCATCATTTATGGGAATGGGCATCAGGCGAGGAAGAAAGGCTGCAGGCGAGAATCTGAACGTCGATGAAGAAGGCGACTGTCCACGCTGCAGGGGAGAGGCTGAGCCATCGTCATTGGCAGGGTTCCTGATATGCGTGAAATGTTCCTATGAATGGAAAGACCCGAATTATGTTCAAGCTGCTAGAGGCCCCCCTCCGAATCATCGTAGAGATGCTGAATTGATTGATGAATTCAGGCAAGAGATGGAAAGCGGTCAACTGAGAGGCGTTTTAGGGATCAATAAGAATCTCTCAAGAGAACAAGAAGCCAGTCTACAGCGCCTTGAAGATAAGTGGATGAGCGGTTTGCAAGGGACATTCAATGTCGCTACTGAAGAACGTAAACCACTGATGATTTCCTTTGACGATGATGATAACATTGGCAATACGGTAATAGCATCGGTTACCTTGCTTAACAACGAGTTTGATGGCGGGGAGGAAGTTCGTTTGGAGTATCCAGGGATGGGTACTGAATTCTATGGTTATGATGAAGATGATAGTAGGGGTTGGCGCCGAGGACGTACAATCGAAGATACTGCGCGCAACATGGCTAGTATAATCAATCGATTGTCAAACTTCGTTTATGCTTCTAATGATGGCCCCTCCGTCCTCTTTGAGATGAAAAATACACAATTGGATCCAGCATCACTAGTAATCTATGTTGACGACCCTGGGGGCCAGGATTTAGTGGCTGAAAAGGGAGGCGTATCAATGGACGCCCGTGATGTTCGAATGGTCGAGGATTATCAAGCGGCAGTTCAAATCGTACTTGAAGATGGTATAATTTCGCCAAGTGAAGACCAGATGCTCTGGGCAATGAGAGAACAATTAGGGATTTCAGATGCTGACCACGTACGCATAGTTATGGGTATTTTCGGTGATAGAGCCGTCAAGGAATGCACCGGATGTGGAGGCATGGCTGACCTTTATCCTGAGTACGCAGCATGGTATTGCTCTGCCTGTGAAACATGGGTATGAGGAGTTCAACTAGGCATTCTTCTGTGGGATGCTTCATAAGTCCTCTTCAAGTCCCGCGTATCGAGGCGAGCAAATGGCTGAAGATGTACTGTATATTGGAGTGGACTTAGGGACCTTCCGTTCCGTAATGGTATCGAGTGATAATCACGAGGAAGAGGAACTTACTGTTATTGGTACTCCGAAAGATCATATCGCCAGAAACTTCCTCAAGAGAGACGTTCTATTTGGGGAAGATGCACTGAAGAATCGATTGGCACTAGATTTGTTCCGACCTTTGGAACACGGTGTGATCAAGGACACTCAGAAGGATAGAGAATTCATCGCCCATTTCATCACCCATCTTATCGGTCTGGCAGATCCAGAAGAATACGATAGAGTAGTAGCAGTCATTGGAGCACCTGCTGAGGCATCCTATGTCGATAAGACATACATCTTTGACGCTGCAGCTGGAACCGTAAATGCTTGTATGATTATATCTGAGCCTTTCGCTGTTGCTTATGCTTTGGACATGCTTGAGCACACTTTGGTGATTGATATCGGTGCAGGAACGACTGACGTTTGCAGAGTATATGGTACAATTCCAGAACCAGAGGACCAGGTCCACACTCAGTATGCTGGGGATTATGTGGATAACCAAATCATCGAACAAGTACAGATAAAGTACAACGGTGCTCAGGTGACCAAGGATATGGCTCGACGATGGAAGGAAGAGCACTCCTTCACAGGGGCATCACCACCTGATGATCCAATCATGGTTGATTTCTCAATCGAAGGTAAAGCGATGACTCTCGATATCACCGATTGTATTCAGAAAGCCTGTGAAAGTATTGTCGACCCAATTGTCGAGAGTGTCAAGGGACTTATTGCTTCATCAAACCCAGAATACCATGACTCCTTCCGTCGAAATATGATTCTAGCAGGAGGCGGCTCAGGAATTCGAGGCCTTGGGGCATTGATTGAGGAGAAACTCTCTGATTTGGGAGACATAAATGTACACGTAGTTGATGATCCTGTTAGACTAGGTGCCATGGGTGGTTTGAGACTCTCTATGGAAGTCCCAGAAGATATGTGGAAGAACCTTACATTGGCTTCACGCTGAAGTTGAATCATTCTTCTTCACTTATGACCAGCGGTTGCCCACATGATGGGCAGTCATCATCTCTCGTTAATTGCATAGGCCTTATCGCTAGAATAGAAGAACAATGTGGGCAACTAGCGTATATTTCGCCTTCAGCCAGCCCCGCACCATGGATGGGAATCTCCATCCCCAAATACCAAGCTTTGAACAATACATTCCTCATAATATTCAATCGACGTATTGAAGATACTGCTGTGAACATCAATAATACTCCCAACAGTAGTGACAACATATCTCCGCTGAAAATAAACATGAATGCTAGTATTCCAAATAGTACGATGGCTGCTGCATTTAACGCGACTGCAAAAGGGTAGGCCCATTCTCTACGATTCCTGAAACCGGACCATATTACTCCTAGAATTATACATGGAAACAATGAGACCCATCCAAAACCACTAGATATCGTATTAAAGATAGTCCAAACGAATAGGGCGAACAGGAAGATTGTCCCTATCATGACAAAACTGATCTGACGGTGCAGAACCTCTAGGGGATGTTGTGTCGAATTTGGGACACTTCCAGCCATCACCAATTCATTCGGGTCATTCGCCATTGCACCCTCCAAACAAGAGCACCTCATCATTCAACCGGTGCTTGCTGGTGCGAAGGGGCTTTGTGCAAATGCTTCTACGAAGTTTCGTGGAGTGATTGCGAGATACCGGCGTAGACCTGCATGGTAGCAGCCTTTCAGGTAAACGGGTCCTCTTGGGAGTCACTGGAGGAATTGCCGCAGTCGAATCTGTCAAAGTATGTCGCGAATTACGCAGACATGGTGCTGATGTCATTGTAGTAATGACGCATTCTGCCCAGAATATCATCTCCCCTCTAGCCATGTCTTGGGCAAGTGATGCGCAAGTAATCAGCGATTGGGAGGGTGAAATGAAGCAACTCGATGATTTCGATGCAGTGCTAGTTTGTCCAGCAACAAGACACCACATGGCAGGATTGTTACAAGGAATGATGGATACTCCCCTATTGATGGCTGTTTCAGCAGCACGCGGTAGACAATTGCCGATCATGCTTGTTCCTAGTATGCATGAAGACCTGGCTTCTGATCCCATTACTGAAGAAATTCAGATGGAATTGAAACGGTTTGGAATGAGCCTTCATTGGGGACCATCAGTTGAAGGCAAGCGCAAACAGGATGATCACACTAGCATTGTTGCCGCTTTCGCGCATATGGTCAACTCAATGACGGAAAACCGTCGCTCAGTAGTGATTACTCTGGGCGCAACTAGGAGCATGATTGATGATGTCAGATTCATCCAGAACATGAGTAGTGGTGCAACAGGATGGGTTGTTGCAGAAAATTTGTACAGACATGGACATGATGTAACTGTGGTTGCAGGTGTTCACTCTATCAAACCCACATTCAACTTACCATTGGTCATCAGCGCACCAGAACCAGATGAGATGCTAAAGGAATTGACTGCTCTTTCAAATGATAAAATCGATGCATGGATTCATTGTGCGGCAGTATTAGACTATGTTGTCAAGGATTCGATCGAGGGGAAGTTTGGTTCAATGCAAGGAGATTGGCAGATTTCATTGATTGAAGGCGCTAAGCATATTGAAATATTACAAGCACTCTGTGAAGGAAGTATCAGAATTGGTTTCAAACTAGAATCAGGTGTGAAGATGAACGATTTGGTACATCGCGCCTGTTCTCAAATTGAAAGAGCAGGTATGACTGCTGTTATTGCGAACAGACTTGAGGATATTGATAGCGATTCCAAACCACGAGCCCATCTTGTGGATAAAAATGGAGAACATTGGGCTTTGAAAGATAACCAAGCTATTGCAGAAGCAATCAGATCACTTATCGAAAGGGAAGATCAGTAAGTCTTGGCGAGCCATACTCTACGACGAGTGGTATTTCCAGTAACTGCACACTGCCTATCTTCGGTAAAATCCTCTACTGCATCGCCGAGGAAAGAAAGTCCAGTTGCCCTTTCTATCATCTCAGCCTCTGCATCATTACCGTCGAATGCGATTTCATAGACCATACCATCATCGATTTCTGAAGCAAGAGAAACATTTCCGTCTCCAACTTCTAATTCGGGTAGTGGCCTTACTCTTCCGTCCATGTGTTCCATAGCGCGTCTCTTCAGCTCATCCTCAACTGCTTGCAACTCAGAATTCACTAAATTTACAATATCATTACGATCGAGCGGAGATTTCCCACCGGTTCTGCGCGCTGCGAAGACCGTGCCATTCTGTATATCCCTAGGTCCTAATTCAAGCCTCAATGGAACTCCCTTGATTTCCCAATCGTAGTACTTCTGTCCAGGTCTGATATCTCTATCATCCATGCGACAACGAAGTCCAGAATCTTTGAGTTCATCTATCAACATTCGAGCTTGTTCTAGAATCATATCACTTTGGTCCTTCTTCAAAACTGGAATGACGACCACTTGGATAGGTGCAATCTTTGGTGGCATTATCAAACCAGAATCATCGCCATGCATACCAACCACTGCTCCAAGTAAACGCTCAGACATACCGTATGTAGTCTGGTGACAGAATTGTGGGTCCCCATTCTCATCCTCGTACTTGATATCAAAGGCCTTGGCCCATTGGTCCCTATAATGATGGCAACTTGCAACTTGTAGAGTTCTACCATTTGGCATTACGACATCGATAGCAATAGTATACCATGCTCCGGGGAAGGTGTCCCACTCAGGACGCTTGGCGATGAGAACCGGTAGGCAAAGTACGTCCATTAATCGGCGCACAATGTCTAAATCTTCGGTAATTTGTCTACTAGCGCAATCCTCGTCAATATGAGCTGTATGTGCTTCGAAGAAATGAATCTCTCTCACGCGAATAAATGAGCGTGTTGTCTTAGTTTCATAGCGGAAAGTGTTGACGATTTGGTATGTCTTTAGTGGGAGGTCTCCATGACTCCTTATCCACAATGGAAAAAGTGTATACATGGCCGTTTCAGAAGTAGGACGCAAGAACATTGGTATTTCCAACTCATTTTCTCCAGCATGCTTAACCCAGTATACTTCCTTTTTGAAGCCAGCCTCCTCTTCTTCAATTCGTAACTCATCAGGATCTACTCCTTGTTCTCGAGCAGCCTTTAATCTTGCAACCAAGGAATTTTCTCTCTCAAGTAAATTCTCGGGAATTAACATTGGAAAGTGCACTTCTTCATGGTCAGTTCTTTCCATTTCCATATGAGTGAAGCCATCTATCAGGCGCATCGTCTTCCAGCCATATGGCCTCCAAACATCCATTCCTTTGATTGGATACCTCTTGTCAACCAACTCCGCAGCCTCAACGATGAATGGATACCATTCATTGAAGTCTGACTTAGGAGGAAGACCGCGCTTGGCTCTGGCAGGTTGTGTCACTTGACCACCTCAAGACTTCTTGCGCAGACCAAGGAGAGTGAGTATAGCAGCCCCTCCAATCATTGCATAATCTGGAATACCAGGTGTTCCTGTAGCACCCCAGCCAGCATCATTAGAAATTTGATGGGGGGCTAGCCAAATCAACTTCTTGTTTGTAGTACACCAATCTGTAGTACAAGGATTGTATAAGTCTCCAATTCCAATCACAAGATTGTAAATTGCGAGAACAAGTACGAATAGACCGAGTAAAATGACCAATGGGCGTCTAGAATTAGTCTGTGCCTGTCCAGGTATGGCAGCTGGAGGCGGCAATATAGGTAGAGGGGCGCTGGCC
>CAXRJJ010000130.1:0-4159 GCA_964230945.1 Yoonia sp.
TGCTACTGGTCCGTAAGCATCGACTGTCATGGTAACACCAACAGTTCCTAGCATTCCCATAGCGGCCATTGCTATTCCGTAAAGTCCGGCATCTCCACCGCCCATTACATCGTTAGCAAAGTAAATTCCAGCGGCCATTAGAAGAACAGGAATGAATACAGATTGCATACCTACAGCAAGACCTGCAATCGCATTGGTTGCACTTCCGGTCTTTGAAGCCTCTCCGATGTATGGAATAGCTTGTACTTTGATTCCAAATACAGGTTCAATCCCTGTGTAGTATTCAGTAACTAGTCCAATAAGAATACCTACTAGTGATCCAACTGCCACTGCATAAATTACGGTTGTGTCTAGTCCCAGATAATCAAGAGCGAAGTATCCTCCACCGATGAATAGAGCAGCCCCAATGAATGTAGTATTACGTAGCGCAGCACCAGGATGCATGTTTTTCATTCCAGCAATTGAGAAAACCCCAATAATGGATGAAATATATCCTACAACAGCCAGAGCGATTGGAATCATTAGGTAATCTGCGCCCAAATCTTCACTGGCTTGAGCGATGACCATAGCAGCAATGATTGAACCTACGAACGACTCGAAAATATCAGCACCCATTCCAGCAACGTCGCCAACATTGTCTCCAACATTGTCAGCGATTACACCAGGGTTGCGTGGGTCATCCTCAGGAATACCAGCTTCTACCTTACCAACAAGGTCAGCTCCTACATCCGCAGCCTTGGTGTAAATTCCTCCACCAACACGAGCGAATAGTGCGATGGAAGAAGCACCCATTCCGAATCCAGCGACGTTCTCAACAGAAAGGAATCCGTCTCCGCCCACTGGGTCTGTCATGTAATACATCAGGGAGATTCCGAATAGACCGAGTCCGCCTACTGCAAGTCCCATTACCGCTCCGCCATTATACGATGTTGTTAGGGCCGCAGCTTGGCCGCCGTTTGCCGCTGCTTGCGCCGTGCGACCATTAGCACTAGTAGCAGATTGCATTCCACTAAATCCAGCTGCTACACTACAAAGAGCACCGATGATGAAAGCGACCATGGTTTCCATACCAAGGCCATTATCCTCACCGCCGACGAATAATAGCGCAGCGACTACAACGATGAAAATCGCGAGCATTCGATATTCTGCCATCAAGAAAGCCATTGCGCCATCCTGAATTCTTCCTGTGATAGTTGCTACAGTTTTGTTTTCAATTTCTATTGCATCTACCTTTCGATATAACATGAAAGCAATGAGCAGACCT
The DNA here is from genome assembly GCA_964230945.1 of Yoonia sp. GTDB lineage: Archaea > Thermoplasmatota > Poseidoniia > Poseidoniales > Poseidoniaceae > UBA226. The sequence continues at coordinate 1,265 of CAXRJJ010000130.1, forward strand.
AGTATTCCTGCTCCCATTCCTATCATTCCAATTTGTTCTCCGTCCATAATATCACCAATTAGGTTGAGACGCCGACCTAGGGTCCCTATTTAATCCGAATCCACAATAATCGCCCCTATGGGGCGGAGATTATGCATGATAGCGATATACGACAGTGGCGAATGAAGACAATATGCTAGATCCATCATGCTCACCCTTGAAAGATGCTAATTCTTCATCGGTTATGTGACCCCATTCATGAGCTCTCTCAATTCTCGCTCTCGCAGCCTCTGGGTGGAATTGTATTCCCCAAGCCGGTAAAGGCTCGCCATTTTCAGAAAGAACTCGCACTGCAGTAACTCCGTTATGTTTGGTTGAGCACAGAAGTGAACAAGACTCTGGCACGGACATAACATGATCTTGGTGGGTGAATAATCCTGCTACAATTGAATCATCCGAAACATGCGAGGTAAGCAATTCATCATCTCCTCCGTCATCTGTCAAATTCAAATCCCAAATTCCGCTTGATAGTGATTCGGCACGTTCGATAGTGGCACCTAGAGCGTGGCAGAGTAATTGGTGACCAAAGCAAATTCCTAATGTGGGCTTTCCAGTATTTGCAGAGGCTCGAACCAAGGACGCTGCAGGAGCCATCCAATCCTCCCACATGCTAACATTGCGACGGGAGCCACTACAAACTACGGCATCGACAGCAATTGAATCTAGCCAATTTGACATCTCAGTATCATTTTCTATCATCGGCATTACGATTCTACGGAAGGAAACCGTTCTCCCTTCTAATTCAACGGTGGTTGATTGCCAGAAAGGGAAATCATCATCCCAGTGAGGAACATCTTCTTCAGAAAGTAGCACTTCTCCTGATTCGGCTTTTTTTCCGGCCTCAAATGATTGCATTTGGGGGGTTACAAGAAGCAACTCTACATCTCCACGAGCTGCAAATGGTCTCACAACCTCTTGATTTCCCCCATGCCCGAAAGTCTCTCGCTCGACCAGCAGGTCGACCATCAGAACCCTCACCATGTCTGCCACATTGACGGTCAGCCCACCAATGGTTCAAAGCACCTCGCCCGATAGGGGGTTTAGAGGAACTGACATGGCCGAGGTGGATAAGCAGTTAAGTTTGCAATCCGTCGGTCCAGTCCAAGCAATTTTGGACGCCCATGATGGTATCGTCAATGTAGTCGACACTACAGATGGAATAATCATGATTTCACTTGAGGGGGGTTGTACAGGATGCAGTTCAACTCCAATGACTGCCATGCAGATTTATTATTCATTGATGAAACTCGATGAAGTAAACGATGTAATCTTTGTCAATGGCGAACTCCCCGCTTACATGCGCGCCTTTATTGATGACAAATTGGGTGTTGAAAGGACTGATGAATAGACTCATTCTTCCTCTCTTTCACGCTTTCTCATTCTCATTATTTCGTGAGGGTTAATCTCACCTTGCACATCTTGGCCCTTGATGTTTAGAGATCCTGCAGCAGCAACAATTAGAGCGGTCAAAGCAAATGGCAATGCAACATTACGAGAACCCCATAATTCTCCTCCAAAATAATGTAGAAGAACTAACAAAAATGCAGAAGTCACACACAAGACAAAGATTGTTTTCTGAGCGAATGCTTCTCCCCACTCTGCTCGAGTAAAAGTGCCAATACTCATCCAGAGCAACATAGCGATACCACAGAGGGTAATCGAGGCTGTTTCGAGAGTCGCAAGTAACTCCACATCTTTGCGATTGGGTGTGCATTTGTGAGTCTTGGGTTCAACAGTGCTGATGGACAGCCTCAAGGGCTGAGAAGCCTCGTTCAGTGCATGGTGAAGGTCAAGGGTTGGAGTCTACCCAAACCTCGAAGCACAGGCCCTCCTTTCCAAACCAAGTCTTCTGTGGTTGCTGTAATGGAACAAGTAGGGGTACTTCTGGAACTAGATGGAGCCAATGTGTTTAGGGTCAGAGCATACCAAAATGCCAGCCGAGCTCTCGCATCTATGGAGGAAGATCTACTCACTGTTGTAAAAGAGGGAAGGCTCGTTGAGGTCAAGGGAATTGGCAAAGGTATCAGTGGCTTAGTTACCGAGGCTGTAATGGAGGGTACTTGGGGGGATTTGAATGAACTATATGCGAAAATCCCACCGGGCCTAATCGAGATTGTAGGAATACCTGGATTAGGGCCAAAACGAGCCCGCTTGATGTACGAGGAACTAGGAGTAGATTCGGTTGACTCTCTAAAGATAGCATGTGAATTGGGTCATGTTGCTCCTCTCTCAGGTTTTGGTGAAAAAAGTCAAAAGAAATATCTCGAAGGAATTGAGTTACTCCGCCGTTATCAAGGCCGATCTAGAATGGATGTAGGTTTGATGTTTGGTCGAGCTTTGGAGGCTAGGGTTGCTTCGATTCCTGGGGTTTCTCGTGCGCAACTTGCAGGTAGTGCACGTCGGCGTAGAGAAACTATTGGAGACCTAGATATCGTCGCTGCTGCAGAACCCGAGAATCATGATTCTGTAGTGAAGGCTATACTATCTCTTCCCGGAATTGCTGAGGTAAAGGGTTCTGGTGAATCAAAGGTTAGCCTAATTCTAGAACAAGATATGTTATCGGGTTCTGGTACAATAGGAAGTCTTGATGCACAACTTGCAGAGTCAATGATGGAGCGAAGTGGAGATGCAACAATCGATGCTCAGGTCAGAATAGTTCCACCCGCTACTTTTCCATTCACTTTGGCTTACTTCACGGGTTCCAAAGAACACAATATCAGAATGCGTCAGTTAGCCATAGACCGTGGCCTTAGATTGAATGAATTCGGCCTCTTCCCGGATAAAGAGGCGGGTGATGCAATTGGTATGGAGGCGGCCAAATACACTCTAGAATGCGCTAATGAGGAAGATATCTAT
>CAXRJJ010000131.1:0-14194 GCA_964230945.1 Yoonia sp.
CGTTCACGAATCTGTCGTGAAACTCACTAGAAAGAGGTAGCCAAGACAACGACTCAAATGGAAACTTTTCAAATTCTTCTCTGGTCACGGGCCTTACATCATCATCGAACCCGTCAGCCTCACGATCGCCACCTCTGTTCAACATAAACTCCGTGAGTATGTAGTCCGGAGCATGTGCGCGCCGCCAATCTTTCCACATGAGATTCTTCCAGCGATTTTTTTGATATGGCTTAAATCGTACGAATTTGATAATCTCGTCGCGTATGGCCTGGGTATAGAACACAATGTCATTTTTCTCTGAAACAAATGTGACAGCCACTGTACTCGTTGGTAGGTCCATGAGCATTTGTTACCCTTTGGCGGAATCAATTTTAAATTTGCCACGGCATGGTTATTTTCGAATTCATCTCCATTGCTAACACGACATACACAAGGGGCCCCCTTTAGTTCGTATACGACATCATGGGTACCGTTGCATTGGATATTCGTGGATGGGTGTTGGACAGAGGCACTCAGATCCAAACGTCTCCTTCAGCAGTTAAATCTCCACCAGCTTCTCCGGTATTGACCACTCCACGAGGTTCAACCAACATGATTTGACATTCATTCTCAGCGAATGGCCTGTGCCTCACACCCTTTGGAACCACACACATCTCACCTCGATTCAACTCTACTATCCCGTCTTCAAATTCTATTGACATACTACCTTCGATGACGATGAAGACCTCATCTGCATCATCATGGTCATGCCAGACGAAATCTCCTTTGATCTTGACTAACTTGAGTTGATGGTCATTCACTTCTGCGATGACTCTTGGGGCCCAATGATCTGTAAATTTCGAAAACTTGTCAGACAGGCTAATCTTCTGCATGTATCCTCCTATAGGAAGATAGTACTTCTGTTTGTCTGAATTCTCAGAATTCAACCTTGACTACTTCTCTCTCTACTGGGTCGACGACCTCAAAGAGAGTCCTGCGCTTAGCACTCATGAATCCGGCAACGATGTTGGTTGGAATCATCTGAATGGCAGAGTTCCAGTTAGTTGCCGATGCATTGTAGAATTCTCTGCGGTCAGCAATCTGGTTTTCAATAGAAGTGATTTCTTTCTGTAAGTTTAGGAATTGGGTATCAGCCTTGAGTTCAGGATAAGCCTCGGACAAAGCATAGATCTTTGGCATCATGTTGCCCAACATACCTTCTGCTGCAGCAACACCACTAACGTCGCCCTGCGATAGTGCGTTCGATGCGGTCTGTCTTGCTTCAGCGAACTTCTCAAACAATTCCTTCTCATGCGAAGCATATCCCTTCACAGTGTTGATCAGATTGGGCATCATATCGTATCGTTGCTTTAGCAGTACGTCGATATCGGCCCATGACTTGTTGACATTTTCTTTCAATCGTATCAATCGGTTGTATGTGGAGAAGAACCAGATGATAAGAATCAGTAGCACTACTCCGCCAATAATTCCAGCAATCAATGTGGTAGACATGTGGTAGCCGAGAAGAATCTAGTAAATGATTCATGTTACTACGGCGAATTGTCTTTGAGTAGGGTTCAAACCATGCTGATTGTTCGGACTAGATGATGAATCAGCGCGCTCTGTTTGCAGTATTGCTGACTCTTTCTGTAGTTACTCCAACCCTATCGGGTTGTTTCGGTTCGGAACCCGAACCCGAAAAAATTGTGGAAGAAGGACCATTCAGTTTTTCTGAAGAGATTCCTATAGAGACATTCTATCACTTCCCTGGAGCCATCGATGCGATGAATGAAAGTGCCCTGGCGACGGCTAACATCAGCGCCAATTTGACTGGAAATAACTCACCATTCTGGACTGAAGGGACATATTACGGAGTTGGATTCGATACGTTCGAGCCAACATTAGGAATCACTTCCAGCGGCGCCATATTCTTCACAAATTACCGTGGATCAGGGGATGGAACTCACATAATCAAAGGTACAGAACAAGGTCAAGTGTGGACAGACGTGGGGCCTTTCAACCCCATATTCCCAGATACCGGGCAGGTTCCAAACTCTAACGACCCCTACGTCTATGTCGACAAGTGGACCGACCGAATTGTCAAATTCGATATGCATGCTCTGACAGCAATGTTTGTCGAGTACTCAGATGATGATGGTAATTCTTGGAGTATTCCATATAGTGCAGAGGGATATTACTCACCTCAGGATCATCAATCGATAGCATCAATGCCTGATGTCAATGACATCGGTTTCCACGAATCCATCTACGTCTTCTGTATCAATACTGGTTCCAGTGCACTGGGGCCCCAATGCAGTCGAAGTCTGAATGGAGGAATGTCATGGGACATACAAAGACCAGGATATCCTATTGGCACACCTCAGTGTTCTGGACTACACGGCCACCTTGCCGGAGGAACTGATGGTTCAATTTACCGAGGAAACCCCTCTTGCGATGGTCCTGCAGTCTATCGAAGCCTCGATGGCGGTTACACTTGGAGCGAACACACGATAACTACCGAAGTTGGAATGCAGCAAGGTTGGCACTCCCATGAAGTGGCGGTTGCTGTCGATGAGGGTGGGAATGTTCATGCGACATGGATATCTGATGACCAGATGCCTTGGTATGCATACTCAAGAGACCAAGGAGATACATGGTCAGACCCGATGATGATTGCCGCTCCGGGAGTTAATCAAACAGGATTCCCAACCATCTTCGCTGGAGACGATGGTAGAGTTGCGATTGGTTACATTGGCCTACAGACGGGACAGAATGGCTGGAACGGTTACATGGCAATCATGACCGATGCATTCAATGAACATCCGCTGATAACTTCAGTGTCAGTGAATCTCTTTGAGGATCCACTCGATATCACGGCAGATTGTGGAGACGTTCGTTGTGGAGGATTTGGGGATTTCATCGATATCGAAATCGACGATGAAGGAAGACCTTGGATAGCGTTGGCTCACAACGTCCAAAACGAGGAAGGAATCGTAGGAACATGGACCTCCGGACCTGCTCTATACGGCGATATCGTACAACTTCCATTACTAGAAAAGGGTGGCAATGAGACCTTGTCGCTTTAGACATGACTAAGCGATTGTTTCGGGAGGAGGGGGCGTGGTCAATCTCGGTTTTGCCATCGACAACCGCAAGTGCATCGGTTGTCACGCCTGTACCGTAGCATGCAAATCCGAGCATGATGTTCCAGTTGGAGTCAACAGAACCCATGTGAAATACATCGAGAAAGGAGAATATCCTGACTCGACACGTGAGTTCAGCGTACACCGTTGTAACCACTGCGAAGACGCTCCATGCACAACAATTTGCCCAACCACCGCTCTGTTTACTCGCAAAGATGGCGTTGTGGACTTTGATGATGAGAGATGCATCGGTTGCAAGTCATGTATGCAGGCTTGCCCCTATGATGCCCTGTATATCGACCCGAACAAAGGAACTGCCGCCAAATGCAATTACTGTGCTCATCGATTGGAGAATTCATACGAACCTGCTTGTGTAATCGTCTGTCCTGTCGAGGCGATAGTAAGTGGAGACCTTGACGACCCTGAATCATCTCTTGCAAAACTCATCGCAGAGAACGACACCACTGTTAGGAAACCAGAAGCAGGCACAATACCCAACGTATTCTATCTAGAAACTTCGGAGGAAATGCTCAATCCCTCCGCCAGCCCCATCACTAACAGTTACATGTGGAGTGAACAATCTGCCGGAGTAGGGCATTTTGCCAAATATGCTCAGGAGAGAATGGGAGCTGCTGATGAACACTCAATGCTTGTGCAATTGGCTTTAGAGATGAAGGCAAAGGATGCAGCACCTAGGGACCAAGCCATAATCCGTGATGTCGCTCAAAAACTCCGTAATGATGCTGAAGCAAAACGTTCCTACGATGCCCCCTCAAAGGGAATTCTGTGGGGTTGGGAAGTTAGTGCATACATTTGGACCAAGGCTGTCGCTTCTGGAACCTACATGGTCGCGATGATCGCTTGGTTGGCTGGCTATCTTGAGATGAGTGAACTTTGGTGGCCAATTCTCGGAATCTGCATATTATTCCTAGCGATTACCGGAGCACTGTTAGTCAAGGATTTGGACCGCCCAGAGCGTTTTCTCTACGTCATGCTAAGGCCCAATTGGAATTCATGGTTAGTGAAGGGCGCCTATATTCTAGCAGCATATGGAGCAATCCTCTCTGCAACCGCCGCAGTTCTATGGCTGAATCTCGACGAGAATCTATTGCGATACCTAGCATATGTGGGAATCCCTGCAGCTGCCTTAACAGGAGTATATACCGCTTGGTTGCTACAACAAGCAAAGGCTAGATCATGGGCTGATGATGGACTCTTACCACTGAAATTCCTGCTTGAAACTGCAGCCATTGGTTCTGCTGTCCTTTTGCTACTGGTAGGTAGCAAGACAATTGTGGTAGCGGCGATTATCGCACTTCTTGCTTTCTGGCTACACGGACACAAAGTCATCGAAAAGCCCCAATTGGAGGCACTTGCTTGAGGTGATGATATGGCTAGGACATTCATCGAGAAAATCGCACAAAAGTTGCGAATCATTCCCGACCTCGACCGAGATAAAGCCAAAGGAGCAAAAACAGAACTCCGAAGTTATCCTTCGATTGAGGACTGGCAGAATCATCGTGAACTGGATGCTCAGGCATGGCCAAGACAGGTAGAAAGGAACTATTCCCTTATTCCAACAACCTGTTTCAACTGTGAATCCGCTTGTGGCCTATTGGCCTATGTTGACAAGGAAAGCGGTGAAGTAAGTAAATTCGAAGGTAATCCTCACCACCCTGGAAGCCGCGGCAGGAATTGTGCCAAAGGGCCAGCTACAATCAATCAAATCAAGGATACCGAGAGAATTCTTCACCCGATGAAGAGAGTTGGGGAAAGAGGAGAAGGTGGATGGGAGCAGATTCCTTGGTCGCAAGCCTTGGAAGAGATTGCCGCAAAAATCCGCGCCTCATTAGAGACCGGAGCCCGAGACCGAGTAGTCTACCACGTTGGAAGACCGGGACACGAGGGCTATACCAATCGAGTTCTCAAGGCATGGGGTGTTGATGGACATAATTCTCACACCAACATCTGCAGCGCAGGGGCAAGAACTGGTTATTCGATATGGCATCATCACGACCGTCCCAGCCCAGATCACAGCAATGCGAAAGTCATCCTTCTGTGTTCATCTCACCTTGAAACTGGACACTACTTCAATCCACATGCACAAAGAATCCTAGAAGGCATGATGGATGGCGCAAAGTTGGTCGTCATCGACCCACGCCTATCCAATACAGCCTCGATGGCCGACCATTGGCTACCGACATGGCCGGGTAGTGAAACTGCCCTTTTCCTGACTTGGGCCAAGATGATTTTAGACAAAGGCCTGTATGACCGCGATTTCATCGAGAAGCAAGTGAACTGGGAGCAATGGATGGAAGTAGAACATCCAGAAAGGGAGAGAAACGTCGACCAATTCATCGAATTGCTGAAGGAAGAATATGCCGAATACACCCCTGAATTTGCCGCCCAGGAATGCCGTATACCTGTGGAACAAGTTATCGAAACTGGAGAAGTTGTTGCATCAGCAGGTAGTCGTTTGTGCACACATGTCTGGCGCGCTGCTTCGATTGGGAACTTAGGTGGCTGGCAAGTTAGTAGATCACTTCACTTCCTCAACGTGTTGACTGGTTCAGTTGGAACAGAAGGTGGAACATCTCCCAACTCATGGTCGAAATTCAAACCTGAATTATTCGATGAGCCGGAAGCACCCGATGGTTGGAATGAGTTGCACTTCCCCCCCGAGTATACTTTGTCTCATTACGAGATGAGCCATATCTTACCGCACCTCATCAAGGATGGAAGAGGTAGCATGGATGTCTATTTCACTAGAGTGTTCAATCCAGTTTGGACCTATCCCGATGGCTTCTCTTGGATTGAGATGCTGAAGGATGAGAAAGCGGTGGGGTGTCATATCGCCATGACCCCCACTTGGAACGAGACGGCATTCTTTGCCGATTATGTCCTGCCGATGGGGCATGCAAGCGAAAGGCACGACATCAATTCTTACGCAACATCTTCTGGAAAATGGGTTGCGTTCAGACAACCGGTCCTCAGAGAGTATGCACGCCAACAGGGCAAGAAGGTGGAGTTCACTCACGAAATCAACCCAGGTCAAGTGTGGGAAGAAGATGAATTCTGGAATGAATTGAGCCTGCGAATAGACCCGGATGGCAAGATGGGCATCAAGAAGCACTTCATGTCCCCATACCGCGAAGGTGAGACCATCAACATCGACGAATATTACCAGTACATCTTCGAGAGAATCCCTGGCCTTGGTGAAGCAGCAGAGAAAGAAGGTTTGAACGAATTGGATTACATGCGTCGACACGGCGCTTTCTTGATTGAGGAAGCAACCTACAAGAAGTACGAGGAAGAAGGATGGGCCACCCCTTCAGGCAAGCAAGAATTCTATTCTCCTACGATGATTGAATTTGGCCATCCTGAACACGCTATTCCTCATTATCGAATCAAATCCCACGTGCACCCTTCTAATCTTGAAGCGGATGATGAATACTGCTTGTTGCCAAACTTCAGGCTACCTATGCATATTCACTCGCGTTCAGCCAATGCGAAGTGGTTGGTCGAAATCGCGCATCGTAACCCAATTTGGCTTCATCCTAAAGATGCTGCCAAGTTACAAATTGAAGAAGGTGGGCTACTCAAAATAGAAACTGAAATCGGTTGGTTTGTCGACAAGGTATGGGTCACCGAAGCGATCAAACCTGGAATTGTAGGTTGCTCACATCACATAGGTAGGTGGAGAAGAAAACAAGATGCAGGAAATCGCATGATGACCAATACCGTTTCGATAGAGGATAGAGGTGATGGCAAGTGGCGTATGCGAACCATCGAAGGCGTAGTGCCATTCGAGTCAGAAGATGCAGATACCAACCGCCTATTCTGGAGAGACGGAGGAGTACATCAGAACATTACCCATGCCGTTCAACCGGATCCAATCAGTGGGGCACACTGCTGGTTACAGAAGGTCAAACTATCCCGCCCTTCGGATGGAGAAGAATACGGAGATATCGAGGTTGACACCAATCGTTCCTTTGAATACTACAAGAAATGGAATGATTGGGCCAAGGAAAAGGAGACTCATCCACGTGGAGAACGCAGACCGCTTTGGATGAAGAGGCCACTACCTCCACAGAAGAAGCATTGGTACATCGATGAGGAGGAATGAGCATGGAGGCTTTGGCCATAGCGCTCATCTTGTTGGTCGCCCTGTTGTTCAGCCCACTAGGATTGGGAGGAGGGGTGCTTTACGTTCCAATTCTGCACTATGTAGCAGGTTGGACACTGGTGGAATCTCTATTGGCATCGCTGACATTGGTCTGGATGGTTGCGATGAGCAGCAGTTTAGCCCATCATCAAGAAAAGCACGTAGATGTGATCGTTGCAAAGGCAGGTCGCATCAGTGCAGTTCCAGCAGCCGTATTGGGCACCATATTGGCTTGGTTGATTATTGAACATGTATCGGAAATGCTCCTGAAAGCGATAGCTGCAGCCATTCTATTATTCGTTATCGAAAGAAATCTCAGTTCTTCAGAGAAAATTTCCGGTTCCAAAGAAGACCTTGGCAAATACAGACTTGGTGCAGCAGGAGGAGGCCTTGCTTCGGGTTTGCTGGGTATCGGAGGCGGAGCCATCTACGTCACCCTGAATAGACGCCTTGCTGGACTCAACATGAGGACTGCTGCTGGGACATCTTATCTCATCGGAGCGGCAGTAGCACCGGTAGCCATTGTGAGTCACATTTTCATTAATGGAAGTCTACCAAAACTATTGGAATCATCTGGAACAACTCTAGCCATCATCCTACCAATTGCAGCCTTTGCAACAGCATTCTTTGGAGCGAAAACTGCCATCAAGTACTTGCCAACCAAGACCATCAGAATCACATTCTTAGTAGCCGTTAGCCTCAGTGCGGCAAGATATCTCTGGGACATCTTAGGATCGATTTCCTAATCACATGCTTTCGATAATCATGGCGATTCCTTGTCCGCCACCGATACATGCGGTAGCGATTCCGTAGCGACCACCACAACGCCTCAATTCGTGAGCCAGAGTCAAGACAAGACGAGTTCCAGTTGCGGCTAGAGGGTGACCAAGTCCCACCGCTCCTCCATTGACATTCACCTTCTCCACATCGATTCCCAAATCCTTGATGCAAGCAACTGCTTGACCTGCAAATGCCTCGTTTATCTCCCAACGGTCGATATCTTCGATTGAAAGCCCAGCCTTTTCCAAAGCCGCAAGGCTAGATGGAACAGGACCATAGGCCATTATGGCAGGCTCCAACCCTACGATTCCCCAAGAGATGATTTTGGCCAATGGTGAATCACCATCAGCCTCTGCTTGTGCTGCTGATTTGATAACTACAGCAGCAGCACCATCAACCACACCACTGGCATTGCCAGCAGTGACTAGACTATCAGGGCCGAAAGCGGTTGGAAGAGTTGACAATGATTCAGGCGTAGTATTACGGACCAGATGATCCTCATCCTTGTGAGTCAGAACTACATCTCCTCTTCTAGATGAGATGGTCACTGGGACTACCTCTTGTTCGAAAATATCGTTATCTATCGAAGCAGCACTTCGAGAATGGCTCAAGGCAGCAAACTCGTCGACCTCTGCGCGAGTTACTCCCTTGCGCTTACACAACTCATCACTAGTCTGCGCCATGAACAAACCACAAGTCATATCCTGTAGATTGGTGAACATGTAATCCTCTACCTTTGGGGCGCGTCCTAATCTCCAACCCTCTCTAGCCCCGCGAAGTACGTGTGGCGCCTGCGAGAGATTCTCCATCCCTCCTGCAACTACAGTCTTCGCTTCATCGAGCATTATCATCTGCGCCCCCGAAACAATCGACTGCACGCCACTTCCGCAAATCCGAGATAGAGTAAGCATCGGAACCTCTTCTGGGATTCCCGCCTGAAGACCAGCATGCCGGCTGCCATAGATAGATTGTGAATTGGTCTGAAGAGCGTAGCCCATGACTACGTGATCAACAGAAGCCGGATCGGTTCCACTCTTCTCAAGGGCTCCCTTGATTGCAAGGGCACCGAGTTCCTCCGCCCTCAAGGACTTCAGAGCGCCTCCCGGCTTTCCATCTCCTCGCTTACCTCCAACCCATTCGCAAAATGGAGTCCTCGCTCCACCAACGATGACCACATCTCGATTCGCCATGAGATAGCGACTGGTGGCCGGTTCTTGAGTTGTGCGCTGAAGTGGTCAGATTACGAATAAGGCGATTCCACCGAGCAACATGAGCGTAGGAAGAATAACCATCTCAAAACCTGAACGCATGGTTCCAAGATTGGACAACTCTGTTCCCCTTCTGATGATCGTCTTGACTCCAGGTGCATCTTCTCCATTGGCATGCAACAAGGTGTGCGGAACTGTAACATCGCACCCTTCTGCTTCAGCCTCTTCCCTTCCGCGAGGCACAACGTTCACCATAGCATAAACAGGGTTACCAATTCTCAATCCCCAAAGTGTCCAACGATGCTTCTTGATACGCCCTCCCCCGAGCAATTGGGAGGCAACCTGACCAAACAGTTCCTTACCGATTGAATCATCGTGCTTGGATCCCCAGCGCTTGAGGAAGTTGCCGTAATCCCAACGCTTGAAGGTAGAAGACTGGATTCTTGTTGCACCTGTTCCATCATGTAGCATGAATGGTACTGAATTCTCATCCTGCTCAACAGTTCTCCAATGGCACTCTTCCTTGCTATTACCATCTGAATCTGTGGTTGTTCTACACTCATAGACCTCATGGGTCCACTTGTATGCCACCATATTGTGTACTGTTCTATGTGGTGCTCCACCAACTGCTACAGTCAAATCTCCCTCTTTAGCAGGACGAACCTGTCCAACCAACTCGTTGCTGCCAACAGCCATACTGCGAATCAGACTTGTTGGAGTATCCAACATCTGTGCTAACATCTTGGCCTTGTACCATCCAACCAATAATAGAATCAGTCCAAGAATCGGCATCAGCCACCTCATTAACTCCGGATCACCTTCTCCTCCTGAAGCAGCAAATTCCTCCGGACTCATCTCGAGTAGTTTCCAAGTCCATACCAAGAAGCAAGTGATTGCAGCCATTGAAAACAAACCGAATGCAGACATTGTTGCTGGGCGTGGAGTTCCAACTTTGTGCGGGTGTTCTGCCAATGGCTCCCCTGAGGCATCAGGTGCGTAGATGTCCTCTTTGTTCCAAGTAGCTGGCCCGGGAGCAGGTAATATCCAATCATTTGGATCGTTAGTAGGAGCATACGAAGAACGCTGTAGCCACCAAGACTGAATTTCATAGCCTCGCTCTTTTGCCTGTGCCTCCTGTTCCTCTGCCGAAATAGCACCCTTGCGAATCCCATGCAGAGTCGCTTCAAGTGAACCAGGAGAACAAAATGCTAGAATCAGGAAGCCTAAGCCTGAAAGTACCAATAATCCTATTTCACCTTGGGCTGAAAGCACTAATCCTGCTGCGGCCAATAATAATCCAATAACCCAAAAAATCCACATCCACCAAATGTATGGTATTGAGAAATGGAAGAATCCCCTGTCAAGGCTAGCTTGGTCAATGGTGGCTTCGCTCATGAACCACCCAGTCAAAGGATGCCAATTACGGTTTTCATTCAATTCTACCCGGCATGTAGTTTGGTTTGCTCTGCCAAATTGCCCAAGTTCCAGTTGCAGTAGCGATTTCCTTGCCGAAAGAATTGACTATTTTTCCGCGTAGATGAGCGACATTACGACCTCTCTTGACCAATTCTCCTGAAGCAACCAACTCATCACCCGGCTTAGAAGGAGCGAGAAAACTGATACTCAGTTGGGTGGTTGCGCACCACTCTTCAGCAGGGAGTATACTGACAAGAGCCCCTCCGCAAGCCATATCCAACATCATGGTATAGAGACCACCGTGGGCAACTCCTCCTTTGTTGGTATGCGAGTCATCGACCAATACTCTAACACTGGCCTTGCCACCTCCCCATTCTCCCCTAGTGATTTGCATCGCTTGAGCAATTCCAGACAATACTGGAGGTTGGGAGAGTTCACTCATCTTCGATCACCCCAACTACCTTGACCAATATGCGCTTATTGCGTTGGCCATCAAACTCGGCATAGTGAATCTGTTCCCAAGTTCCCAGGTGCAATCGACCATCCTGCACAGGCATGCATACCTGCTGACCAAGCAACTGCCTACGAAGATGAGCGTCTCCGTTATCTTCCCCAGTTCTGTGATGCAGATACTCCTTGCCCTTCTTGCCATCTGGACCATAGTATGGAGCCAAACGCTCCAGCATACTCATGATATCATCATGCAAACCATATTCCAAATCGTTGACATATACGCTTGCTGTTATGTGCATTGGGTTGACCAAAACCAATCCATCCTTGATACGAGAACGGCTGATTACACCCTGAACCTCTCTAGTGATGCAACGTATCTCATATCTCTCTGGTGTCTTGATACTCATCTCTTCCACGTAAGTGGCGGCCTTGCCGACCACCAATCTTCCCGATTCTGCCATATTGTGTCGATATGGAGGACACGATTCAAGTTTCAGGTCCTTCAGCATCTGTGCGTGGACCCACTCGCCCTAGCCGACGGCACCGTTCTTGGGGTGCTAGCAGCAGGCCTATTGCTCGGTCTTGTTGAGGGTGTCCTTCCCGGTCCTCTAATGATGGTAGTCATTTCTGAAACCATGAAACATGACTGGAAGGCCGGAGCAAAGGTCACTTCATCGGTATTGATTACCGATGGTCCAATCATTCTCGTTTGCGCATTGGCTTGGAATGCATTGAGCGACTACGAAGAATTCCTCGCACTGGCCGCTGCAATCTTACTTCTATGGCTTGCATTCAAAGCTTGGAATGCAAAGGTTCCGGAGATCTCTGCCCTTCCGCAGGCTGACCATTCACTACGGAACGGAATTCTAACCAATTTGGTAAATCCCAATCCGTATCGATTCTGGGGATTGATTGGTGCGCCATTTCTAGTGGCTGGCTGGTACATCTCACCGCTTGCTCCGATACTGTTTCTATTCGGTTTCTTCAGCATCTTCATTATCTGCAAGATTACTATCGCCAAAATGGTGGACCGTTCTAGAGATGTTTTACAGTCTCGAGGATATCTACTTGTCATGCGTTCTTGCGCAGCAGGATTGCTATTATTCGCAGTAGGATTCATCCTAAGATTCACTTGACCTTGCGATCTTCGGGACCTTCTTGGTATGAGTACCTCTCTTCCAACCAAGGGTCAGCATGATTGTGATAACCGTGCCTCTCCCAGAAACCTCTCTTGTCCTTATCCAAAATTTCCATACCGCAGACCCATTTGGGAGATTTCCAGGCATAGAGGTGATGGCACACGAAACGCATCGGACCCCCATGAGGCTTGGTCAATGGTTTGGAATCATGATGTGTGGCAAACAAGTTTCCCTCTGCCAGCAAGTCTTCAACCCTCAAATTGGTTGTATATCCACCATAACAATGGAACATGACAGCTTCGGGTTTTGCTTCTAGATGTTGTTCGATTTCCTGCCAAAGGTCTGTAGCGGAAACTCCAGACCATTTGTTATCATATCTAGACCAGGTAGTCACGCAATGGAAATCTCTGGTAGTCTCAAATTCACCCAATTCAAGAAATTCCTGCCATGACCAAGACAATTCCTTGGACATGCCATGCCCCCATACTCTGAATTCCCAATCTTCAACCTCTACTTGCGGAGTTTCACCATGCGTCAAGACTGGAAAACGCTTGGTCAGGAATTGGCCGCGCGGCAGGCGGGGACGGCCGTCGGGCAACATGGTGCTGGAGCAGGGTGCCGGTCATAAGGAAAGCACCCCTCGCAGGTGCATGGCAGCCAACCTGCTCGTGGTTTACAAGAAGAACCACGAGAGGATTCATGATGAGAGCATCTCGATGATCGAATCCGTGCTTTCGCAACGCGGTGATATTAGCCATACCATGAGAGCAAGAGAAGCAGTCTCCCGTTCCGACTTCATCGGCAGGGACTTGGTAATTGTAGTTGGAGGAGATGGAACCCTGACGTCGATCTGCCACAATATCGATGAAACAACCCCTGTCATGGGAGTGAATTCACACCCGCGCAGCCTAGACTCAGAAGGTTCTCTTGGATTTTTCATGGATTCAACCGTTGACTCCTTTGCCAAAGACCTCGATGCTGCTTTACTGGGTAAAGCCATCATCAACAACCTGCCACGCCTTCAAGCAACAATTACCTCAACAAGTGGGAACATCATCAAGACTGACCCTGCACTAAACGATCTGCTAATCGCCAATACTCACCAATATGCACCATCAAAATACCGAATTCAAAGAAATGAACTTGATGAAAGACAACAATCCTCGGGGCTGCTATTCTCAACTTGGTTAGGGCAAGGGGCTTGGATTAGATATGTTGCAGATTTAGACGATTTGAAAGCAAGTCGTGAACAGGCTGAGTCACATTACTTCGTGGTCTCAAGAGAGTTAGCAACTGGGCAGTCAGAGATGGCATGGACAGACCAGACCACTGTCATTACCAGCGACATGCACCGCGGCTATGCTGTTCCCGACGGATGGGACGAATACCATTTCAACAGGGGTGCAGTGATTAGAGTAGGCCTCGATGGCCCTAAACTGAAACTGCTATCATTCCGAAGTAAGTTGGGACTCGATTAGCGATTGTCCTTTCTCCACTTCTTCATCTCTTCATCAGAGAATGTTCCAAAATTGGAAATACCCACATCGTCGATATCAAACATCCTTCTCAATTCTCGATTGTTCCTACAACTTGAACGGAAATAGTTGATTCCAGAACTCAGGAAACTCTTGAGCAATCTCTGTATCTCTTCATCGAAGCCATCATCATCATCCATGTCAGTAGTTGAACACTGACCTGTTATCAAGGATGAACACTTTGCAATATCGCCAAAGGAAATTCGTGGTAACGAAAAAAGTGGGAGACAGGAGCCATTTCTGGCTCCTGCCCCCCGGGTTTCATAGGAGGTGATCCATCTGCAGGTTCCCCTACAGATACCTTGTTACGACTTAACCCTCCTTGTCGAAGGCAGGCTCGAATACGCCAATACAACGCAGCCTCACCCACCCCCAA
>CAXRJJ010000132.1:0-12974 GCA_964230945.1 Yoonia sp.
AAGTAGAAGAAATAAAGTGGGTAAGTAAGGAAGAGTTACAGGACTTTCTTACTGATTCCAAAGGTGAAATCATTGCACCTTGGTTTAGATTGATTGCTGAAAGACTTCTTCCAGAATGGTGGAATAATTTAGATTCAGTAAGTGACGATGGTCTGATTCATAATTTCGGTCGTATCGACTTAGTGCCTTCTCCAATTATTGGCGAAACTCTAGAGCAGGCAGTCACCAGGTGCAGACCTCGGGTCGAGGAATTGCTCGTGCAGGCACTAAACAAGACCTCTGTGCCACGTTTGCGCAATGCAATGCTGCACTTGATCGAAGGCGGAGGTAAGCGCTTGAGAGCAACATTGCCACGATTGGTTGGAGAGGCATTAGATTTGAGCCCAGATAATGATGATCTAGAATTTGTAGGCGCTGCACTAGAAGTCATTCACAATTTCACTTTAGTTCATGACGATATCATGGATGATGATGAGATTAGGAGAGGGCGTCCTGCAGTACACATAGCATATGATGTTCCTACTGCAATTAATGCTGGAGATGCTATGTTAGCAATCGGTTTTGAATTGCTCGTGGAGGATGGAAATATTGCACCTGATCATCTTTCAGAAGTCATTTTGTCTATCTCTTCAATGGTTCGTAAAGTTTCAGAAGGACAACAACTCGATATCGCTTTTGAGAATGAAGAGAATATTGGTGTTGCAGAATATATGCGAATGATCGAAGGCAAGACTGCTATTATGTTCCAAACCGCTGCGCGCCTTGGCGCATTACTTTCTGGTGCATCCGCTAAAACTGTAGATGCTTGTACCAACTGGGGTTTGCAGATGGGCATGTGTTTCCAATTGATGGATGATTTAATCGACGTATTGAGTGATGGAAAGACATTGGGTAAACCAAGAGGTAGTGATATTGCGCAGGGCAAGAAGACTCTCATGGTACTACATGCACTAGAACAGCAAGGTGATGATGTTGACTTGTTGAAATCGATTCTAGGTAAAGGGGAGAATGCAACTCAAGACGAATTGGATTCTGCAATAGGGGCATTAGAACGATTGGGTTCTATCCAACACGCTCGGGAAACCGCAGAATCTTGCCACAAGGCGGCTCATATGGAACTAGATAGATTACCATATTGGGCAGAACTCTCTGTTTTGCGAGAGTTAACAGATTGGCAGATACAAAGAATTTCTTGATCAATCTGTGTAGTATGCCTCGTCAGGAACATCGGCCTTCAGACCCTTTCTCTGTCGAATGTTTCCAACTGTCTTCTCAAACAATTGAGGTGGGAGAATATCGAATCCACAGTTCTCACTGTTCCATACTGCACGACCTTGGCTAGCAGCCCTGATATCATTTGAGAAACCAAAGGTCTCAGCTACAGGAACTGTTCCAACAACGGTTGTTACCTCGCCATCAGCCGGCATATCCTCAATGACTCCACGGCGGTTGGATATTTCACGCGATACTCCTCCAAGCCAATCATTTGGCACACTGACAAACATCTTCTGCATAGGTTCCATAATTACTGGACGTGCGCGCAGGCATGCTCCTTTGATTGAATTTCGAACTGCAGGGATTGTCTGCGCAGGTCCTCTGTGAATCGCATCCTCGTGCAACTTGGCGTCAACCAGGCGAACGAACATACCCATCATTGGTTCCTCTGCGATTGGCCCCTTCTTGCAGACCGCATTGAACGCTTCAATAATCAATTCACGAGTCTCGTGTAGATTTTGAATACCCTTGGTGTCATTTACCAAAACATTGGTTCCATTGATGGCATAGATCTTGCGCATCAAATCCTTATCCATACCATCGAATTCTCCAAATTTGTTTCCGACTTCTTTAGCATCCTTGTTACGAACCGCTCCGTCTCCGAAGTGCCCCTCTCTTAGAGCCTGAATAACTTCGTCAGGAAGCTTCTCTACCTCTACATAGAATCGGTTATGCCTGTTTGGCGACTTGCCCTCGAATGCGTGTCCTCGATTACTCGATTCTACCGATTCTCGATATACGACAATAGGCGGACTTACCTTGACCTTGATTCCTTGTTCCTCTTCAATTCGGTAAGTGGTAATTTCTAGGTGCAACTCTCCCATTCCGGCCAATAACGCTTCTCCAGTCTCTTGGTTAGTGGTAACTAGAAGGCTAGCGTCAGCCTTTGCTAGTGCTCGCAAAGCATCGATGAACTTTGGCAAATCTTTCATCGACTGTGGCTCAACAGCAACAGTTACTACAGGTTCCGAGTAGTGTCTAATTGCTTCGAAGGGGGTGAATTCCTTGTCCCTTGAAATTGTTACACCGGCAGCAGCAGAGCGGATACCGGTTAGGGCAGCAATGTTTCCAGCAACGACAGACGGAACAGAGATTCTATCTCCTCCAACCATCATGCTAACTTGCTGAACTCTCTCGGCTTTACTTGCACCTAGAGCCCAAACGCTCTCTCCCTGATTGATTGCTCCAGAATATATTCGACCAACTGCAACTTCACCAGCATGCGGGTCCATCCAAATCTTGGTGATCATCATCGCCAACTCTCCTTTAGGGTCGCAATTCAACATTGACTGACCGATCTCAGTGTCTATCTCTCCGGTCCAGATGTTGGGAATACGGTACTTCTGAGCCTCAACTGGACCTGGCAATTTAGTCACAGCCATATCAAGAAGAACCTCGTGAACTGGTGCCTTCTTTGACAACTCCTTCTGCTGCTCATTGTGGCAGTGCTCAAAGATATCAGTAAATGAAATTCCAGACTTCTGCATGTAGGGGACGGTAATTCCCCAGTTGTGATAGGCAGAGCCGAATGCAACGGTTCCATCTGCAACACTTACCTGCCAATCCTTCTTTTTCTCTTCAGGAGCGAATTGACGAATTAGCTTGTTCACCTTGGTAATCGTTCCCTTGAAACGCTCCATCATGTCTTCAGGAGTTACTTGTAATTCATTGATCAAACGATCTACCTTGTTGATGAAAAGAACAGGCTTTACCTTTTCCTTAAGGGCTTGACGTACAACGGTTTCAGTCTGTGGCATTGGCCCTTCTACAGCGCAAGCAAGAATGAAACAACCGTCTACTGCGCGCATGGCACGAGTTACGTCTCCACCAAAATCAACGTGCCCTGGTGTATCGATGAGATTGATTAGAAAATCAACACCCTCTACGCCGTGTACCATGGAAGCACTAGCAGCATTGATGGTAATTCCACGGGCACTCTCTTGCTCGTCGAAATCAAGAACTCTGCTCTTACCAGCAAGATCTTCTGACATCATACCTGCACCTGCAATCAGATTGTCAGACAAAGTTGTCTTTCCGTGATCTATGTGGGCTGCAATACACAAATTCCTGATTTGTGGTAGGATATGCATCACTTCAGTAGCTCTCTTGATATTGTCTTCCTTACGGCCCATTCAATCGCCTCAGTGGGCCGGCGACCGGACCTCTGTTAATGAAGGCATCCATACCCGTAGGGTATGGAAATACAACCAAGGATGAGTATCATCGTGCCGAGGCAGCGATTCTTTCAACTTCTTCACGCTTTGCTACAGCAAAGGAAGTGACATCTCCTTCAGATGCTTTGACAATCTCATTTACGATACATTGTGTCAAAGTGCGCTTGGATTTGTGTGTGCCTGACTGAGCGCCCTTGGCAAGATTGCGAAGAGCGATGTCTAGGCGACGCATTGGAGCAGAATCGACTGCCTTTGGCTGACTAACTGCTCCAAACTTGATTCGGGTGATCTCCTCCATTGGGGCACCATTGCAGATCGCATCCACAAAAGTTTGCAATGGATTGCTTCCACTGCGCTCAGAAATCTTGTCCAATGCAGTTTCAAAGGCCTTGGAGGCACCCATCTTCTTTCCAGTGTATTTTCCAGTTCGCATTAGATTGTTGATAAACCGCTCAACAACAGATAGTTTGGTCTTACCAAACCAAGAATTTGCGTGCCTGCCACCACTGTGTGGCGCCCCTACAGTCTTGAGGTTGACATATGGGGCTAGACCAGGGTCTCTACAGACCACTTCAGATGCATCCCACTTGCCGAATACTAGGGTTCCGATACCTGCAATTGGTGTTTCGTCAACCTCTGGCTCTGGAGCTTCCACAATTTCCTCAACTGCGTCTTCCACAACTTCTTCATCAGACATTGTGACACCTCAGCGAACTGGCTTCTCCTTTCTTCCTCGGACCATCTCATCGAGACTGACTCCGTTGACCTTGATTACCTTGTAGCGAACACCAGGAATATCTCCGTAAGAACGACCCATGCGGCCACCGATTCCTTCGACCATGACCTCATCGTGCTCATCGATGAAATTGATAGCACCATCTCCAGGTGCGAATGCAGTCAACTTATTTCCACTCTTAATCAATGAAATCTTGACAGCCTTACGAATTCCGGAATTAGGCTGCTTCGCCTCAATACCTACTTTTTCGATGACAATCCCACGGGCTTGAGTAGATCCACGCAGTGGGTCGTGCTTCTCTCTAGACTTGAGCATGCGCTTCTTGTATCGGCGATCAGACCAGCGGAACTTTTGGCGATCTTTCGCCATCTTCCTAGCTGCAAATAGTCCTCTACCCATGTGCAAACCCCGTTTGAAGCAGGTCGCCGACTTGCCCCCCCTATTTGACCATGACGGAAGGTAGGGGTTCTTTGCGCCACAGGCCAACATTCTACAGCGATGCGCGCAATGTTCAATGATGGTAAAACTCTCGGACGTTCATGGGATTCAGGGAGTTGCTTGAATATGCTGAGAAAGTACCAACCTCAACTTCCTGTATTCATGGATTCTTGAATACTTCAAAAAGTAAGGGAAACGCGCCTTTGTGGTTTGATTCGGTCGTTGAATCTCCGGGTCATGGGGCTGCATTGAATCTACTAGATAGGCAGTCATTATGCAAGTGCTTGGATATCACTCCATCAGAGCTGATGGATTTGATGATGCAAGCAATGTCGTCCCCTTCAAACCCTCAACAGATTTCTGAATCTCGAGCCTTGGAGAATTCAATGGCAGTTGATCTAACATCTTTACCAATACCTTGGCACCATCCTGAAGATGCAGGGAGGTATATGTCGGCAAGCATCATTATTGCTGAATATGAGGGTGTGCGAAATCTTTCATTCCACAGACAGTTGGTACTTGATTCAAACCGCTTGGCAGCGAGATTGGTACCTCGGCACTTGAGAACGATGTTGGATACGGCTAGGTCGAAAGGCGATGAGATTAACATAGCCATAGTGAATGGAACTGACCCTTTGGTTCTCTTGGCTGCTGCAATGTCATTCAATGTACCGCTTGATGAATTGAGTGTTGCATCTGCTATGCACAAGTCGTTGTTTGGCAAGGAATTAGAGGTCATTAAACTAGACAATGGAATTACCGTTCCTGCTGACGCTGAATACATAATGCAGGCGCGTATAACTGGGGAGGATGCAGAAGAAGGACCCTATGTTGATATTACGGGCACCGTTGATGATGTGCGTATGGAACCAGTGATAGTGGTTGACAAGATAAATCATGCAAACAATCCAGTCATGCATGTATTAATCCCAGGATATGCTGAGCATCGAAATCTGATGGGTCTTCCAAGAGCACCCACGATAAAATCGGCTGTATCTGAAGTCGTGAAATGCAATGATGTATTTCTCAGCGAAGGCGGGTGTGGATGGTTGTCGGCAGTTGTATCGATAGAACCCCAAAACCCTGATGATGCAACCAATGCCATTCATGCCGCTTTGAAAGGCCATCCTTCCATGAAACAGGTAATCATCGTAAACGATGATGTCGATATTACTGACCCTGTACGCGTCGAATGGGCAATGATGACTCGCTGGCAACCGGACAAAGATACAATCATCCTCAGTGGGCAAAAAGGTTCGTCGCTTGATCCTTCGCGCAATGAAGATGGAACCACCTCCAAAGTAGGATTTGATGCTACTTTGCCCTTCGGTAAAGAAGGTAAGGAATTCATCAGTGTACTGTGAACATTTGACCGCAATCGACTTGAGTCATGCTACTGTCCTTCAGGTGTGGCAGAAGACAGCGCGGCTGAATTACAACACCCTCGCCGCAATCTCGCGAATAGGTATCGTAGTCAAGCAGAAAAGTTCGTCAAACTGGCACGCAAGGACCCTGAAAGACGCAATGAAAACATGGCATGGGCAGAACAGAATGCCCAGCAGGCCTTATTGCATGATTTCACCGACGAAAGAAATTGGTTGACCCTAGTACATGTCAAGAGGAGTAGGGACGATAGAGACGGAATACATCGTTGCTTGGAAGACCTTTTCATAGTCCTAGGAAGAGATCCAGATAGATTACAGGAACTAAACCAAATTGATATGCTCACTCATGGACATGGATTGATGAGCGCATCATTGACAGAAGACCCATTACAAGTAGAAGAATGGTGGAAAAGAATGGCCTCACAAGAGGTGATTGAAGATTTTGCACAAAGATGTAGAAGATTGGATTTTAGAGATCAAAGAGCCAATATCATTTTTGGAAGAAGGATGCAGAAACTTCGCGAGAACGGAATGGTTGATCTATTTCTCGAATTGTCGCAGCACCTTCTAGCCCATCGCCCCTCGAATCACGAACTTTGGCTTGAGATGGGTCGATTACATGAACAACGTTCTGAATTTGATGATGCATGGCTGTGTTATGACCATGTGCAGAGCCTCAGACCTCATTTGCTTGAAAGAGATAAATTGCTAGAGCGGTTGACAAAAAGGATGGATGATAAACTCGAATGGTCACCTCCTACAGAAAATATACGCGATAAGTTCCTTCGCAGGATGGAAGACTTGGCAAAGGTTGTCGGCAGGCAAGAATCGTTAGATGAGGAAGCACCTGATGATGAAACCGATGTTGAGAATCAAGAGCAAGTTCGACTTGAATCATTACTCGAACTAGGTAAATCGGAAGAAGCGTTTTTCTTGGCGCGGAGATTGCTTAGCAGTGGTGAAGAATGGGCTCGTGAATATATGGATAGAGCATCGAAGATGTTCAAGTAATCTTGACCAATTCCTTCATGCGCATACTCCATGGCCCCGGCACAATTTCAAAGGCAACTGCTGTTTCAGATGCCAACAAAGGATCTTGAATCGATTTTGGACCGGATTCTAACCAAGGTATGTCTGAAACTCTATCCAAAACCACGGCAGCAGATAACAGACTTCTAAGATCTGGTCTTTCATTACCAGAAAAATCATCCTCTCTACCTATACAATCTTCGAAGATTGAATTTAGGTCCTCTTTAGAGACGGCAGGACTCCTTCCATCATCAGCAAATGATTGAGCACCTGGCGTTGCAACTTGGACATCAAGAGCTTCTGCACCTTCATGGATATAATTTGATGCAAGTCCTAGAAACAATGTATTTGCTTGCCATACAAGTGCAGGAAATGAGGACGCATGTGCATGTTTGATCGCATTCCATGAATTACGAATTGCACTGAAAATCTGCCCCACTCCAGCAAGAATACCTGCAGCCCCCATGCGAGACAAGGCCAATGTTTCAGATGCATGGCCAGCAGTGGTTGAAATCTCCCCATATACCTGTAAGGCCATCAGTGGAGCCTGAGTAGATAGGTGGAAAGATGCCTTGTTTAGTAGAGATAAATCGTGATCCCTACTGGCCGATGCGACTGAACGTAAGCGCGTTTCTGCCCACGTTAGGTCTCCATCAGCCCCTTCAATATCTCCATCTAGGAACCTTTGCAAACCTCGTTCCATTCTGGCCCTACCTTCGAGAGCGAGGTCTCTAGTTTCCTTTTGTGAAGTTAATTCAAGCGCTTGTTGGATTAATTCCATAGGATCCTCTTCTCGATATCTACATTCAGTGATTTTTAGTATACTCTCTTCTGCTACGCTTAATCTAGATTTCAGGAGTTGTAGTGACTCATCGTCCCCCTCTCCTAATGCTTGTTCTGCAAGAACGAGGGGCGAATATTCCTGTGCGTCGGCACCACCATCGCGAAATGCTTGTAATGCCTCTGCAGGGGTATCAAATGTCATCTCCGCACCGTCCCACTGAGAAGATGAATGAATGCCGACTCAGCAGCAATGGTATCGAGACCACTTGTCCAGCCAGCGGCGCCATCATGCCCTCCACCTTCTCCGCCATGGCTAATTGATAGCTGTTCCATCATCTTTCCAAGACGCAAGCCTTCCAATACTGAAGAACGGTTTGCTCTGACAGTCATTCGAGTAACTCCATCTCTTCTGCGCAGTACCATTGCAACATCTGCTCCAGCCGACATCAAAGCCCTACAGACTACACTTTCCTGAGTTCCAGCTGTTGATTTGAGTAGCCACCACGGCCCGGCATCCATCCCAACCGTTCTAGACAAAGATTTGGCAATCGCTCCCTTGTCCGAACGAGTAAGGACGTCTTGTTCAAGTTCCTCAATGAAAGCAGCATAATCGAGAGTGCCTTCTGCAATTAGTTTGCAAGCACTCTCAAATGAACTTAAATCGGCATGCTTGAATCTACCCGTGTCAGTAATTAATCCAGCCAAAAGTAATGAAACGACTTCATTACTCATACTGCTTAAATGAAATTCTTGGAGGTAATCATGTATTATCTGTGTTGTAGAAGAAACATCCCAAGTAACATTCAGTCCATCCTCTCCTGCATCCCAATCATTAGTTGAATGATGATCAATGATGCATAGTGGCACGTCTTTTGGTAATTCCAATCCAACTTGGTCAGGTGCCGCTGCATCTACGACAACTATTCCTGACAGGGACTTTGGCCAACGAGGAGCATCTGCATCCAAGCGCATGAATGGAGCGGAGAATTTCTCAACCATTCTTGATGATAAACGACTCAAGTGGACTCCACAAGCCATTGCAGAAGAACAAGATGCAGCCAAGGCGATTGCTGAACCAACCGTATCCATATCTCCATTCTTATGTGTCAATATTGCAATTGCACCTCTATTTGCTGCTTCATCCATCCAATCGGCAAGATTCTGCAACTGGGACTCTTGTTCAGAACTCACTTGCTCGCCTCTAGAGTCTTTACCAGATTTTCATATTCTTCTCGCAATTCATCCTCTCTGTTAGCAAGCGTGGAAACGTGTTCCTCAATTCGCGCCCTGCCATCTTCAAGTTCTTCTACCAATATCTCAATCTCTTGAACTCTAACGAGAACCCCTCCTCTTTGTCGGTACACTGTATGGTCCTCTTGTTGAGTAGACAATAGGCTCAGAGTTTCTTTGATTTCTCTGACTTGGTTGCTCAGGGCACCGAGTTGTTGAGCCACCAATTGTATCTCCTGAACCACTTCTTGTATGCGGAGAGCGCTATCTTCCATATCATCACCTATTTCTGCCAAGGGCTATGAGTCAAGAATCCTATGCTCAAGGATTGACATTACAGATTCTACAGCCTCTACTGAACGCATCCTAGTATTCCACATTGCTCGAAGATCATTAGCGGCGTTTTCATTCAGCGAAAATGACAACATATCTCCAGATATGGTGGCCTCAATCTCACCATGCATAGATGCTGCGAGGGATTCAACATTCAAACTATGAATTTGAACTACAAGATTCCAGGAGGTCATGCAACCACCTGTTGAATCACTCTTCCTCGTTTACTTCGCCCTCAGCAACTTTGCGCTCATATTCTAGAGCGGCTTGCTGGGCTATCAGTGCCATATCGGATGCGGTTGCTCCATCGACGCTTCTTCGGATGATTCTGTTATTTGCTTCAGAGGCGCGAGTGAAAGGCTCCCACGCTCCGCCAGCAAAACTGTGTCCACACTTGCCACATGTCCAGATACCGACCGCATCACGTGAGACCTTCTGATATTGGCAAACTGGGCAAGTATACTTCCTTGCGCGCTTGCGTAGAATCTTTCCAGCATTACGTCGTACGCTGACTCCATAGCGTGGACCGAATCTGGCTGCGGCTCCAACCTTCTGGGTTCTCTTTGCCATATTCATCACTCCTGTGCGTGTACCATATCTCTGAGTTCAGCGCATCTCTTGCCTGCTTCAGCGAGTATCTCTGCGAATTCTGCCGGCGAAAGAACTCCTCTTAACCCCTTCTGCAAAGAGTGGAGGTGTCCTTCATCACCTAGGGTGATGTGAATCCTCTCATCTCCACCCAATTCTTCCTGCTCACATGCATCGTAGACATAACGTCCACCAGCTCTCTGGAATGAGCACATAGTGGGGGTGGAAGATAATTCCAATTTGAAATCCTCTCCAACATCGAACCTCTCAGCTGGAACGACAGCAGTCCTCATAGCAGCAATAGCCGCAGTAGCACATGCATCGAAGATATTTCCTCTGTCAGAGAGAACGTGCAGATCAAGCATGACTCGCCATACCTTCTCACCAGGTACGATACAAAGGGATTCCATATCGATACAACCGCTTTCGCGAATACCTCTATCAACTACCCTACCCAATTCAATAGATTCGGGGCTCGGTGGTCCAGGCTCATATTTTCGGTGTGCAACTGGACGCAATTCCGCACCGGTCATCAATGAACCGTGAGTTGGTCGGTCCGAATATGGAGTTGCTACATCAAATTTCACTCCGGCATAAACGATGGTATCTCCTAATACCACTTTCGCACTACCTTCTGCATTGTATAATACTCCAGTCTCAAGAGTCATCTCTCTACTTTGCCATCGGCTCCTGCCATCAATTCTCTTATCCTGCTGGGCAAGATCTTGTAACTGCTGGCGCAATAGTTGAGGAACTAATTCAACCATCATTCATCACCTCCGGCACTGTCAAGCAAGGCTTGTTTCATTAGTTCATGAATCTCCCTTGCCGCCTTGAAATTATATTCCGTGGCTAATTCATATTCTTCAACAGACAAATCTCCATCCATTTGTAAGAACGCGATTTCTCCAGTATTTGGCAAGATTCCCATGGGTAAATCTGCTTGTCCATAATTGTCTTCAGCCTTATCCAAATCGAGTACTACTACGTCATCGACTTTACCGCTGGCAACACCCACAATCATGTCCTTCATGGGGATTCCCGCATTAGCAAGGGCAACAGATGCGGCAGTAATTCCTACACAACGAGTTCCTGCTTCAGCAGCAAGTATCTCAATCTCGACCCTGATCTTAGAACGCGGATATCTCTCAACTAAAACCACACTTTCCAATGCTTCAGCGGTAACCTTGCTTATTTCTCGGCTTCTTCGATTGAAACCAGGCCTGATTCGATCAGATGTAGAGAATGGGGCCATATTGTATCGAACATCGATTACTGCTCGGTCCTGGCGCTGAATCTTTCGTGGGTGTGCTTCCATTGGTCCATAAACTGCTGCTACAGCAACATTCAACCCATGCTTGACCCAAGCCGAACCATCAGCCGCAGGTAATACTCCTGCCTTGACCTCAACTTCTCTCAATTCATCTACGGCGCGGCCATCTAGGCGCGTACCGTCGTCCCTAAGCAGTTTGACATCTCCATATCCACCCATCACTCATCACCTCCAAGTACTTCTGACAACCTATCGTGTAAACCTGGTGCGTGGCCAGTTTCTGATATGATCTTCAGTGCAGAACGTGCAATGGAAATACCCTCTGGGGTTCCATCGATGAGAATACGGCCGTTTTGTGCGGCCACAATTCTACAATCGCTGGATTCTTTGATTCTCTGCAAGGTTCTACCCTTGCTACCAATAACCAAGGACAATATATGTGGTGCAACTTGCTCTATGCAACCTTGCTTGATCTTACGTAATCCGACACCCTTCATGGTGGCGACTACGGAATGGGTCTCATCAACTTCCATAACTCGAGCCAAAACGGCATCACCAAAGGCAAGGTGCTGACGAGCAGCCCCAAATTCAACTTTCCAAGGAGCCAAACTCATTGGCAATAGAGCGTTGAATGGACCCCTAACATCGAGGAACCACAAATTATTCTGTACCGCTTCTACATAGCCAATCACAAGATCTCCTGACCTCGGCATATAGGCGGTGTTCGTGGGCATTACATGAACGACATCGCCGTTCATCCTTACCCTTCCTAGCTTGGTTGCCACAAGGCCATCACCTTGCGACAGGACGCCGCTTCCTGGCTGCGAACCCGGGGGGGCGTCTATTTGGTCCCCAGGAACGACAAGACGCTGCTCGGCGCCCGTATCTTCAGAGTTCATGTATATCTCCGAGGCCGCCGACCGGTGCCCCCTACTTGAGTATGACTACAGAAACACCCCTATGGGGTGACTCAGAGTTCCTTTACTTCAAGGTCTGATGCCCTTCTCGCAACTTGTGAAATCAATTCAGCTTTAAGGGCAGCAGGAATCTCGACTACGCAGACCCAATCGCCATTGCTTAGCCACTCCTCCTTCTTCTGATATTGGCGTAACAATTGTGATGCACCACCATACGATGTACCTGGAATCTTGAATGCCATACGCATGGACTCGAATGAAAGCGGTATCAGTGGCTTCAATTTGGCTATGACTTCGGCCGATTGTGCCTCAACTGGCTTGAATGGGTCTACCGAGTACCTGCTTTCATCAAGAGCAATTTCGATTCGCTGATGGGGATGTGGTAACTTAGTTCGGGGATCTACAGCCGTACTAGCAATATTGTGAATTATCGCTTGCCTCTTCTGCTCAACCATTTTCTTGCGTTGTTCTGTCGTCAGTTGTATGCTTCCTTTTTCGAGAATGGTTATCGCAATTTGAGTAATATCATCGGTGCCGAATGTAGAATCAACCGCCTCAGCAGTAGGCCTTTCACCTCCTTTGCAATCGTGAAATACATCATCAATTGCCAACAAATCATCGATTTCCACAGAATCAGGGTTGTCCTTGAATTGATCGACCAAATCAGGATCTACTAATATCTCGTACCGCTTACCACCCTTTTCCATTCGCGCAATGACCGCAGAATCAAGACTGACCATACCTTGCCCTCGTTGTGCTAGCAAAGGAACAATACCTTGTGCTTTTTGCTCAAAATCATTCTTCCAGCGGCTT
>CAXRJJ010000133.1:0-13565 GCA_964230945.1 Yoonia sp.
CAAGACTTCTGGCAAGGTCGTAATCGTCTGCAAAGACCGACCGGGTTTTGTGGTAAATCGATTCTTCGTACCTTGGCTCAATGAGGCCTGCCGTTTGCTCGAAGAAGGAGTTGCCAGCACAGCACAGATTGATGCAGTAGCATGCAAGGCATTCCGCATCGGCATGGGGCCATTTGCCCTGATGAACTTGACCGGCCCCCCTATTGCTCTACACTCAACCGATTACCTGTCAGAGCAACTGAATTGTCCTCGTTATCATGGAGCGCAGAACCTAAGAGACTTGGTAGCAGAAAACCGAATGTGGGATATCGATGAAGAAACCGATTGTGATGAAGAAACTGCCAACATCATCTCAGAAAGACTGTTGGGTCAAGTATTCGCCGTGGCTGCACAAATAGTCGAGGAAGAAGTTTGCTCGATGGAAGACGTAGATCGTGGCGCCAAAGTAGGACTGCGCTGGGCATTGGGCCCATTTGAATTGGCTAATCGAATTGGAGTTGGAAGCGCTCTTGAAATGGCAAGTTCCTACTGCCATTTAGCAGATTATGATGTCCCTACATTACTTGTTGAACAGGCGGCTACAGGTGATGGTTTCTCATTCAATTACGTCGATACAGAAATCTCCGATGGCATCGCTAGAGTGAAGCTGAACAGGCCTGAAGCGATGAATGCTCTCAACGAGACACTGGTTGAGCAACTAGGCAAAACTCTTGATGAATTGAATCGAAATGATTCAGTCAACAGTATCGTCCTTGAAGGAGCAGGTAAGGCCTTTGTGGCAGGTGCAGATGTCAAGTTCTTCGTGGACAAGATACGCGCTGATTCTTTTTCTGAAATCTATGAGTTTACAGCCTATGGTCATGAAGTTCTAGACAAATTGGAAAACTCCCCGAAGACCACCATCGCTTTGACCACCGGTCTAGCCTTGGGTGGAGGTTTGGAGTTAGCACTAGCTTGTGACCACAGAATTGGAACCCGCAGAACTCAATTCCGCTTCCCAGAGACAAGTATTGGAATCTATCCTGGATTAGGCGGAACTCAGCGCCCAGCGAGAATCTGTGGTATGCCTGCAGCGAGATGGGCCGTTCTAGCAGGCAATTTCATGGATGCACAAACAGCGACTGATCTAGGTTTGGTCACTCATCTTGTGGAGCCGGCTGAAGTTGATGATTTACTGAAGACACTAGAGAAGCCTGTTCAGAAATACCCCGGTCAACCTGCTAATCCTGACAGCCACGTCGCCAAATTCGCTCACCGTTTCTTCGCTGACGACAACCTGCCAAACTTGCTATCAGGGCAATGTCCCGAAGGATTCGATGCCGAAGACAAGGTTGTTGCTCGACAGATTAAGGCATTGAGTAGAACTGCTCCAATAGCCCTACGGATGGCTAGCAATCTAATCGACAAGTCTCAGGAAAAACTTGTACACGGGCTGAAAGCTGAATTAGACGGGCTAGAACAGATATTCGGAACCAATGACGCGCTCGAAGGTTTGAGCGCACTAATCGAGAATCGCCGCCCTACCTATACCGATTCTTGAGTGGCGAAGGACTCATCTAGTGCATCCTCTACACCAAAAGCGTTCGTGACAACCACGAGCAGGTGAAAGGATGCCGCAACCAGCGATGGAGATTCCAAAAGATAGCCTTACAGACATAGAGACACACATCTCTGCAACCATCGCTAACGGTGGTCACATCCGCAACATCCTAGCTGAATTCTCAGGAAAACACCCTTGGGATGAAAAATGGGAAGTTCAGGCTGCTGTGGAAGCGTTACATGTATTCGGCAGCAGATGGACCATCGAAATTTTAGCCGCACTATACATCACTGGAGGAAAACGCTTCAATCAACTCAAGCATTTGTTGGAAGGCATTTCCAGTCGTACTCTTTCCGACAAATTGCGTTTTCTCGCCGATGAGAACCTTGTGGCGCGGACCGTTGAGGATGGACCACCCATCAAGGTGGAATACAACCTTACAGATCATGGCAAAATTTGTGGTAGGTTACTATCTCCTTTGGTTGCTCATCTGAAGATGCAAACAGGGTCAATTCAACGCTTAGATGGGTGATTCATCTAAGCGGCAGTTTGAATTGGGATGGGCTGCGAGTCGCTTGTATGGCACTGCTCCAGCAATGGATGCGACAGCGGCCTTGGTTGACCGCTGGACTGACCGGTTTGGTCGGAGGAGTAGTCGGTATTGCCAATGCAGCAATGCCCTGGACATGGGGCGCTAGAGGTACGATTTCTACGCAAGTTTTGGCCTATGAGCACCCGATGCGTAGAAGGATTCTCGTCACCTTAGAAGATAGCCCCGGACTATGCTACAGGGAACTACAGAAAGCACTCAATGCTGCCAATGGCACCTTGAGACATCACCTAGACGTCCTACAATCTCAAATGACCATTACTGCAGTATCAGTGAATGGGCGCACCTGCTACTTCGCTGGAGGACCTGCACAGGTCGAAATTCTAGGAGGAGTCATGGTTGATTCAGAAGAAGCCGCTAAGCGCTTACCTGTTGGCCTATCTCTGGTACAGAAACTGATCGTAGAGGAATTGAAGAAGGGACAACCTCCGAAATCTCAAGCTGCTCTTGCAAGACAACTTGGGCGTACTAGAGCTACTGTTCACAGCGCCATCAAGGTTCTGCGCAGAAGAGGTATCCTCAGACAAGACGAACTCGCATTAGCACCACATCTGATTGATGACAACAAAGAGATGTCCGAACTTGGCTATGAATGGGAAGACGAACGGCAGCGCTGACCGTTGCAGGAAACGTCGAATATTCGTCCTTTATTGACAACATGTTGAAGGTGTCTCGGCATGGGCCCTTGTGCCATGTTCGAATTGAGGTTAGAGGAGCATCCTCTTCCTACCAGCCGAGATGATGTCGATCAATTGATCGATTGGCTGGTAGCAACCTTCGGCCTAGTTCGCCGACGGGGAGAAGAACATGCTGATGGTGACCGTATGCAGCCAGTAGTGCGATTACTCAGAGAACATATTCTCGCCAACCCCCAACAGGGTGTAGATGCTGGTACGCTTGCTGACCAGATGGGCATGACTGCTGCCTCCTTACATCATCACATCACCCGTCTTGCAGCCTGTCGCCTAATCTCGAGTCGCAGTCAAGGAGATGGATGGAGAAGGCACTTCCTAAGAGCGGGAACTTTGAGCGCGGCTGTCGAACTTCTGGCCAGTGAAGCAACGCAAATTCTCAAACTCCAATTATCTCGCCTCGAGGGATGGTGGCAAAGGCCCGAAGACCCCTCGTTGAAAATGGAGATGGCAAGTCCCGACAGAGAATCTCCTCTTGTTATATGGATCAACGAACCAAGGCCGTTACCACCGGTAGAGAAAGTGAGTGAACTGAGTCTTTGGATGGCGGATCTCGGATTATTAGGTGATAGACCTGGAGCAAAACTCGCAGCCGATTCTTTGCCTGTTAGGTTGATGCAGATCTTGTTGCAGAGAGGGCCTCCACTTTCTCTGGATGAAGCAGCAGCAGAACTCAAAGGGCCCAAGGCCCGTATCGGAAGAATTCTGGAACGCTTCAGATCTGCTGGAATTGTCGAAAGGGTCCCTCGAACTGACCGTTTGCCTGCGAATCTATGGAATGCCATGATGACCCAATACAAACGTCGAGGAGAAGATTGGATTCTTCTCAAAGGGGGTTTCAATAGAATCGTTCCAGATCGGGCGATTGAGACCTTGACAAAGGCTATGGCAAAGGGCAAATTGAATGTTGATTTGGTGGAAAAGGAACTGAGTGGAGTCTCTTTAGAGGATCAGATGTTGCTGCTCAACCTGCTAGGTGGTCGCTTACCTCTCGGACATCGAATGATTGGATCTGATCCTGTCTCAACCTCTGCCAAAATAATGACCAGATTAGACCGTGTTCTACGTAGAATCAAGCGCGTGGCCGAAATGCTGGATAAAGCGATGTCCTGAAACGCAGATTGTGCAGCGCATGGGCATGGCCGTACCTCTGGCACTGGCTCCGATGGCAGGAGTCTCTGACCTACCGTATCGCCTATTGGCCAGAGAATGTGGTGCTGATATTACGATAACCGAATTCACTTCCAGTGCTGGACTTTCACGAGAAGTTGCGAACAGTTGGTTGAAACTGGAATCCGATGAAAGAGAGCAGCCCTTCATTCCGCAAATTTTCGGGGGCGACGTGAATGAAATGGTCACAACAGTCGAAATGCTGCAAGGCAAGGCTGACATCATCGATCTGAATTTCGGATGCCCTGCTCCAAAGATAACAAAGATTTGCGCTGGTGCTGCATTGATGGGACAGCCAGATGATTTGGTAGCAATAACAGAAGCATGCATCAATGCCTCAGATGTCCCTGTCACTGCTAAACTGAGAATGGGAACAGGATACATGGAGAACAACATAGTCGAACTCGCACCAAGGCTGGAAGATGCTGGCGTAATGAGACTATGTGTTCACGGCCGCACTCTGAAACAACGCTACACCGGAGAAGCCGATTGGGGCACCATCCGAGAAGTGGTTGAAGCAGTAGACATCCCAGTTTTTGCCAATGGGGACATAACCGATGCTCAAAGTGCTCAAGACTGCTTAGAAGCCACTCAGGCCGCTGGTCTGATGATTGGGAGAGGGGCGATTGGAAGACCGATGATTTTCAACGAAATCAAATCTGAACTGGGGTGGTGCAATTCTGATGCACCTTGGGACTCTGACGATGATTTCGCAATCAGATCATGGTGTTGGAACAGATATCTAGAACTGGCGCGAGAAACTACTGGTTTGCATTCAAAATGGCTGAACAGACACGCAGTCGCTTTCACCAAAGGACTACCCGGAGCAAAGAATGCTCGCAAGGTCATCGCAAAAGACAGAGATACTGAAGCGGTGGCCAGTGGTATTCAAAACTGGCTGCAGGAAAAATCAGCCTAATCAGAAGGTAGATTCCCAATCCTCTAGAGGATTCATCTCGGCCCAGGTCTCATCATCCATAGTGCCGCGCTGCTTGAGAACTTCTCTTGCCAATAACCAGTACAGTAGAGCAAGACTTCGGCGCCCTTTGTTGTTAGCAGGAAGAGCAAGGTCGACATTTCGAAGGTTGTTGTTGGCATCACAGATTCCTACAATCGGCAATCCGCTGTTTACAGCCTCACTCAATGCTTGCTGGTCGGCAGCCGGGTCGGTCACGAATAGAACTCCGGGCTCTCTATATGATGGTAGAATAGGATTTGTCAGACTGCCTGGGATAAATCGTCCAACAGCACTGATGGCACCAATCGCCTCTGCGAACTTGCGGGCTGGGCGCTGTCCATACTGACGAGCGCTGACCACCATTACTCTCTGAGCATCGTATCTGTTGAGGAAGGTGGCGATGGAACGAATCCTGCCGTCGGTTATACCCAAATCCAAGAGGTAAAGACCATCACTGCGAACATGCGAGATGAACTGCTTCATGTCTGCAGACTTCTGTTGAGTACCGATGTGAACCGCGTATAACTCGTATGTCTCTTCAGACACCAGTGTTGCTCCCTCACTCATGTTTCAGGCCTCAAGCGGCTGGGCCACTTGCCTTTCATTCATAACCGCTTCGCACAGCAAAACTGAGGGTTTGCAGCGCAGTATTGCGAAGGGAGACACAACGCTTGTTGCAAATAAGTGACTCCACAACATTCAATGCAGATATGCTTCAGGCACGATTCCTAGTGCTCATGTCTGAATTGGAATTGGTTGATGCGACCCGGGGAGAAGACGGGATTTGGCGAGACAAAGGAGGGGAAGCCTTGCACGTTTCAGCATCTGACCTTGAAAGACACGCCTATTGCCCTCTATCTTGGGAATTGGCTAGACGAGGCGTTTCTGGCAGGGGTGAAGCAGTATCCAAAGGTGTTGAGGAGCACGCGCAAATCCATGAGCAGATGGCAAGTTACGAACATGCCAGAGTATCCGTGGTCAAAGAATTGACAGTATGGGGTTGGTGGTTCGGAATCGTCGTTGCATTGACCATTGATGCGGTTGCATGGTATCTCTTAGCTGATCAAATGTCTCCCAAAGCATTGTCTCGATATCTAGCACTTCTCGCGGTGGTCTGGGTTGGGGCAATGATGGCCAGCACTATTCTTCCATGGCGAAAATGGTTGAATTGGCCAACTGCTGCTGAAGCCGCGGTGAAAAAAGATGGTATCGAAACAAAAGATATCGTCGGGATGATTCAAGGACCAGGATTCATTGGAGGATGGGCTGCAGGAGGTAAAGTCGAAGCAGCCTTTGGGTTGGGGGCCATTTTGCTAATTCTTCACGCTGCTGCCCTGTGGACTGTGGAGGAAACAACACACGCTGGATTCATTCTGCTCTCCGCCGCCATGCTCTGGACACTATTGGCATCATGGCGACTGCAAAGAGCATTGATTGCCGGAAACGACATGGAAGAAGCGAGACATCAAGCGGGTTTGGATAAGGATACCAAAATCGCTTACAGCGATGACTCCAAGGCTGCTGATTTATTGATTGACAAAAATACCGGGTTGCGAGGAAGGCCTGATCAAATCGTCATCGTCGATGGAGAGTTCATCCCGATGGAGCAGAAGACAGGGAGAATCCCGAAGCATCCTCACTTGTCACATAAGGTGCAGTTATTGGCATACATACATCTAGTCAAGGTGGTGACTGGACACACACCCTCTTTCGGAGTTCTCAGATATGGCGAAAATGATATTCACAAAGTCGAGAGGGATGAAGACCATGACAAGTTACTCATGGACCAACTCGAAGAAGTACAACGGCTGATGGTTGAAGGTGGGGCAAAACGCAATCACGAGCGTGAAGGAAAATGCAAGAACTGTTCAAGAAGGAGGGCATGCCCTGAGGCATTGGTCTGAAGACAAGATTCGATGAGGGATTGTATGCTCAAAATCAAACCCGATACCAAAGTAGTAATTTTGACAGGTGCAGGAATCAGCGCTGAATCCGGAATCAAAACTTTTCGCGCCTCCGATGGGCTGTGGGAAAATCACGCTATCGAAGATGTTGCAACCCCTTATGCCTGGCAAGAAAACCCTGAGCTTGTTTGGAATTTCTACCAAAAAAGGCGAGAACAACTTCACGATGTAGAGCCAAATCCTGCTCATCATGCATTGGTGAAATTAGAACAACACGTCGGCGAAGAATTCCTGCTCATTACCCAGAATGTAGATGACTTGCATGGCAGGGCTGGTTCACAGAATCTCATTCACATGCATGGTGAACTACGCAAATTACGATGCGAAGAGTGTGGGGGTGTCTTTGAGATGATGGAAGAAGGGCACCTGACCGATGACTATGTTGCTTGCCCAGATTGCGGGCACGACAGACTAAGGCCGCATATCGTGTGGTTTCATGAAATGCCTTTCCAATTGGAAGAAATATTTCAAGCAGTAGAAAATTGTGACATTTTCATGACTATCGGCACCAGTGGGCATGTCTCACCTGCTTCAGATCTGATATATCTCGCAGGTTCATGCGGTGCAACTTGTATTGGGATTAATCTTGACAAACCGGTGAACTTTGATGGGCACGATGAATTTCACCAAGGTAAAGCCGGCGAGATACTACCTGATTTGGTTGAAGGATGGCTAGCCTAAGGCATGTTCTGTACTACTTGGCAATTTTTGGAATAGTGTTTACCACAATCCTTTGAAACTGGTTATACCTCGAACAATCATGACTGGCCAAAAGGGCGACAAATCGGATGGGGATTTTGAATACAACCAAAAAACTGCAAAAGGGGTTCTCAAGGACCACGGATTGTCTAGTGAAGAGGCATTGGTTGATGAAGCAAAGCACTTCGACGATAATGAAGACAAATTCCTCAACAGGAAAGAATTGACTGCTGCAGCCGAAGCGATAATCTCTGGCGAGACGAGGTCTGATGCCAGCGATGCGGATGAGGATGATATTGCTGAATATGCTTCAAGTGATTCAGAGGAAGAAGTTGCATGCCCAGAGTGTGCAAAGATGATTCCAGCAACCTCTTCAATCTGCCCAGAATGCAAGCACTCATTTGATTGAGAAAGGTTTTGTTTCGTAATTTTCAGAACCTAGAATACAGTTTATTTGTGCTCTATTGGAGATTGCCGCGCTAAAACAATCAATAGGTTGAAATGTATAATTTCAGAGTTTATTTTGATGAGCAGAGCAATTCTCCTAGTGCTTATCATGATTTCAATCTCAACCGTAGGATGCCTAGGGGAAATTATTGAACCAGGCGAAGATGTTGAGAATTGTAAGCAGCCTGCTGAGTTTGGAATCGCTTTGAGTTTTGATGATAATATGAATATCGTATCTTGGAATGAAAGTATTGACTTCTTTGCGGAACATGAGATGGTTGCAACATTTTACGTGGACAAATGGGACAAATTGTCTGAAGAAGAAATTGCCATACTACATAGATTACAGGAAAATGGACATGAGATTGGGATACATACCATGAATCATTCAAGTTATTTCACATTCCTCGAAGAAAGAGGATCCGCCGAAAACTATCTAGAAAGTGAAGTACTTCCTGCTAAACAAATAGCTGAAAATCTCGGATTTGAGATTTCGACATTCTCATACCCTTTCGGACATAGAGACGCAGAAATTGACTCCTTGTTACTGAATCATTTCACTGTATTAAGAGGAACAATTTACAACTCTGATGATGTTCGTTTATGGAGAACAACTTGTGAAGATGGAGGAGTCTTTCGTTCAATTTCTGTTACTGGAGGAGGGGGATCAAACGTCGAACTAATCACCGATGTGATTGAAGATACCAAACCAAATTTGACGATTCTTGTATATGGGCACGGGATTGAAAGTGGAGGGGATCCGGTAAAATTCGATGTTCTGGAGTCTTTTGTTATTGCAGCCAATGACTCGGGTAAAGAGTGGTTGTTAATGAGAGAATTAGCCGAGAAATAATTCGCAATTGCAAAGAGAGATACTATTGCGGAGTGTTCAAATCAAGAAACTCTTCGATTTGTTGCATGCGAACTTTGGCTGTATTCATCATAGCCAGTTTGCTACTACTTTCAGGATGTACCTTTCTTGAGGACGATATTGTTGAAGAGACGGAGGAGAAAGAGGAAGTCACACCCTTGGTCAAAGGGTGCACAGACCCTGAAGCAATGAATCATGATCCAGAAGCAGAAGAGGATGATGGAAGTTGCGAATACGAAGAACCCGAACCTATCTTGGGCTGTACAGACCCCGATGCTGAGAATTACAACGAATCGGCAACAGAGGATGATGGTTCATGTTGGTACAAGGAGACCGAGCCTTGCAATGGGATGGTCGACCTTTGTCACCGAACCTATGATCAAGTGACATTTCCGGAAACACACAATTCCTTCTCAACACATGAAGACAACATCTACTATCCAGCGAGCAACCATAGAACTGGATTTCAGGCCCAATGGGATGCTGGTATGAGGGCATTCATGTTGGATACGCATTACCTCACTAGTGCAGACCTAAGCGCTTCAGCAGTTCGGTTCTGTCACGGTGACCCGGATAGAGGATTCAGTCCATGCACCTATGGTGCAGTTGACCCATGGCAGTGGTTAAACAAATTGAAATCAGGAATGAATAGTGAGGACAGAGATATCGTAACTCTACTGATAGAGAACCACGTAGAAGGAGACCATCTCAAGGAATTATTCGACGATGTCGGACTATCTGATTGGATGTATGTCCATGAATTGAATGCAGAATGGCCCACTCTCATCGATCTGATCAACATGGACAAGCGATTGGTTGTGTTTTGGGAACAATCTGGAGATTCAGCGCACCCGTATTTTCATGATTTCTTGACTTTTGGTTGGACTACAAATTATGCTGATGACAATACGGAATCAATGGACTGCGACCCTTTACGAGGAGACTCGAATCAGGTCGTTTTCCATATGAACAATTGGCTGAAGAATCAGGCTGGCCTATCAGACCCCACTCGTTCTGCTGAAGCCAATGATGTGGATTTCATGGTTGACCGAGCGATTGAATGTATGGAACAACACGGCAAAAGGCCAACTTTCATCGCTGTCGATTGGTGGGAGGATGGAGATGTTGTTGAAGCCGCTCGACGCGTAAATTTGCTCGGTGATCAGGCTTTATCTTGAACATTCATGAAACGCAATGGGCTGGCTAATGTCGTCGCTCCACCTTCATTCAATAGAGCACCTCGCGCTTGGCTCTGAGCATCGTTCAAGGCTTCGGAAACCGTATTGATTGGAGCACAAGGAATGCCAGCAAGCATCTCTTCAAGTTCTCCCCTACTATGCCCTCCTACCCATTGCTGAACTATTGCTTCAATCTCATTTCGATGCGCAATTCTTCCTGCATTAGTCTCCCACTCATCTTGCAATTTGATTTGCGCAATGTTGCAAAATTCCTGCCATTGTGGATCTGAACCGATGGCTACCACGAACCAACCATCCAATGCCTCAAAGGCGCGATATGGCACGAGGTTCGGGTGTGCAGAGCCCATTCGCACAGGGTCTTGTCCACTGGCAAGAACATTCTGTGCTTGGTTGGCAAGCGATGCGACCGCACAATCCCAGAGGCTGATATCGATGTGTCGAATGCGGCCTGTTCTTTCGTAATCGAACAAAGCGGCAAGGATGGCATTTCCAGCATACAGTCCCGTGATAATGTCAATCCAAGCGACACCTACCTTTGCAGGTGGACCGTTCGCATCTCCTGTAATACTCATGATGCCACTACGAGCCTGTAGAGCGAGGTCATACCCCGGTTCATCTCGGCGCGGCCCTGTTGCACCATAACCAGATATCGAACAGATGATGGTGTCTTTTGGTAAATCACCAAGCAACCTCTCTAAGGTCCCAGGCCTGAAATTCTCGATGACAACATCTGCTTCCTCAATCATCTCGAGTAATCGTCCCTTTTCTTCCTTCAAGTTCATTTGAAGAATTGACTTACCACGATTGCAACACAAGAAGTAAGCCGCAACTCGGTGGCCATCAAAATCCGTCGTGAAAGGTGGCCCCCAACCGCGCGTATCATCGCCCCAAGGTGCCTCAACCTTGGTCACTTCAGCGCCGAGATCTGACAACATCTGTGCAGTATATGGTCCCGCTAAAATGCGTGAAAGGTCGAGTATCCTGATGCCCTGCAAGATTCCGCTCATGAAGCACCCTGACCTCATAGGTCGAAAAGCATTCAACTCGAACAACATTGATTTCTTACAACGAATCACCGTAAATTTCAGCGATAACAATTCAGCGTGCCATTCATGATGGTCTATCTGCTC
This sequence comes from Yoonia sp., assembly GCA_964230945.1. Taxonomy (GTDB): domain Archaea; phylum Thermoplasmatota; class Poseidoniia; order Poseidoniales; family Poseidoniaceae; genus UBA226. The sequence continues at coordinate 11,281 of CAXRJJ010000133.1, forward strand.
GCACTCACTATGGGGAAGCGACAACTGGCGATGTCATTGGTGCTCATCGTCCTTTCATGTTCCCTCGCAGGTTGTATCGTCAATCATACCAAGCACGAAGTAGTAGAGGAGCCAATCATTTACCCAAGTATCTGGGATAGACACCAACTGGAATGGAATATGACACATTCCTTTGCTCGTGTCCTTGAACCTGGACCGCACCATGCTTTGGAAGTCCAAGAGGCCTACATCACAGTCGATACAAGTTCGATATGGGAAACCGGCCCAGCAGAGTCGGAAGTACATCTCTCATATTGGCTACCGAGCAACACCGAACAAGGTGAGAAGGTACCAGTCATCGCTGTCATCAGTCCCTATTTCTCATACGGCCAGCCCGGTGACGAATCCGGACATACTGGAATCGTTGGAGCAGGTCGTGGTGAATTCATCTATGAGAATTTCATACCTCACGGCTATGCCTTTGCACAAGTAGCAGTCTTTGGCACCGAACTTTCCAGCGGCTGCTTCGATTACAGAGGTGCTGGAGAAGGTCTAGGCATTCACCACGCAGTTGAATGGCTGGGCTCTCAGAATTGGAGTAATGGGCACGTCGGCCTATATGGCAAATCCTACGAAGGAGCAACTCAATGGGAGGCTGCTGCTCTTGGAAGTGAATACCTCAAAACTATCGTACCTATTTCCGGAACTACTGCATTACACCCATTACTGTACAAGAATGGAAGTGCAGAAGCCAGATCTCAAGTCATGCACATGAATTATTTCTCCAGTACAGTCGATTACAACGAAGACGACTTGGACAATGTCTGCCCTGATATTGTAGAAGGTCTGTTCGCTGGGCCGGTTACATATGGACTAGGAGAACTGGACCCATACATGGAGAACTATTACGATGAGCGAAGTCATATCGACAAGGCTTTCGAAAATTGGAACGGTTCAGTATATTGGGTACAAGGTATGCAAGACTGGAATGTCGATCCACACCAAGTATTCAGTGGTCCAATCGGTTACAATTGGTATCAGGACTACATCGACGCTGGCTTCGAAGTCAGAGGTATCCTCGGACAATGGGAACACAATTATCCTGATCAATGGACTAAACACAACAATCAGGATAGTGGATATGGTGGGGAAGCCATCCACAACATGACTCGCTGGGATTGGGCCCAAGACTTGTTTGAATGGTATGAATACTACCTCAAAGGAATCGGCCCCAAGCCCGAATTGAACGCTCAGATTCAACGCAATGATGGGCAGTGGAGGATCGAAGAGACTTGGCCACCTCATGATGTTGAGAGGTTCGCAATTGACCTTTCAGATTGCGGAAACAGTGGCGCGTTCACCGGCGGAGGGGCCCCAGTAGTAGGCGGTGGACAGACGGTTACCATCGAATGTCCTGCCTTCAATGAGATAGAACCGCTTCACATCGCAGGCTTAGCTACCATCCATTTGATCGCCGTGCCAACCTTTGATGGAGGCCAAATATTCGTTGAAATGCAAGATGCTGAGACTGGCTTGCGCCTCGGTCACGCCACGATGGATATTCGATATCATGCGGGTGGTTCAGACCCACAAACGGTAGTTCCTGGGCAACAGGTCACGATGATGATGGAATTCCAAGGCATCGATGCAATTCTTCCAGCAGGACATGGCATCAGATTCATTCTTTCAGATCAAGGTGAAGATTACCTCGCACCTGCATGTGGAAATGCCTGTACTATCCATGTGTTGCCTTCATTGTCGACTGCTGAACTACCTCTGATTGAAAGAACCGGAGATAATGTGCTGATTACCCCACAATCACCGGATGCTGCTAACAACCAATGATTTCATCGTTGCCTGAACATGTAAGCAGGTGGTGGAACCTGTGGTTGTGCAGGCATCCTAACCTTACGCTTGCTTCGCCTTACCTTGGAAGGCACGCTTGGAACATGCCAGATGTTCTCAGATCGGTACTTCCTCCTACGAAGATTACGAATAACTAACTGCAATGAAAGAACGATGAGAATACCGCTCAACACATAGATGACGTTGTTCATGTCGACCATGAGTTGCGTGCATCCTCTTTAGTATATGAAGTGCTGTTGAAAGCCATGTATTCTAAATCGGCAAAAATACGCAAGCAAAGCTATTCTAACGCATTATTAGAATCAAACACCTCACAATGGCGTCTTGATTCCCATGGCCCTGATGATGCACCATCCCTTACGGGACTCAAAAATTGCAAAGGCACCACCAAAGAACATCGAAATTGCTGCAAACCATCCAATTGCACCGCTAAGGGCGCC
>CAXRJJ010000134.1:0-19408 GCA_964230945.1 Yoonia sp.
CGGTGTGGGGCATTTCCCTCCTCATTCTTGCCGTAAGCCTTGCTGCAACCGCCATCTATGTTCAACAAGACGAGCCACTGGACCAAGACGAGCCATTGGACCAAGACGATTCCGAAGAACCAATCGTTGTCATCGATCCACTTGTTCTTCATGATGATGGGCACCTTCATGATGCACCAATCCTAAGCCTCATTTCAGCTGAAGACGATGGGGCTGCAATCTCAATGTACGGGTTTGTCATCCATGCTCATCCGAGCGAAATTCACGTCGATGTGGTGTTTGAAAACGAGAGCATAGCCCAAATTATCCCTGACGCTTCAGGACTTTGGAACTTCACGGTGACAACGAATGCTACTGGCGTCGTAAGTCTGAATTTCACTGCGAATCACGGCATTGAAAACACCACATCTGAGCCAATGGTTGTCGATGTAGATCGAACAGAAGAAGAACAAGACTCGAGTGATGATAACCAAGGTAATGGGTCCGAAGACAACGGCAACAATGGAAATTCAACTGATAACTCGACAGGTAATCAATCAGGCAATGGTACCGATGGCAGCACTGGAAACGAAACCGACAATGGCACAGGAAACGAAACCGACAATGGCACCACTGATCCGACCGATCCAGCCCAACCGACCTACGACCCATCCGATATGGGGCAGTTTTGGCTTGATGTTTTCCGTTGTCAACCTGGGCAGAACATCACACAAGTTGACGACTTAACGACCACAGCGGTGGAAACGCACGAATGTTCGGTCAGCATCACAATGAACGAGACGCACATCACCATCACGACGAATGGACTCCCAGATCACGATTTTGAGTCCACACTTGCCTGCTCACAAGGCAACGATTGCACGCGTGCTCAAAACTACGAGTGGACCATACCCCGTTCCCCTGTGAATGACACGACCGGTGGCCATGACTCAACGAACTGTCCTGAAGCGAACGGCGATTACGAATGCGCTGCAGAACGCGGTGAAGTTGCCTTTGCCGTCAACGGCGTACCGTTCTATGGTCCGGAAGATGGACCTGGTGGCGATGCAGTCGCTAGCCAGCACGGCGCCTACGAGGAAGACCGCCAACCGATTGTACTCGGCGTGTGCCACGCACACAACGGACAGGGTGGAACATTCCACTACCATGCTGATGCCAATTGCCTTCACTGGCATCCAGAAGAAGGTGAAACCATGTTTGATTACGATACTAGCACGCCTTCAGCCGTGGCACAGAACACGGCGAACGGGTCGCATTCAGCGGTCATTGGTGTCGCTATGGACGGCTACCCTATCTACGGCCTTTGGGGCTACGATGACCAGATGAACATTGTAGAGATGAAGAGTTCCTACAAACTCAAAGAAGGCGAGACGGGATACAACGGCATCGACGATTACGTCTACGTCGAAGGACTAGGCCACCTTGATGTGTGCAACGGCCACTTCGGACCAACACCAGAATTCCCTGATGGAATCTTCCACTATCATTCAACCATGATGAACGGCGAGGGCGATATGGGCTTCCCATATTTCCTGTTGTGCTATCACGGTGAGACCTTTCTCGATGAAGGAGGGGGAGACCCCTGTGACGGGTTTGGTGAAACATGGGGCCCAGGCATAGCCCCACCTCCTGACGGTTGTGAAGGCGGCGGTCCGCGTGGAATTCAGGCTCAACTTGAGAACGTTCAGTCGCTCACCCCTGCCACAGTTTTCTCAACGACTTGGCTTTGGTTTGGCTTTTTGGCTTTGATCGCTGTACGTGTACGCCGAACTCTGTCTTAAGCCACGTTTAGTGGAACTTAGGCTTGAAGTAGCGTCTCAAAATTACACGTCAAAATTGATTATTGTCTGTCAATTCCAAAATGTCAAAGTGTCAAAAAATGGCAAAAACCTACACACGGGTATGGGTTTCAGTCTAGCGTTTTTCCGAAAGTTCAAATCTCCCTCTCGGCGCCTAGGTTGCTTATTCTACTCTCAATCGGAGATCTTTTCGATTCGGAAAATCTTCTCTTCGTGACCCCATGACACGAGTCCAGGTTCTTTGAAAATGAAATACTTGGTAATGAATTCTTTTCCGAGTTCGGGATGTTCTTCTTCTAGAGCGATGCTGATTCTAGTGCTGTATGTTCCAAGTGAACCAACGCAGGCCTTGCCGATGATTCCGTCGACCAAAACAGCATGGGGTTCGGAAAGAACTCTGTTTTCAGTATCGAAAGGGGAGTAATCTGACTCCAACTTTAGGTTCTCTTCAGTAGCGGGCATAGTATTGTACTTCTTGTCTAATGACATAAAAATAGGTATCATTGGTCTCTTATTAAGTCTATTAGTGAAACCACTAATGTTCTGGAAGTTCATCGACCTTGCATGACGCCTAGCCTTTCAGCCACGACATCATTCTCTTCTGGAGTTCCCATGAAGATGATGATTTCTCCTGCTTTGAGTTTGTGTTTGGTACTCGGATTACCCTTGACATCCCACCCTTCGTTCTCGGCATCGCCGTTGTTTTCTTCGGCAACTGCGATTAGCAAGGCTCCATTATTTGCGATCATATCCTTGCGGATATCTGACACGGTCATTCCTACAGCAGAAGATTCGGAGGTGACTGTGAACTGTTGAATGTCACATTCGGATAGGCCCGAGGTCATGGTGTCTACCAGCAAAGCAACCTCTGGTTCGAATGCAGCACTTGCGACCAAGCGACCGCCTATCTCGAATGGGGAGGCGACGTAGGTTACTCCTGATGCGGAGAAGGTCTTGCGTAATTCGGGTCTCTGCACGTAGACGATGATGCGGACATCTGGATTGTTTGCTCTTACGTTTAGACTTGATATCAGATTGGTTGTATCTTCAGATGTTGCGATGATTATAGTGTGGGCACGGGTATGATTCACTCTTTCTAAGGCTGGAACTGCGGTTGCATCACCAACGGTAATGAACAAGTTGTCAGATTCCCCGAGTTCCTTGATCAATGAGATTTCATTTTGATCTTCGCATATCACTGCGACTTGCCTACCTGCTGCAAGTAATTCTGGTATTGCGACTTTCGATATACTACTCCAGCCACATACTATCACATGGTTTTCCAAATTTGTTCCTGTCATTCCTAGCCACCTTAATCTATTGTAATCCAAAACTGCTGATTGTATTCCCGAGAGCACTATGGCGATGAACACCATGGTGGTCATGATGAACATTCCTGCTGCCAGTCTTCCACCTATAGAGACGGGATAATGATCGCCGTACCCGATAGTCCCCAAGGTTACTGTCGACCACCAAAGGGCATCGTCAGGCCGTTCGATATTCGGCTCTCTTGGACATGTATCGCAACCGTTGAGGACATATTCTTCGCGGGTCATCCCAGCATCTTCCAAAGCTTGTTCGAAATTCCTTCCTTGTGCGGTTTCAAAGCCCCAAACTGCAAATGCAGTTGCTACATACAGAAAGAAGACCACCAGTACGGGACCAGCTATCTTCAGCAGTACAATCTGCCGAATTTTGGCCGTGTCCGAATTGGGAATCACGAAGTCCCATAACGGGGTTCATATTTTTGGTTTGGCCTGTTCAAGAGTACAACATCGGTGCGGAATCATCCTTGCCCACGTCTGAGAATTCACCAACGACTCCCTTTGTCTCCAGAATTGCTCTATTTGTAGCCATTCTCTCAAGGATAGTTCCTAGTGGCGAAGTATTCAATGAAAACCAACTAGCAATCGCTTGGAATAGGCGGTCAGCAGCAACAGGATCCACGCTCGCTCCAACTGTAGTGGAAATAGCACATGAGGTGTTGACTCCTAATGCCGGTCCCATTGATGACAATAGTCCGGCAAGGCCGATTACTCCGCCACCGGGTTGATCTCTTCTGATATCGACTCCAGTTTCCTCGAGATTCACTCTATTTGCTGAATTTGAACAGACTAAGAATACATCATCTTCTCCTGCTGGGGCGGACATGCCAGCCAACACAATGACTTGCTCAACCCCCGCGTCTCTTGCTAGACTCAATATCTCAGTTGCACATTCATGTTGTCCTTCTGGAGTCATCGGCTGTCCTTCAGCAGTTACTATCATTAGTCCATCATCGATTTGATGAAATTCAATAGCTGGTGGAATTAGCAATCCATTTTCATCCAGTTTGGCCTGTGGTGGCATTGCTGGATGCAATAATCTCAATATTAACTGGTTTTGATTTGCTTCAATCAATGAATCTACAACTAGTTTGCCCACATTTCCTACTCCTGGTAGTGCTGCTAGCAAGATTCGATGTTCTGGTAATCCCTCTTGCTCGTCAAACCAGTGATGAATCATCGACATGAAACGCATTGGTTTGTCGACAGGGGATAATGATTCGGGCCTAAACTCGCCTCAAAGTGTTCGGATGTTGAGAATCACTCTTCTTCCGAAACTGGATTTACTGGTTCTGGCAAACCTTCTAGCCATTCTTTTCCGCCGACATTGATGCGTTGCCTACGTCTTGCAGCTTGATGATCTTCAGGAGACCATTTCATTGGGGCGGCGGCCTGTGCGCGCTCGCCGCACTTAGGACACGTAGTGGAAAGACCATGCGCCGAACAAGAGAGACATCTCTGCAGTTTCTGTCTTGCCAAGGAATCACTCCCTCATTGCATCTGCTTTGCCGCCAGATTCCTCAACTAGAGATAAGGTCGCTTCGCAAACAGATTCCCAGGTGGTTTCCCCGGTTTTGTAGTCTGGAGCCTTAAGCTCCAAGCGATATTGAGGTGCGCCGTCATAATGACATGTGACGCTGATTTCTTTATCCTCGTCGCTGAATGATTCTGCTGCCAACAAGGCTTTGCGAATAACCTCTATACCATCAGGAGTGGGACATTCTAGATTGAATATACCTTTGATGTGAATGAACGGAGGGATAATGTTCTCTATTGCAATCTTGATGAATTCTTCAATCCAGTCTCCTTCAAATCCGGCTTCAGACATTGCCTTCTCATTGATGGCAGATTCCTCAAATGCTGAGTATAGAGTTCCAAATGCATCTGTCAATTCAGCAGTGGTCTCAGCTATACCGTTTTCATCCCAACCGCATTTCTCTCCAAGGACCTTCAATAGTTGATTCGCCCTTTGTTCATTCTTCCAAGCCTGCATTGTATCTCTGCGCCTCTCTTCAGAGACACTCTTGAGAGACAATTCCACACTGCGCCCATCTTTTCGGGTTCGCAATACCTTGCAGACAAGCCTTTGTCCTTCACGTACAAAACCGCGAATATTCTTGACCCAACCACTTGCTACTTCACCGATGAAGATGAATCCTTCAAGTTCGTTATAATTGTCCAGAGTGGTATATGCTCCATTCTGTTTGACACTAGATACTGTACAGACGACCAATTCACCTTCATCTGGGAATTCAGTCTCTGCCAATTGTATCCCTCCTTTCACTGGAGGGCTTCAACGACGGTGCATCCGACCAGTTTTGCATTGCCTCCGGCAGGTTGTACCAGTGTGGCTCCACATACTCCACAAGCGATTGTGGTTGTTGCTCTCTTGAAAATGACAACTTCATTGCCGCAATCGCGACACGAAACTTTGAGAAATCCACTTGCCATGATCTTCACTTCACTTGTCTATGAGTTCGAATTTCTTGCTGCGCTGGCAAGGTGCATAGTGAGCCTTGCCTGTTTCAGTACAGCGGAACAGAATGTTGACGCGCTTGGTTGGCTTTTCCCTGCCATCGGGCTTGGGACGTGGGAATCCTCGATATCCAGCAGTAACTCGACGGAATCTGCGCTGACCCCACTTCAATTCGCTGGCTCTTCTCTTCTTCACTCTCTCTACAGTGTGTAGAGTGTGCTTGCCAGCCGAGGGGCTGTAGCGTTTGACTTGTCTAGGCATTTTCACCATCATAGCACCCCGAGCGAGCCTCCCACCGAGGTCCGGTATTTATGTATGCCGAATTAACAAGGCCCTGAAAAACGCCGTACTGCGGGCTGATTGATGGATAATATTCTTCAGCCTTACCCTTGCCTTTGTCATCATGGAGGGGATGCTTACGGCGATGTTGCTGTTCTGGCTACCTCTGTTTCTCGTTCCAATTGGCGTAGTAATTGCTCTCTCAAGGAAAGATGGATTACGTCCGATTATCGGTTCTATTATCACTTGTATTTCTGGAACGATGGTCATGTTTTCTTGGTTGACAGTTCCAGAATCAGATTCTTCTGCCGGAGGGCATCTGATACTTTCCATTGCTGGACCAACAATATTGATGGCATCAGGATGCTTTCTTGCGATTTTTTCAGGGAAGATCCCAGTACAAAGATTACCGAACTATGCAGGTCCAGTTGGAATGTTCACTATTCTGTTGGGTCTAATGTGGCTTGTTATGATGCACTTGAACAATCCACCGATTTGGAGGCACCAGGTCAACCCATACTGGTTGGTGTGGTGGCCTACATTCCTTCTGTCGGTTTTCCTATTGTCCTCATTCGTCATCGGCGCGATGCTGATGGCTGGTGAAAACAGAACTAAGGAGGCAGGACTAATGGGGTTCTTCTCATTGCTTTTCTTTGTAGGATTGTTGGTGGTATTACAATTGGATGGAGAGTTGACCGACGCTGAACAGATGCGTACACAATTGTGGTTGGCAATAGCCGATTTATTGGGGACGACTCTGGGTATAGTTGCTGCCGTATTGACAGTCGCTTTCGTGATTGCTCAATATGAAAAGCGATTACCTGAACCAGAGATGGTAGCCGCCCTAGACGATGCCGAGAAGGAGCAAATCAAGAATATCATTGAGAAGAATACAGGAGGCGGAGGAGAATGACTCCACTTACCTCCCGTCGCCGATGGCCATTATTGCTACTGCCGGTGTTGGGTTGCATGGCCTTGCTAATTCTAGTAATCATCCTATTTGGATTGGGAGACATAGGCGAGAGTTTCAAGCGCTTTGCAAATTCATTGTTGACTAGTTTCACTGTAGCATCTGCTTTACTGGCAGTGGCAATGCTCTTCTATGCCGATTCTAGAGAACGGCCCCTGTCTCCAGTGATGGCGATGTTGGCGATGGCAACTGTTGGTGCAGCATTGACCCTAGGGGTACTTTCTTTCCGAGGAGATTTGTTGTTAGAGAGCAATGGTTCAGCAATGGCACAGATTCTTTACAATGTGGTACAGTTATTGGTCATCAGCAGTGCTTTGTTTATCGCTTTAGGTTTGGTAATTGGAACCGCATTTGCAATAATTACTAGATTCGATGACCCTCCAATATTTGAGGAAGAATAACGGTAAATCTAGAATTTCCCGTTTCTACCTGCGTCGTTGTCTTCATATACGGGCGGTCGGTCGGCGCCTCGTCTAGAGGTGATGATGTGAGCAAGGGTACTCCTTCAATGGGTAAGAGGCAGAAGTCCACCCACTTCCGTTGTCGACGTTGTGGACGCCATGCTTATCACAAGAGAAAGTCCGTTTGTGCCTCTTGTGGATTTGGCAAGACCGCTAGGCTGCGTAAGTTCTCTTGGTCTAAGAAGACACACCGCCCTAAGGCCTGATTAGGCATTGTAGGCGTAGTGATCTCCACTTGCTCTTTGTTCCCTGTCTTTTCGACTCTCGGGTTTGTTGATTCGGGGGCGCATAGAATCGTGGTCTCGGCGAAATGTGATGTTGACATCCTTGAGGAATCGATTCATACCCTTTCTCAATTCAAATGGACCTTCGGCAAGTCCATGCTTACCTCCCTCTCCATCAAAGACTAGTAGGGAATCACTAACGATGTCGATGAAGTATACATCGTGATCAATAACCAAGGCTGATTTCTCGTTTGCCTCCATGGTTCTTCGAATCGCCTTTGCGGCTTCCATTCTAGCATTTGCGTCTAGATGGGCACTCGGCTCGTCCAGAAGATAGAGATCAGCTTCTCTTCCAAGACATAGCACGATACTGACAGCCTGTAACTCACCACCGCTGAGGGTATCGCTCTTCTTTTCCAATAGTTTCTCCACTCCTAGAGTTCGCACTACATTGACTTGGAATTCACCGCTTCTCCATGAAGGTCCAAGTTCCGCATCCAACCATTCCCTGACTTTCAAGTCGTGCTCGACGCTGATATGTTGTGGCTTGTAGGAGATGCTTGCCTCCGCAGTTATCCACCCTGCGTCATATTCCATTTCTCCAGCTATCAATTTGGCCATGGTAGTTTTGCCAGTTCCATTCGCTCCTACTACGCCAACAACTTCAGAACGATGAATCTGGCCTTCACTGGTTCGCAGTTGGAAATCTCCCAATTTTTTCTCCATTCCACCCCAGGATAAAATTGGCATACCTTTCTCTCCCAGCCTCTCTCCCTGCTTATGGAAGACGATTGGTTTGTCCCTTACTCTGACATTCTGTTCAGGTAGGAATCCATCGAGATAGACGTTTATCGCTGTACGGGTTGAACGAGCAGGAGTGAAGATACCGAATGCTCCTTTCTCACCGTAGACAATGTGAATCAGGTCGCAAAGTACGTCTAGAATAGCTAGATCGTGTTCTATGACCAGAACTCTCCTGTCTTGGGCCAATTCCTGAATCATTCGAACCATTCGCATTCTTTCATGAATATCGAGGTATGAGGATGGTTCGTCAAAGAAGTAGACATCTGCATCTCTAAGCATGGTTGCACAGATTGCAACTCTTTGCAGTTCTCCACCAGATAATTGCTTCAATTCACGCTCCAATAGATGAGAAAGCCCCATCTTTTCTGCCATCTCATCTTTGATTCCGCGTTCATCAACCCCTTCCAACAATTGACCAACTGCTCCTTTCACAACTTTTGGAAGGTGGTCAACATTCTGAGGTTTGACGGCAATCTTCACTCCATCTTCACACATTTGTGAGAGGAAGTCGCGCAATTCACCACGTGGTAGACTTTCGATTACGTCTTCCCACCAACATTCTTCTGCTTCCCAATCTCCTAGATTCGGAATCAATTGACCAGACAAAATGTTCAGTGCGGTTGATTTACCCATACCATTTGGCCCTAGAATTCCTACAACTTGATCCTTTGAAGGGGTTGGTAGTCGGAATAGTCTGAAACCATTCATCGAGTATCTGTGTATCTTGTCTTCTTCCAATTCACTCGGTAGTTGGGTAATGATCAATGCATCGTGTGGGCATTTGTTGATGCATATCCCACAGCCGATACAAAGTGGTTCGGAGATGTGTGGCTTACCACTCTTCTCATCGAGAATTATGCATTCAACACCATTGCGTACGGGCGGGCAGAATGCATGGCATTCAGACATGCACTTCTTGGGTTGACAGTTGTCTTCCTTGAGAACTGCGACTCTGATAGTAACCCCTCCAATTCCTTCGCCCTGATTCTCATTGATGAATCCGCCGGAACTCAGCCCTTGTCGATGACGGCTTCTCCATCTCTACTATCCAATAGGACTCTGATTTCTTTGTCAAGAGAAATATGCCTAAGCGGACCATTCTCAAATTCTGCATCATGCGAGTCCAGCCATTGCCAATCCACATCATCATCCTGTGAGGTAATTGTAAGGTATCCCACGTTGAAGGAAACTATGTTCTGGAAGAAGTGTGAACCTTGGCTTGGCTCGACATGGATATCACCCATTCGTGCCTCAACAATGGCTTTAGCCCCGCTGATTTGGTCCCAAGAAACTGGAATACCGAGGCTTGGATCGGAGGAGCCCCAGCGGCCAGGTCCAATCAAAATATACGGTCTATTCTGTTGATTTAGAGTGGCGTTTACGCGTTCGATATCAGGAACAATATCTCTAGTACGCATCCTGTTCATCTGACTTGGATTGACATATACTACGTCCCGAATCCCTTCGATGATTCCTGTTCCCAAAGAGAGGCTACTTGCACAGATGATTTGTTCCTTGTCTAGTGATTGAAGGTCTACATCAATATCGACACCTACCGAGAGTAACGGTCGCAACTGTAGTAGTGAAAAACTCCTACGCCCAGTTTCGTTGTCAAAATCAACAGCAAATTCAATTTCGACTGGACACGACAGGTGCTCTTCGCAAGTCGACAATACGTGGTTGAGAATTTCAGGAAGTGGGAAACTCCCTCTTTTCAGCGGGCCGTGAAAAGTCAAGATGCGTGGTCCATCTCTGGCAATACCATCGAACATGCGGTCGTCAGAAGCAACATATGTCGATGCAATTGTTGCTAGGCGACCGTGCCCTTCAGCCTTGGATAACTCTTCATGCGCTAACATTTCTGTAATCTCAACTCCTCTGGATTCTTCTTCAAGTCCCATCTTCAGGGCCCAGAAACTGGTTTGACCTTCATTCAATGCTGAGTTAGAATAGGACAATTGTAAGATCCGTTTGGGGTGAGCGGGAGAAAAACGTAGACATCTACCGCCATCTGCCACAGTAAGACCAAGGCCTAGAGCTATTGCTGCGACCCCATCTTCAGATTTGATCGGTGCTACCGGGTAGTGATTGCGGCTTCTAGCAACCCCAGAAATTAGTGGGTAGAACATTCCTTCGTGTTTGCTACCTACCAGTTCTTGAACCACAACTGCCATTCTTTCTTCTTCGATTGAGTTTGGAGTAGCCGCAACATAGGCTTTCGACCTCTTTGAGTAAGTTGATGCAAACACCAATTTTATTGCATCAGACAATTGACTTGCGCGAACATTTGGGTCTTCATGGTCATTAGGAAGGAAGAACGTGTCGTATACTCCTGCGAATGGCTGGTGCAAGGCATCTTCAAGCAGACTTGATGAACGTACAGCCAAAGGCCAATCTACGATACTTAGAATTCTGCGTAATATCTCTTCCTCTTCCTCAAGAAATTCTCCTGCTAAGAAAGCCGACTGCACCTCATGATCCTCGTGCTCCTCTGAAGAGAAGTGTTGCAGCGAATTTCGCTCGACAAATTCTTCGAAGACGTCAGTTGCAATGACTAGACTTTTTGGCACTACGATATCCACATCGGGAAAACGTTCTGCGATCCCCAAGTCCGGCATCTTGGTGTAGAAGAAGGCCAGCCCTCTGCCCTTTCCTCCGAGAGTACCGCTTCCCAACCTTTGGAATCCTCCAACCTTCTCTAGACCTTTCTCATAATTTCGTACCTGCCTGGCTCTTCTATCGGCAAGGAAGGCCTCAATCTCTTGAATGAGGTAATTGCGAATACCTTCATCCTCTGGAAAATCTCCTCGTTTACGGGGTCTAATCTTTGCTGCAAGATTGAACTCAGTACGGGTACGCATCCAATGTGAAAAGTGGTTTCTTTCTGCATGATTAACCACTGATTCTATAGGGGCTACTTTCAGTACTTTACGTAGCTCACTAAGGTCTGATGCTCTAGCAATTTCTTCCCCATTATCATCGCGAAAGACGAAGTCTCCAAAACTCATCTCATGTTTCATGAATCTTTCAATTCCTCGATGTAGGGCCCGATCTTCTTTGTGGAGGAATGTGGTTCCAAGTTCTTCTGCCAAAGGTTGTAGTTCCAAATTCTTCGATTGGAAGAGGATTGGCATGTGCGGTTGCTTCTGCCTAACTGCCTTGACTAGATCAAGTCCAGCATTGTCGATGTCTCCATCAGCATTGGGAAATCTTCCATCTGTAATCACGCCGATTATGTTCTTTTCATAGCGTTCCAGATGAAGCATTGCTTCTTCGTAATCAGTGGCTAACAATATCTTGGCTCTTGCTCTGAGGCGCAACATCTTTTCTTCTTGATTAGCACCTTTGAACATCAAGTGACTAGTTTGCTCAACAAGCATTCTATAGAGAATTGGTAGGTATGATGAATAGAATCTCCGACTATCTTCAACCAATAGAATGACCTGTACATCTCCATTTGTGACATCATTATGTGCATTCTTCATGTCTTCCATCAATTTACAGATTGCGAGAATAATTCGGCTATCTCCATGCCAAACGAATGTTCGCTCAATTCCAGCCCCACCCCTTAGTGTGGCCAATTCTCGCGTATTATAGGCCAGCAGTACAACTTTGACACCAGGCTGTAAATCAGCAGCACGTTGTGCGAAATCATGAACCTTCATCGATCCGATTCTAGCCATTGTAATGATTAGGTCAAAATTCCATGTTCGCAACAAAGTTAGGGCATCTTCTGCATTAGGCGAATGGATGAATCTTGGGGCCTGAGTAAGATTGAGTTCGTTGTATTCCTTGGCAATTAAGTCCGATAGGTGGCCTGATTCTTCGAGCACATAGTTGTCAAATGGCGAGGCGACAATCAACACGTCTCTGATCTTGAAAGGTGTCAGGCGCTGATAGCGCTGCAGGTCGGCTGAACTGTTGTCCACGCTACGATGAGCGGTAGGAGTTGCTTCAATACTGCGGTCTGATAATTGGCTCAGACTTTGGGTAGAATTCCCACTTTGGCTAGTCCGTCCCATAGGGGAGACATGAATCTAGGCAATATTCTATATCGAACATAAACTGTTGCTGCGAGGAATAATTTCTGTGGCTTGGACAATCTAACGCGCTCTGTGAACACGTCTCCTTGGCGCTTGACGATGCGATTGAGGATTTTTTCATAGAATGCAATCATCGCTGCAGGAGAATATCTTGCTCTACGGGGCAGCAGAGGTAGCAATTTGCGTGCTTCCTTCAGATAGGTTCGCGCCCTCTTGGCATATTCTCGAGCATAAGGTTCCCAATGTTTGTTGAGCAATACCTTGCCTTCTACGAAATCCAATTCATCGATCTCATTGGAAGATAGTTCTTCAGAAGGAAGGTATACTCTGTCTCTGGCAATATCTTCTCCGATATCCCTGAGTACATTGGTCAATTGCATGAAAATACCCCATGACTCAGCATATCTCTTGGCCCTTTCATCATCATAACCGTAAATCTCGATACACATCAGGCCCACTACGCTCGCTACCCTATAGCAGTAGAGATAGAGGTCATCGAAGGTCTTGTAGCGGTTGACGAAGAGGTCCTCCTCCATGCCTGAAATCAGGTCATCGAAGTAAACTCGGTCGATATTATATCGCTTGACAGTGTCCTTTAGTGCCAGGAAAACTGGATCCGTACTGGATAGTTCATTGTAGCAGGTGGAGAGTTTCTTGCGGAAGAAGAATAACTGCGCCATTTTATTCCTGTAAGCATCTTTGTCAATCACCGTATTCTTGGCATACAATTCCTCAAGGCGAGTTCTGTATGCTTCTGCCTCTGGATCTTCATTTCCAAGAGAGCCAGGGAATCTGTCAGCCCAATCTCCATCTGCGATATCGTCCGCTCTACGACAAAATGCATACACAGCACACATAGCCAATCTTTGATCGTCTGGGAGATACTTGAAGGAGTGATGGAAGTTCCCAGCCTCTCTAATGGTCAACTCTTCGCAGTATTTGTACGCTAATTCTGTCAATTCTGCAGGAGGCGGAGACGCCCATATTGGTGCATCTAGATGCTCAAAGGGATCCTTGAGTTCATCTTGAGGTCCGGTGATTCCAATGAAGTTCGCACCTTCTCTTAGTGCCTCCATTGCGGTTATCGATACGGCCTTCACAGCGTCCTTGGTGAGAACCACAGCTGCACGAAGTCTGTCGAGAGCACTCATCCGAGGGACCTGCTCGCTTCGGCGAGTTGGGGCAGCGCCCAAAAGGGGAGTAAGTAACCCCTTGCGATCCCCTCTCTCTAACATCTCAACCGTTCATCCGTACCAGTCCCCCTCTTTCAGGCCACCGGTTATGTGAGTATTTTCTTACTACGCTTGTGGCGTCTTACGGCACGCTTCCAGGCGAGCCATGTTGAGATGAATAATCTGACTTGTTTCAGCTTACTGACACGCGGTCTTTTTGCGAAGGTATTGTAATTCTGTTTGCGTATTGAACGCAACACTGCTTCGCCACCCATGGTGAACATCCTGAGGTCCACTGCAAGTCTAGGGTCCACCTTTTCCCATAGTTTTCTCCCGTCATCAAACATCTTCTGAGCCCTGTCGACTTGATGCTTGATCAGTGTTCTCCAAGCCTCGTTGACTTCCTTGTTTTGGTACATCTCCAGAGTATAGCCGAATTGTTCCATTTCATCGAGTGGCACATAGATTCTATCTTGCTCTAAATCTCGGGAAACATCCTGCCAATGGTTTGCCAATTGCAAGGCCGTACAGGTGTTGTCGGCCAATACCCTCATCTCTTCATCATCGTGTCCGTAGACATATAGGAAGAGGTGTCCAACAGGGTCGGCTGAGTGAATGCAATATTCCCGTAATTCTTCCCAGTTATTGTATCGAGTCTTTGTCTGGTCCATCTTGAATGCATGAATCAACCTGATGAATGGTTCAACAGGAATTGAATGATGCGCGGCAGTTCTTTGCACGGCGGTTAGTATTGGGTGCCTTGGCTTTCCACTCCAGTCATTTTCCGCTGCTCTCTTCAAGTCGCTCTCCCATTCGTTCAACAATTGCAGGCGTTGTTCAGGAGGGAATGGTGCGTCATCGCCTAAATCGTCTCCATATCTACAAAATGCGTAGATATTTTCGATGTGTTGCTTGACTTCGGGTGGAGTGAACCAGTTTGAAACAACGAAGTTCTCATAGTGGCTTCTAGCGATATTGGAGCAGTGTTCTTCAGCCTCATCTATTGTTCTATAGGTATCATATCCGGCTAATTCTACGGCATCCCCTTCGATGCTGTGTTCACCCCATTCAAATTTCTCTGACATTCGATCACCATACCCTCCATTCGGGATCATTTCTTGTTGGTGGCAAAGGCCAACCTTGCCAGTTATCATCCGCATCCCAATCTTTGGCCATTAGGTTCGATGCTGCCAGCAACCCACTTCTTACTGCACCTTCCATTGTTGATGGCCAATCGGTATCTGTCCATGCTCCTGCGAGATAGACCCCTGTTTCTGCTATGGCATCTTGTTTGGGGCGGTTTTTGTTGCTGTCAACAGTAGCTGCAAAAGTCGCTTTCTTTGATTTGATTACTTTGAATGTAGTAGGCTCACACCAAGATTCAGGGAATGTGTTTTTCACAACGTTCACATATTCTTGTCTGAACTTTTCATCGTCCCAATTTAGGAATTCATCAGCAGCGCTGACAGGAACTGAAACCCATTGTGAATTAGGATCAAGGCAATTTTCTTCATCGAGTTCCGCATTTCTGTTGAACAGCATTTGGATTACATTTTGTTCTAAGCAGACTGCGAAAGTGAAATCTTCTGGTAATACTGGTTGCGGATGTATTGCATGAATGCCAATTAGGGAGCGGTACTGCAATTCATCCGCCATTTTTGCAATGTCTTTGACATTTCCAGGGGCATTTGAATCATTCAACAACCTAGCAGTTAGGTGATGTGGAAGTGCTATAATCACTGAATCACATTCTATCGTTCCCTTGTTAGTGTTAACTCCTTTGCAAACACTATCCCAGATCAGTGAATTGGCTGATTCAGAGGTTCTTACCTCAATCCCGGCTTCTAGCATTGCTTTCTCAAATTGGGGATGTATTGAATCCGACAAATCTGAGGTGAAGGCTCCAACGTCAAAGGAATGAGAGTCACTGAATAGACCCTTCTTGAAGAGGAAAGCGGATAGTTTGGTACTGGCTTCCTCAATTCTTGTATTTAGTGCAGCCAAAACGAAGAATCCCCAGAATCGTTCGATCGCTTTCTTGGTTTGCCCACGCTCTTCAAGCCAAGATTTGAAGTCTATAGAATCAAGTGCTAAAATCTGTTCTTCATCCATGCTCGCCAATTCTTTGATGACCTTTCGCATTGGAACCTTGTCCTTTAGATTGAGAAACGGAAAACCTAGCATCGACCCTAGCATGTGATTCGGTGGCTTCAGCCTACCATCTCTCAATGCAGCGATTCTTCCTTCGGGGATATTCATGAATGGCAATGAGGTTCTGCTTTGTAGTTTGATACTCTGATGCGCCTGAGATCTTGCCAGTAGTTGCAGAAAGCGTCCGTAAACACGAAAACAAGCATGTTGGCAATTGTCCAACTCGATTCCTGTTTCAGGGTCCTTGACACTAGAAACTCTCCCTCCTAAGCGATTTCGAGCTTCAATTAGTACTATTTCGTTAGAGGAATCGTCATCGGCCAGAGCCAAAGCAGCGGAAATTCCGGCTAGGCCACCTCCAATTACAACGATTCTAGGCATCTCTCTCGTTCTTCCGAATCCCAAAGGTGAAACAAATCTTGTCATGCTTTGGGTTTGCTGAGTATGTTTGAAACAGTGCAAATTCCCCACTTCAGAGATGGTCTTGCGTAGCAAGCGTTTTACAAGGGCCTAATGCAGGAAGGTTCAGGGTTGGGGTATGCATTGCACATCATGTTCTGCGGAAATCCCTGATGACAGCATATTCTGTACCGAGTGTGGCTCGCGTCAAGATTTGTCCAAAGCCAGCATGCCAACGCAGACCGGTTTGTCCGGTGCGGAGGTCTCTGGAGGGCGCGGTTTTGGTGTTGTCAGTGGGGAGGCGATTCGTCAACAGAGAGAGCAAGGGCAGCAGTCTGGCCTTCCTTCTGAATTGATGAGTCAGATATCGCAACAGAATCTGCAACAGCCAGTAGATCAGGGTTTGCCATCCGCTGCTGACCCAATCGGTGGAGGGCTTCCGGCTTCCATTCTAGATCAGATGTCTGCCCAGCCACTTCCATTCGATCAACCGATTGCAAATGTACCAGGTATCGATCCTAATCTCCCGATAGACCCGAATTTCCCGTTGCAAGACCCCAATGCAGCCTCACTTCCGGCTATGGGATTCGGTGACCCAGGCCTTACTCCTGAGTCTTTACAATCAACTCACAACCCGTCTGTTAGTCCAACGGATGAGATGGTGAACCGACTAAGTGTGGCAGAGAAGGAGGTCAAGAATCAGCGGCGTAGTCAATGGCTACAGATGAATCAGGAATCGGCGTCTTCGGTACTTGCTCAGATTAGTGGGGAATTACCTTCACATCTTCAGGCTGAAAAGAGCAAGGCTGAAGAATTTCTCAAAGATGCTATAGGAAAAGAGGATGATAAGAAGGGGCCGGATTCTAATCTGCTTCGCCGCATGGCAGAAGTTTCAGTTCGCAGAGTAGCACGTAAGAGAGGTGTTGCGGTTGAAACTCCTCAGTCGCGATCTGCTGATGACATATTGACTGTGAATGTCACATATGTTGATGATGGTCGAGTTCTAGATACTCCACAAGATCTCGCTCAGGCTTTCGAACATGCGATTTCTACTGAGTTAGCACTCAAGGGTTTGGATATGTCTGCGGAAGTCAATCTTTACCGCTCCAAGGATGGCGAAGTCGAATTGGTGCATGGAAATGCAGACAGCGGTTCTGCAGAAGAAGAATCAGACGAAGAGATGTTCGCATGTGAGATGTGTAGCGGTTTGGTCAAGGAATCGGATAATGAGTGCCCGCACTGTGGCGCAGTTTTCGAGGACGATGAAGAAGAATCGGGACCTCCTGGACCCGGTTCGCGAGGTGGCCCTAGAGGTCCCGGTGGCCCCTCTCGCGGTGGTCCTCCTGGCGGCGGTCCTTCTGGCGGTGGTCCTTCTCGCGGCGGTCCTCCTGGCAGTGGTCCTTCTCGCGGCGGTCCCCCTGGTGGCGGTCCTTCTCGCGGCGGTCCTCCTGGTGGTGGTCCTTCTCGCGGTGGTCCGCCTGGGGGTGGTCCTTCTCGCGGTGGTCCGCCTGGTGGCGGTCCTTCTCGCGGCGGTCCTCCTGGCGGCGGTCCTTCTCGCGGTGGTCCTCCTGGCGGCGGTCCTTCTCGCGGTGGTCCTCCTGGCGGTGGTCCTTCCAAAGGCGGTCCCCCTGGTGGGCCAAGTCGCGGTCCCCCGGGCGGCCCTTCCAAAGGTGGCCCTCCAAAGAGCGGTGGTCCCCCCAAGGGTCCACGTAAGGGTCCGCCTCGATGATTATCGCAGTCCTGATTCTTCAAGGGCCTTGAGTAGTACAGATCCAATCTCACTAGGATCGTTGGCTACGTAGATACCCGCTTCTTCGAATGCTTTGATTTTCTCTGCTGCAGTTCCTTTACCGCCAGAGATGATTGCTCCAGCATGTCCCATTCTCTTTCCAGGTGGTGCAGTTGCACCAGCAACGAATCCAACTATCGGCTTGCTGACATTGTTCAAAGCCCAAGCGGCAGCATCTTCTTCCGCGCTACCTCCTATTTCCCCAATCATGACAATCGCTTCGGTCTGGGGATCATTCTCAAATGCGCTAAGACAATCGATGAAGCCAGTTCCATTCACAGGGTCACCTCCTATGCCTACACAGGTTGATTGTCCCTCTCCAATACTCATTGTCTGGGCAACTGCCTCGTAGGTTAGAGTTCCTGATTTTGAAACGATACCAATTCTTCCTTTAGCATGAATATGTCCCGGCATGATTCCAATCTTTGCTCCACCTTCCTCACCGGGAGTAATTATTCCCGGACAATTCGGTCCAATCAATCGAACCCCTGGTCTATCATTGACATAATCTACTGCTCTTACCATATCTAGAGTCGGTATTCCTTCTGTAATGCATATGACTACCCCTTCACCTTTACATCGATCGACAGCATCTGCAGCCTCCATTATCGCTTCTCCGGCGAATGGTGGTGGGACGTAAATGACACTTGCATCAGCGTTTGTGGCTTCTATCGCTTCGATTACGCTGTTGAAAACCGGTCTATCATCGAGAACAGTTTGCCCTCCCTTACCTGGAGTAACACCACCTACGATATCGGTGCCGTATTCGACCATCTTCTCAGTATGAAACAATCCTTGCTTGCCAGTTATTCCCTGAACTATGACCTTTGCATTCTCTTCAATCCAGATTGCCATCATTGCTCACCTCCAATGAGTTCGACGATTAGTTTGGCACCTTCAGCAAGTGTTTCAGCAGTATGGATGTTTAGGGTGCTGGCAGCGAGTATCTCTCTTCCTTCCTGATAGTTGGTTCCAGATAACCTGACTACTAATGGAACTTCTAGAGCCATGGATTCGGTAGCAGCCAGAACACCTCTCGCTATGATATCGCAACGCATGATTCCTCCGAAAATATTGATGAGAATACCCTTTACATTGGAATCACTTAGTATGATGTTGAAAGCAGTCTTTACCTGCTCTTCATTGGCTCCACCACCTACATCAAGGAAGTTTGCAGGTTCTCCTCCGTACAATTTGATGACATCCATTGTCGCCATGGCTAATCCTGCACCGTTCACGAGACAGCCGATTTCACCATCCAGTTTGACGTAGGAAAGTCCGGCTTCATCAGCAAGAATTTCGGTTTCTTCTTCCTCAGATTTATCTCTCATACCCTCAAATATGTCCTTGTGTCTGAATGAAGCATTCTCATCGAAACTGATCTTGGCATCTAGAGCCAATATCTCTTCATCATTTGTCCTAACCAGTGGATTTATTTCAACCATGGAACAGTCTTTGGAAGTGAAAAGGGTATACAGTGAACGCAACATTCGAGCAAAGGAACGGCTAGAATCTC